>JBDHWD010000057.1:0-18398 GCA_039810005.1 Thermomicrobiales bacterium | reverse complement strand
ATGTACCTGACCAACCTGGCGGCGATCGTCCTCTCAGCAGCGTTGGTCTTCGTGCTGTACGGCTACCTGCCGCGCGGCAAGCTACCACGGCAGATCAAGGTCGGCTTCGCGATGGCAGCTATCTCTGTTGCGATCATCGCTTATCCGCTCTGGATCGTTACTGCCCAGATCGTCTCCAACGCTCGCGACGAGTCCGTCGTTCTCAACATCACGCGTGAGTGGGTTGCGCCGACGGTCTTTGACGTCGAATCCGTATCGCTGGACGGCGAGGACGTCGAGATCGTACTCAGTGGTCCGACCGCGCCGGTAACCGTCGATAATCTCGCGGACCAGATCTCATTCGAGCTGGGCCGACAGATCGACCTGCATGTTGAGGTATTTCAGCGATTCACCGTTCGCGCGACTGGCAACGACTGAGGCGCGATGCTGTCGTAACGCATCACGTAGTTTGGGGACACACACATAGACGGGGGAGAGTGTGAGGGGTGAGATTGTCTGCGTTGCGCCCTCAACGCCGGCTACCGGCACCAAGGGCGCAGCGCAGCGACCGTCAGCTTACTGGTTCTCGAAGTACTGGCGGTTCAGCCCGAGGAAGCTGGCCCACTGCTCGGGCAGATCATCCTCGAAGAATATCGCTTCAACGGGGCAGACCTCGGCGCAGACACCGCAGTCAATGCACTCGTCGGGATTGATGAAATACTGCTCCGAATCGTCATCGGAATGGATGCAGTCCACCGGGCACACCTCAACACAGGAGGCATCCTTCACCCCGATGCACGGCTCCGCGATCACGTACGTCATCGTACGGTACCTTTCATGGCTTGTACCACTCTATGAACGGGCTGGCTGGCTATCCAGCTTGCCATATCATTCGCGCGTTGGCCGCAGTATAGCACGCAAAATCGTGCGTCCCGCCGCGCTTCTCCGCGCTTAACCACCAAAACGGATGCGGTCACTGGCCGCCCAGACCTGATTCAGAACGGGCCATGCCTCGTCATCCGACATTCGCCGCGGCTTGTGATAATCCTCGATCAGGACCGGCACCAGATCGAGCGCCAGCAGCGTTTCGCCACGCATCCAGACGTCGGCGATCATGCCCTGCTTCGTCTCCAACGACCACTCCTGATCAAAGACGAAATTGCCCAGTGAGTAGACGATCGACTTGCCCTTGTACGTCTCAACCGCCTGAACCCAGTGCGGATGCGACCCCATCACCATCGCCGCGCCGGTATCGATCGCGACCTGCGCGAAGTAGCGCTGCTCCTCGGTCGGGTCATACTGGTACTCAATGCCCCAATGGAAGAACGGAATAACGATATGCCCGGCCGCTAGCTCCCGGCGGATGTCTTCGACGACCAGCCAGTCGAGCAGCGGGTTGGTGCCCGGGCTGTCGGCTTCTGCGCCGTCCCACTCGTCGCTGATGCCGTTGTAGCCGAGGAACGCATAGGACACGCCGCCGATCTCGACGACCGACGCCTGCCGCGCCTCCTCAAGATTGCGACCGATGCCGAAATGCTTGATGCCGGCACCATCGAGCAGCGCGGTTGTGTCTTCCATCGCAACCGGGCCGAAGTTGAACGCGTGGTTGTTCGCGCGGCTCAGTACGTCGATCTGAGCCAGCTCCAGGCCGGCCATCGCTGGCGGGTCGGTCTTGAAATCAAACGTCGTCGGGTCAACCGGCGTCTCGTAGGCGTCCGAGATGGCGCATTCCAGGTTGGAGATCGTCACGTCGGCCCAGGTCAGCTCGCTGGCAATCGACCGGAACGGGGCAGCCCAGTCGCCATACTCCAGCATCTTGGCATGGACGCGACGGCCCATGATGATGTCGCCAGCCCAGGTCATCGAGACGGGCGACAACTCTTCCTCCGGCGTGATTGCAGCAGCGACGTGCTGTGTCAAAGCCGAGCGTTCGCTCTCCGCAATGTCGACGACCATGGCTACTTGTAGCGGCCAGGTCTTTTCACCCGGACGGAACCAGGTGACGCCATCGAGCCGCAGAGTCCTGAAGCGGTAGTCGACGAGGTGCGCCGGAATGATCGCCAACGCGCCCGGCTGGTCTTCGAGGTAGGTGGCCAGGTCATCCCGATTCGGCACCTTTTCGTCGGCATGCGCCGCATCAAACGGGCCGGCAGACTCGTTCACAGCCACACGCACCACCGGCTGTCCCACCGGCGAGCCGAGCGCGCTCCAGTCGCCGATCTCGCCATTCCAGATTTGCCGAAGCTGGTCGCTGGAGATTTCGCGGACGATGAGACGACGCGAGACAACCGCCACGTAGTCTGTGACCAATATCGGCAGGTCCTGATCGTCATCGGCCTTCATCCGAATGATCAGATCCGGTGTGCTATCAACCTCGATCGCGCCAAGCTGCTCAAGCAGCCGGTCACGCATCCAATTCGCGTGCGTCAGGAGAGGATCCGGGATGTCCCGAATCTGGAGTCGGACCGTCTCGCCATTGCCAACGGAGGTCGCGCCGGGCGTAGAATCACTCGTTGTCGCTGTTCCCGTAGTTCCAGGCGACGACGAGCCAGACTGCCCGGACTGCTCGACGTTGCGGTGGACGCGGCCGGGACTGATCTCTGCGTCGGTGTGCTCGTCGGGTCCGCTACAGGCAGCAACGAGCCACGCGCCTAATGCCGAACTGAGACGCAGAAAAGACCGGCGAGAGAGCATTCTCGATTGCATGCGAAGCGACTCCACCACCCACGACACGGCACTGCACTCGCGATCGACACCTGACGCGCACGACTGCGAATCCACCGTTGCATTCTAACGGACGTGATCATTGCGTCCGGCACTAGAAGAGTGTATCCATTCCCTAGCCACCGGCGAAGCAGCCGGGACGCGCACAGGAGAGGAGACCCCACGGTGACTACAATCGTCGTACCACTCGACGGTTCCGAGCAGGCGGAACAAGCACTACCCTGGGCTGCCGAACTCAGCCGCCGCATCGGTGGCGGCTTGCTCCTCGTGTCCATCGTCGAGATCCCGGTCGAATTCAGTGCCTGGAGCGCGACGGGCGCGCTCGCTGTCGGTCAGATGATGGATAGCTGGATCGTCGAGCGCAACGAGTATCTGAAAGCCCTCGGCGCAAAGATTGATGGTGTCGCAGTCGAGACAGATTGCCGCGTCGGCAGCCCGACGAGCGAAGTCCTCAGCATCATTGCCGGCGTTAACAACCCTCTGGTCGTCATGACCAGCCACGGGCGCGGCGGCGTCGGTCGCCTCGTGCTGGGCAGCGTCGCCAACCGGATCGTGCGCGATGCGCAGTGCCCGGTGCTCGTCATCCGCGCCAGCAGCGAAGCCGCTACAGCCGAGCCGGCCTTCGGTCGTGTGCTGGTGCCGCTGGATGGCTCCGAATTCGCCGAGGACGCGCTGAACCGGGGCGTCGAGGCAATCTCAGCGTCCGACCAGCAGCCGGCGCTGCATCTGGTGCGAGTCGTTGAGATGCCAGTGATCTCCATGCCCGGCCCCGATGTCGCGCTCGATTATGGGCTCGTTGCCGAATATACCGACGCCATCAAGGAAGAAGCCGGACAGTATCTCAAGCGCATGACTGAAACACTCCGCGCCAGGGGGATCGACGTGACCTCCGAGGTGCTGGAAGGCAATGTTGCCGACGCGATTCTCGATAGTGCAAAGCGCAACAAGTCGGACATCATTGTCATGTCGACCCACGGTCGGGGCGGCATCTCGCGCCTGTTCTTTGGCTCGGTCGCCGAGAAGGTGCTGCACTCGTCGGAACTGCCGCTCCTGCTGGTTCGCCCGCAGAAGTAACAGCACTCCTCGGAGACATGGAAACGCGCCGGCCATTGTGGCCGGCGCGTCTGTATCTGGTGGATTCGCCGATATGCGCTAGACGCGCAGGTAGCCGTCAGCAAGCAGCATCTCGGCATTCAGCAGCGAAGCACCGGCCGCGCCGCGGATCGTGTTGTGGCCCAGTACGACGAACTTGATGTCGAAGAGTGAGCACTCGCGCACACGCCCAACGATCGACGCCATGCCGCCGGCCACGTCGCGATCAAGCGCCGGCTGTGGGCGATCCGGCTGCTCGCGAACGATGATCGGCTCCGGCGGTGCTGAGTGAAGACCCAGCTCCTGCGGGCGACCACGGAATGAGCGGAATACCTCGACGACCTCAGCGGGAGAGGCCGGCTTGCCGAGCTTCAGGCTCACCGTTTCGAGATGCCCGTGGCGCACAGGCACGCGGTTGCAGTGCGCGCTCATGCGTACGTCTGCGTACTGGAACTCGTTGCCGTCGAAGCCGCCGAGCAGCTTCAGCGTCTCCGACTCCATCTTCTCTTCCTCGCCGCCGATGTAGGGGACGACGTTGTCGATGAGGTCAAGCGACGGCACGCCCGGATAGCCCGCCCCCGACGACGCCTGCAGCGTCGTCACCATCGCCTGCTCGATGCCGAACGCATCCCAGATGGGCTTCAACGCCAGGACGAGATGGATCGTCGAGCAGTTCGGGTTGGTGACGATACAGCCGCGATCCCAGCCGCGACGCTTGCGCTGCGCATCAATCGCCCTGGCATGATCGGCATTCACCTCGGGGATGATGAGCGGCACATCCGGGTCCATGCGGTTGTCGCGAGCGTTGGAGAAGACCGCCTTGCCCTCGGCGGCGAGGCGCAGTTCGACCTCGCCGGCAGTGCCGCCCGGCAGCGAGGCAAAGACGATCGGGCTGTTGACCGGCTCCTCGTGGTGCTTGACGACCAGGTTGGCCGCTTCCTCCGGCGGCGCGGCGGATATGCGCCAGTCCACGGCGTCGCCATAGCGCTTGCCGGCGCTCTGCTTGCCGAACAGCTCGGCGAGGCGGAACTGCGGATGACCATCCAGCAGCTCAATGTAGCGCTGTCCAACGCTACCCGTTGCCCCAAGAACCGCTACGTCAATCCTGTCGGCCATGATCCCAACCCCTCCTTCGCTCCGTTACCGGAGCCTGCGAATCCCGAACAACAAAAAACAGGAGCTCATGCTCCTGCCGCTCATAGGTCATTGCGCTGTTGGAAGCCGTCAGCCGGTTCCCCCGCGCAACGCCGTCGCGGCGCGCGCGGTAATAGTCTCCTCAGTGATGGCGATAATGAACGCCGAACGGAACACGGGCTGATCCTCCATTGCCACAGACAATGCCGGTTCGGTAGGCTGCAACCGCGAACCAGCGCAACTGGACGATAACAGTCGCAATGTCGCGCGTCAAGGTTGCGGTCAGAACCGCCGTCAATAGAGGAGGAGCCATCGTGTCGGAACATTCGTCGGCTGTCGGAGTTGCCATCCTGGGGCTTGGGACGATTGGCAGCGCCGTCGCCGATGCGATTGCGAACGATGCCCAGTCGCTGGCCGCCACGAGCGGCGTCGAGCTGCGTCTGGTCGGAGCATTCGACCGCGGGCCGCACAAGGCCGGCCGGGCCAACATTGACCCGTCGCTGGTCACGACCGACGCGCAGTCGCTGATCGACGACCCGGCCGTCAACGTTGTCGTCGAGGTACTCGGCCGCGAGCAGCCAGCCGCCGATCTCATGGTCCGTGCGCTCGCCAATGGCAGGCACATCGTGACGGCCAACAAGGAAGCTGTGTCGAAGCATTTGCCGGCCATCCTTTCTGCTGCGCGCGACGGCGACGCCGGGTTCCTCTGCGAAGCGTGTGTCGGCGGCGGCATCCCGCTCTTCGCAGCGCTTCGGCAGGTGATGGCCAGCAATCAGGTCGAGCGTGTTCGCGGCATCATCAATGGCACGACGAACTTCATTCTGTCAGCCATGGACGCCGACGGCGCGGATTACGCGGACGTGCTGGCCGAGGCGCAGCGACTCGGCTTTGCCGAGCCGGATCCGACTGGCGATGTCGAGGGTTTCGACGCCGCCTACAAGCTGGCGATCCTTGCCTCGCTGATGCTCGGTCGCCATGTCCATCCCGACGAGATCGACCGCACCGGCATCACTGGCGTCACGGCCGCCGACATTGCCGATGCCAAAGCACGCGGCGGAACGATCCGTCTGATCGCCAGCGCCGAGCGCCGTGGCGACGACGCCGATCTGCGCGTCGCGCCGGTCTTTGTCCCCGGCGACGACCTGTTCTCGCGGGTAGTGCGCAACTTCAACGCGGTCGAGATCGTCGGCGACCGCGTCGGCCCGGTTCTGCTCCACGGTCAGGGCGCCGGCCCCTCGCCAACGTCCAGCGCGATCCTCTCCGACATCATCGAGGTCGCGAAGATCGGCAGCGCCGCAACACCGAAGATGGGCTAGAGGAGCGGCCCTCACCCCCCGGCCCCCTCTCCCAAAATTGGGAGAGGGGGTGGCGAGGTATAGCGTGTCAGGTGCCGTTCCTGCTCCCCTCTCCCAGCGTTGGAAGAAGGGTGGCGAGGTATAGCGTGTCAGGTGCCGGCCTTGCTCCCCTCTCCCAGCGTTGGAAGAAGGGTGGCGAGGTATAGCGTGTCAGGTGCCGGCCTTGCTCCCCTCTCCCAGCGTTGGGAGAGGGGCTGGGGGTGAGGGCCGCTCCTCCCTACACCGCCACCGATGTCTTGGCGACAGCCTTGTTGAGCGCGTAATCAAGGTCGTCGATGATGTCCTCGACGTCCTCGGTGCCGATCGAGAGACGCAGCAGGTCGGGAGTCACCCCGGCCGAGGCCTGCTGCTCCTCGTTGAGCTGCTCGTGGGTCGTCGTGGCCGGGTGAATGATCAGCGACTTGGCATCGCCGACGTTGGCCAGCAGCGAGAAGAGCTGCACGTTGTTGATGACCTCACGGCCGGCCTCACGGCCGCCCTTGACGCCGAAGACGATCATTGCGCCGAAGCCGTGATCGAACTGCTCGGCGGCAACCTCGTGGTCCGGGTGGCTCTTCAGACCGGGATAGGTCACCCAGTTCACACGTGAGTCCGCTTCCAGCCACTCCGCGACGCGCTGCGAGTTCTCGCAGTGGCGATCCATGCGCAGCGAGAGCGTCTCGAGGCCCTGCAGGAACAGGAACGAGTTGAGCGGCGCCAGGGCAGGACCGAGGTCGCGATACGGCTCAACGCGGGCGCGGATGATCCAGGCCAGGTCGCCGAAGCGCTCGACATAGTCCTCCATCTTGGGGAACTTGCCGTTCGTCCAGTCGAACTTACCGGAGTCGATGATGACACCGCCGATCGACGTTCCGTGGCCGCCGATCCACTTGGTCGCCGAGTGGACGACAATGTCAGCGCCATGCTCGATCGGGCGGCACAGGTACGGCGACGCGAACGTGTTGTCGACGATGAGTGGGACGCCAGCTTCGTGGGCGATTGCCGCCACATCCTTGATGCGCACGACGTCGAGCTTCGGGTTGCCAATCGTCTCGATGTAGATCGCGCGCGTGCGCTCGTTGATCGCGGCCCGGAAGTTGTCGAGGTTGGTCGGGTCGATGAAGTTCGTCTTGATGCCGAGGCGCGGCAGCGTGACGGCGAACAGATTGTAGGTACCGCCGTACAGGCTGGCTGCCGAGACGATCTCGTCGCCTGCCTCCAGGAAGGTGAAGATAGCGATCGACTCCGCCGCCTGGCCGGAACCAGTCGCGAGAGCAGCGATGCCACCCTCCAACGAAGCAATGCGCTGCTCGAAGACGTCATTGGTCGGATTCATGATCCGCGAGTAGATGTTGCCGAATTCCTGCAGACCGAACAGCCGTGCGGCGTGATCGGCATCGTGAAACACGAATGACGATGTCTGGTAGATCGGCACCGCACGCGAGGTTGTCGTCGGGTCGGGCTGCTGCCCGGCGTGAATCTGGCGGGTGTTGAAGCCCCACTTCTGCTTGCTGGGTACTCCGTTGCTGTTGGCGTCAGTCATGCGTCTAGTCTTCCTTCGTTACCTGATTGCGAATACATCGTGAACCCCGCATCATCGTGCAGGTCGGTTGCCTGTCCCGGCTCGCGCGTCAGCGCTGACCGCCCGGGCTTTCGTGGCCTAGATCAATCGGCGGCCTCCGTCTCGTCGACGGCGGACGTGCGCGCCAATGGCGGCGTGGCCTGCCAACCCACTCCATCGCGCAGCACCGCATCGAGGCGCTCGAAGTCCTTCAGGAACGCGTCGTGGCCATGCGGCGAGTTCAGTTCCCAGTAGCGCGCCACGCCACCGCCGCGCGTGATCGCGTCGGCCGTCTCCTGGACATGCACCGTCGGGAAGAGCACGTCCGAGCGCACGCCAATGACGAGCGTGCGAGCGGTGATCCGCCGCGCAGCCTCGGACAGGCCGCCGCGCTCCCGACCGATGTCGTGGCTATCCATAGCCCGCAGCAGATAGAGATAGGCATTGGCGTCGAATCGTCCGGAGAGCTTGTCGCCCTGGTAGTGCAGGTAGCCCTCGATATCGAAGCGTCCGTGGAACTCCGGCCAGGCGTTGTAGCGCGCCACCGCGTGGCGACCGAAGCGCATCGTCATCGACTCGTCGGACTGGAAAGTCAGCATCCCGACCATGCGCGCCAGTGCCACGCCGCCGGCGGGCTGCTGCTCGCCATATGCGCCGCCCTGCCAGGTCGGATCGAGCATGATCGCCCGTCGCTGAATTTCGTTGAAGGCGATGCCCTGCGCATGGAAGCGCCCCGATGCGGCGACAACGACTAGCCGTCGCACACGATCGGGCGCGGTCGCGCCAAGCTCGACCGCCTCCATGCCACCCAGCGAGCCGCCGATGGCACAAGCCAGGCTATCGATCCCCAGCCGATCCAGCAGCCGGAGCTGGGCGTTCACCTGGTCGCGGACCGTCACGGCCGGGAAACGCGTGCCCCAGCGCTCGCCGTCCGGCGCGAAGGTGCATGGTCCGGTTGAGCCGTAGCACGATGCCAGCGTGTTGGCGCAAATGATGAAGAAGCGATCGGTATCGAGTGGTCGACCGCTGCCGATCAGCGGCTCCCACCAGCCGACGCGATCGCCGGGAATCTCCGGGTGCGAAGCGGCATGCGAATCGCCGGTGAGCGCGTGAAACACGAGCACGACATTATCGCGTGCCGGTGCCAGCGTTCCCCACGTCTCGTAGGCGAGGACGACATCGTCGAGCGTCGCGCCGTTCTCGGTAACGAACGGATCGGACGGTGTCGCGATGCGCAGAGCCTGTTGGGCCGGGCTGGCAGCCCAGTCAATTCCCGGAGCTGCAATGCCATAGCCTGCTGTTGTGGATGCAGACGTATGGGTGTCGATCGGCGTAATGTTCGTCATCTTTCGCAGCTCTCCCTGCTCGTCGTCCAAGTCGACTGGTGGGAGCGCGCATAGACAACGGCGCGGCGCCCCCGCGCGGGGACGGGCCTTGCCCGTGGTACCACCCCGCTTTACCGTCGTTTCGCAACGACAGACTCAGCTGGTGCATGTCATGCACACATCGCCCTGTATCGGGGGCGTTCCGGCGATTCCTACTTGGCGTTCGATATGGCGAATACGATCGGCGCGTATCGTGGTGATACGGTGTCGTTCGCGGCTCGGCGCGGTTCAGAATGCAGCTCAGAGGTCATATTCCACGGGCTGACAGTGCCACCTTCCACCATACGTGGCTCGCTAGACCGGCAGTGATCCGTGTACTCGTCCTCGTCAAAGCCTCTGCACCCTGCGCCGGAGAGGAAGAACAAAAACACCACCTGGGTGAGGTGGTGGATGCTCACACTGCTCATCTTCCGGAACCTGGTTCCGGCGGATTTGGCACCGCACGTACATGACGCCGGTTGCCGGGCTTCTAAGGGCCGATTCCCTCCACCACTCTGGATGAGCGCAGGGTCTATTCAGTTGTGCCTAAGACGATACCAGCGCCTCTCTGCGATGTCAACCTGCGCCGCGCGTCTGCGATACTCAGGCTAGCCTGCCGCCAGCAATGCGCGCCACCAGGAGGCGAATGACCGCGAACGAACCGACGACAAACGCACGTGACCCGGTCGCGACTCGTGCTGCCATCCTCGCAGCGGCACGCGCGCTCGTGCTGAGCAACGGTGGGAGGCTCTCCATTCGTCGCGTCGCCGAAGAGGCCGGCATCACGCACGGCACGATCTATCTCTACTTCCGCGACAAGGACGATCTGCTCTATCAGGTGGCGGAGTCTTCCGCGCACGATATCGTGGCGCACCTGCGTCGCTTGCCGCGCAATCTCAGTGCTGAGGAGCGTCTGCGCCGAACATGGCGTGACCTCGTTGATGCGGCACTGCTGTCCTCTGATGCGTTCCACTTCGTCTTCACCCTGCGGCCCGCCCGGGCAGCCGGTACGGCAGCTGTGCCCCCGCTGGCGGCCATCCTCGAAGCGCCGCTCATTGATGCCATTTCCGGGCTTGATGCGGGCGTCGATGCGGCGCAGGATGCGCGCACCCTGCTGCTCAGCATCGTCGGGCTGGTCGAGGCGGTGCGTTCGGGCATCGCCGCGCCGGACGAGCTTCGCCGTGCGTCCGACCGCACGATCGATCTGATCCTGGCCGGGCTGCGCGCGCAGGCGTCCTGAACTCTCCGTAAGGCTACGTATCGAACGCTTTTCCGAACACCGTCCGGGAAATGCGCAATTCCACTGATGTGGGCCAGCCCAGCTTCCGACAAAATACGGCATGTCGATCGAGTAGTTCGACGGCAGCGACAGCTGGCACACGCGACTCGTCATCACAGGAGAGACCGCATGGTCAATCGGCTAGCCCGGCAACTCGTTACGAATTTCCAATACGCAATCGAGGAGCCGGACGAGCAACATCGAAACCCGTCGCGTGACGCCGGCCAGTCGCCGGCGGAGGACCGCACAGATGAAGGCGCTGACTTCGATGAGCGGTCCTGGATCGACGAGCTTGCCGAGGCTCTTCGTGAGCTGGCCCGAAAGAACAAACCCGACGACCCGCAGGCAATTGTGCGCAGCACAGACTCCGCGAATTTCCCTCCCTCCCCATCCCTCCTCCTCGCTGAGGCGGCCGAGATCCCCAGTCGGCCGCCTCCCTCCCGCTCGGCGCAACTGTCACCTTTGACAGACACTGGGGTGAATGCTATGTTGGGTTCGTTCGAATCCCCAGATTGTTCGTTGTAGTAGACCGATGGCCCGGCCAGCGGCCGGCCATGCATGAGTCAGGGGGAATCAACATGTCCGCGGTTCTTCTTCGTAACCTCCTCAAGCGCTTCGATGCCGTCGGGTACACCAACGGCGACAATCTCCCAATCAAGATGGTCGTCAGCCTGGACAACGGTGTTGTCCTGCGCGGGCACGTCATCAGCGCTGAGGAGTGGCTGAGTCTGAATACGTTCGGAAGCGGCGCGAGCCGCGATGACGAACCGCAGGGTAGTTGGCCAGAAGGCGTCACATTTGACCCGGGCGACGATCGCTTCTGCATGATGTACATGAGTCACGTTGAGTATCTGTCCGGTGGAGGTTGGGTACCCGGAAGCACGATTCATTTCTCAACCAGCAAGGCAATGGCACTGGGCGACCAGTACTGACTCCAGCCCTCGGCCGCAGCCACTCGCAGGGGGGTGGCATAGCGCTATGCAGTTTGTCGCGCGCGCTCAGGAAGTCTCAACGCTCCTCGCCAGCCTCGATCAGTCATGCGCGGGGCAGGGGAGTGTTGTCGTGATCGTTGGCGAGCCCGGGAGCGGCAAGTCCGTTCTGCTCGGCAACTTCCTTGAGCGCGCCGACCTGCATGCGGCACGGCCCCGCGTCGTGCTGACGCGCTGCTATTCTGGCGACGATTCCACCCCATTTGGTCCGTGGCATCAGATTACTGCACGGTATCCGGCGATGGAGAACCTGCTGCCGCCGCCACTCGGTATCGCCGAGCCGGCCGTTCAGGGCATCGCGGAGCTTAGTCGGCGGGTTGCCTCCATCCTCAGTACCGCTGCTGACGAGGCCCCGATGGTGTTGGTGTTCGAGGATCTCGATCTGGCCGACTCGTCGTCGCTGGCGTTGATCCGCACGGTTGCACACCGTGTCGCGTCCGCGCCATTGCTGCTGGTGCTCACGGTCAACGCCGCGCAGCCCCACGCCTCTCGCATCGCAGACTGGCTCCACGCGATCTCGGCCGAATCTCGCGCGACGGTTCTCGAGCTGGCGCCGATCGACGGGCACACGATCGAGGGCTACGTCAACGATGCGTTCGGCGACCGTTCGCCGGCTCACCGCCAGCAGGTGAGCCGCACGCTCGTGCAGCTCAGCGGCGGCAATCTGCTTGTGCTGAACAACCTGCTGAACGCGTTCGAAGCAGGGGAGATCGACCTGACCGATGCTGACGCGCATGAGCATCTGCCGACGTCCCTCAGCGCGGTCGTGTCAGCACTCGCCGGTCGGCTGAGCCAGGACACGATCGACGTCCTGACGCTGGCGGCAATCGTTGGTGAAGAAATCGACCTGGATCTGATGGCCAATCTGAAGAATGCCTCGCCGCTCAGCATCGCCGAGCACCTCGACGCGGCACTCTCACTCGGCCTGCTGATTGAGGACATCGACGGGACGATCCGCTTTCGACACGGCGCGTTCCAGCGCGGGCTCGCCCGGCAACATCCTCCCCTGAGCCGCCGACTCATCCACGCCGCTGTGCTCGATTGGCTCCAGCACCAGCCCGGCAGCAACGCCAACGCCATCGCGCTCCACGCCGATCGAGCCGGCAAGTACGCCGATGCCTACACCGCGCTGCTGCAGGCCGCGAGTGAGGCGCGCGCGGAGTTCGGCTTCCCCGAAGCCGCGAAGCTCTATCGTCGCGCACTGAATATCGGCGCGCGCCTGGATATCGCCGACGCCGAAGAAGATCGTGTCCGGCTTGCGATGGCCGACGTGCTCGTCTGGAACGATCGAGCGCAGGGAATCCGTGAGATCGATCGCGTCGCTACACGGGCCCGCCTCAGAGCCGATGCGCTAATGCTGGCGCAGTCCGCCCAGCGCCGAGCGACGATGCTCTACGAAGATGGCGACGTGACCGGCAGCATGACGATCCTCCGCGAAGTCGTGCCGATCCTGCGCGCTGAGCAGGACGACGAGAGCCTCGGCACCGCGCTCTCGTATCTCGGCTACTGCTATGGCTCCACGAGCCAGTTCGACGATCTCGCCGCGGTCGCCGACGAGCTGCGCAAGCTGGCCGAACGCACCGGCCAGGCGATGTATCTCGCCATCGCTCTGCAGTTCGCAGCCAGCCTCAAGATTGCGCGAGGCGAAGGAGGCGACGCGCTCGCGCTCGTCCTGCAGAGTGTCTCGATTGCCGAAGAGCTCGGCCGCTTTGACCTGGCCACCGACTACGCCGCTGTCGGCATCATGCGCGTCGCGCTGATCGCGCACCTCCATGAGCCGGAGCGCGTGCGCGCGTTCACGACACGCGGTGAGCAACTGGCGCGGGCGCGTAGTGCACGTCTTCTGCTGCCGGATTCGCCTGAGCCGGCCTTCGTCTATGCGCGCTACCGCCTCGGCGAATGGGACGCGGTTCGAGCCGTCATCCCGGAGCTGGAGCGGCTGATCGATCAATCACCTCAGGCTGTGCGCGACATCATCCACAACCTGATCAGCGAGCTTGCCTATGCTGAAGGCCGCACGACGGCCGGAGATATCGCGCTGCGCCAGGTTGCCCCAACGCCTGATGCGGGGGCCGGCGACCACTCCGTGCAGCACTGGATCACGGCAGCGACAATTCAGGCTCATCACTGCCTGGCGCGCCACGACATCAACACCGCCGTTGCCTGGGAGCAGGCCATCGAACGAGTCCTGAAGGATCGTGAGTTCGTCCCCGGCGCGCTCCTGCACAGCATCGTGCGCGGCCTGATCGCCTTCGCTCGCGGGGACACCGAAGCCGCACGACGCATCGGCAGTGAGACTGCCGTTCGCGCCAGCGCATCCGGCCACAGCATCGTCGCCATCCACGCGCTGCTGATCGCCTCGCGCGCAAGTCGCGGACGGCAAGGCAGCCGAACCGCAATCGAGCCGGCCGACAACGCGGTCCAGCTCGCCCGCCAGTGCAAGCTGCCGTACGAAGAAGCAACCGCCCTGATCGAGCGCGCCAACGCCTACGCTGTTGCCGGTATGTCGACCGAAGCGCTTGAGGATCTCAATGAGGCCCAGGCGATCTTCAGCCGGTTGGGCGCCACGGCCGGCGTGCGCTCTGTCGAATCGCTGATCGCTAACGTCCGGCCGCAGCGGCCAGCCGGCCTGACCGAACGCGAGGTCGATGTGCTGCAACTCGTCGCCCAGGGCCTCTCGGATCGCCAGATAGCCGAACAGTTGTTCATTAGTCACCGGACAGTGACCACGCACGTCGGCAATCTGCTAGGGAAGACGACGACGAATAACCGCACCGAGCTGGCGATCTGGGCGGTCCGGCACGACCTGACATTGCCGGACGGCGCAACGCCGGACCGCGCAACAGTCAGCTAAGGACAATCTGCTCGATACTGACCCGGCCAGCGAACGGCGTGCCGCGATCGAGCTCGGCAAGTATGCGCGCGTCTCCGACTGCAATGGCACGCGCCGAGCGCCACAGCTCAACAGCAACTACCTTCGCGCCCATGTGCGGCGCAAGCAGAAGCGTTGCGACACATCCGCGCTGCTGGCCGCTGACCGAAATCCAGGCGTCGAGTGTCTCAATCGCCTGGGCACCCGTGTGCTCATCGGCAGCAACCGTGAAGATCCGCGCCGTCAATCCCGTCGATGTCTCGCGATGGATCGGCTCGCCGCGAACCAGGTCGTATGTCTCGACTGTATACCCGCCGGACATCCACGGCGCGTAGCCGGGCAACGCGCCGAAAATCGCCGGCGCCGCGTTGCTCATCTGCAGTGCCTCGACCGATGTCCAGAACGAGAGCGCCACGCCCGCGCCGGTCTCGCGATTGATGCCGCCAACGATGCTGATCGCACCCTCCTGCGACAGGACAATCGGCGCAGACACCGACCAGAACCGCTCAATCGCGGCATCGGCATTCTGCGGATCAAACCGCATGTTCGTAACACGGACATAGCCGCGGACATCGCGCTCCACGGGCGATCCTCTCGTCGCGTCGGCGTGCTGGCCTCAGTCAGGCGTCACGTGTGTCGCGGCGTGGATTGTAAGCATCGTGAGCCACCCGGCAACTGCCTACCGGGACAGGGACGGCAATGAAGGAGCGTCGCTCGTCGCGTAGCCGGTCAGCTCGACATAGCCCAGGCCATCAACTGCCTGCCCGTCGACCGCCCCTTCAACGATGACTTCGCCCTCCCAATAGATCACGCCGGTCGTCTCCTGCGTCTGCAGCTCCTGATCAGCCATCGATGGACGCACCGTGAGCGACCAGTCATGCTCCGGCAGGGTGATCCGCCAGGCAGATGGATACGTCGCGGCGGTGTGCGGGCTGGTCCACTCGTCCAGCACCTGAACGTCGATGTCGGTGGCATCGAGATGCGTCGTGCCGCCGTCCGGGTCGATCAGCGTCCCGTATGCCGTCACCAAATCTCGATCTTCATCGCGCACCACCGAGATGGTCAGATCCCAACCAGAGGTCAGCTGAACCGAGAACCAGTCCCAGCCACCGCCACCGACCTGGATGAAGTCGCCCCACTGATGATCCATCCAGGCCTCGCCATGGACCGCCAGCGCCTGCCCGTCAACCGTCAGCACGCCGTTGACATCCATGCGCGTCCGAGAGTAGTAGTACGATCCGCCGGCCGCACCAAACTCGACATAACCGTTGCCATTATGCAGCGCAGCCGGCTTCGTGGCCGTCAGGTCGAGATCGAACGCGAAGCCTTGGAGATCGGCGGCGAGATGGTCGCGCCCATTCGCACCAGTCATCGTCCAGCCGCCCAGGTCGAGACTGAAGCCCTCGTTGATCTCACGTCTGGCGTCCGGCGCGGCGCGCTGATCGTAGGTGAAGCGGTCTGCGGCGCTGTCGGTGATCGCGACGTGTGAGGCGTAGTAGGGGGCAAACATGCCGCGCTGCGCCTGGAAGATGACGTACTCGAAGCCGTAGCGCACGCCTTCGTCGGTGATGAGATGGCCGGTGTAGTACCACCACTCGGTCAGCCGGTCGTGCGGAGCCTCGTCCTGCGGCAGCCGCACCGGCTCGATTGCAGGAGTCGGCGCAAGCAGAGCAGCGGCGGCGCGTGTCGCGGTGGGCTCAGCAGAATCAGCCGACGAGGTCGTTGTGTCGCTCCCGCCGCACGCGACGGTGAGCAGGCCAATCAGCACGAGCAGCAGCATCGTTCGCCTCAATGCTCAAACTCCCGCTTCGGCAACAGGCGCGCGAGCCAGCCGGGCAGCCACCAGTTCACATCGCCCAGCAGCCGCATCGTCGCTGGCACGAGCAGGCCACGCACGATCGTGGCATCCAGCAGGATCGCGATCGCGATGCCGAGGCCGAGCGCTTTGACCAGGACGATCTGGGCCGAGACAAACGACAGCGTCACAACAACAACGATCAGCGCCGCGCCGGTGATGATCCGGCCACTACGCTGCAGCCCGATCGCCACACTGCTCGTGTTGTCATGCGAATCCAGATATGCCTCGCGGACGCGCGAGAGCAGAAAGACCTCATAATCCATCGACAGGCCGAACAGCAGGCAAAACATCAGGATCGGTAGCGATGCCTCGACGAAGCCGAGCGGCTCAAAGTCGAGCCACCGCGCAAAGTGCCCGTCCTGGAAGATGAACACGAGCGCACCGTAGGACGCGATGATCGACAGCACGTTCATCAGGATCGCCTTCAGCGGCAGCACAACTGAGCGGAACAGGAACAGCAGCACCAGGTAGGTGGATAGCACGATCACCAGCGCGACGCGCGGGAACTCGGCGTACATCTCATTGACGACATCAACGATCTCAGCCGTGCCGCCATCGACGAGCATCTGCATGTCGCCACCCATCTGCCAGTCGCGGATCTCGTGCAGCAGGTTGATGTTGGCATCATCCGTCGGCAGGCCACGGGTATACATCAGCACCACGGTCGCGTCCGGACCGGCGAACTGCTGTCGGGCCGCCGCGACGAATGGGTCGCTCATCTGACCGGTGTTGTAGAGCAAATCGTATTGCGCCAGGCTGAGCCGCGGATCGAGCGTCACGAGGCTGTCGATGCGGGTAACGCGCTCATCTGCGGCGAAGTGGCGCGTGAAATCCCACAGCGCCGCGAGATTATCCTCACTCGTGATGCCGCCCGGCGAGCGCAGCGCGACGACGATTGGCGAGATTTCGCCATCGCCGAATTCGCGACGCAGCACCTCGAATCCCTGACGTGATTCAACACTCAGCGGCAGGATCGTCGCATCGGGCGATGACAGCTTCGCGTGCCGGAATGGCAAGCCGAGCAGGATCAGGAAGGCCATCACCGGCACTAGCACGAGCCAGGGGTGACGCATGACGGTGTTCGCCAGCACGGACCAGAAGGGGCTGCCGCCGTGCGATTCACGCCGGAACAGCCGCCCCCGATCGATATGCGGCCCGACGATACCGAGAACAGCCGGCAGCAGCGTCAGCGCCCCAAGCACGGCAACAGCCACGACCAGCGCCCCAGCGATACCGACCGAGCGCAGGAACATGAAGTCGAACAACGCCAGACCGGTCAGGCCGATCAGCACCGTCAGGCCAGAGAAGAACACTGCGCGACCGGCCGTGCCGACCGTCACAGCGATCGCGTCTTCGAGCGTCCGATGCGGTGACTCCTCGCGGAAGCGACTCGTCATAAACAGTGAGTAGTCGATCGCCAGCCCGAGCCCGAGCATCGTCGTCAGGTTCAGCACGAAGATCGACATGTCGAGGATGTGAGCGACAAGCCAGAGCAGTCCGATGACGGCAGCGACGCTGAGCGCGCCGACCGCCAGCGGCACAGCTGCACCGACCAGCGAACCAAACACCAGGACCAGCGCTACCAGCGCGAACGGAATCGCGATCATCTCCGCCCGACGCAGGTCCTGCTCCGAGATACGTTCGACGTCCTCATAGAACGCCGGCGCTCCAGCCAGCGTCACCTCGACATCGGGAACATCGACGATGGCCTCACGGATATCCGGCATCAGCCGCTGCGACTGCTCGGGCGACAGCGAGAGCTGAACGAGCGAATAGGCGGTGTGGCCGTCGCGTGAGATCTGCGCAGGGTTGGCCTGAAATGGCGTGACGCCGGTGACTTCCGGCAGCGTGCTCAACCCGGCCAACGACTGCTCGGCTGCTGCGCTGAACTGAGGATCGGTCGCGACAAGGCTGTCAGACTGGTAGATGACAACCAGTGTTGAGGGCGCGAAGCTGGGTATCTCCGCCTCCAGCAGCGCCCGCGCCCGGGCAGCCTCGATCGTCGGATTCGAGAATCCGCCAACCTTCAGTTCGTCCGTCAGACGGGGAAGGATCGGAACCGCGGCCAGAAATGCGAGGGCCCAAAGCAGAATGACCAGCCGACGATGACGGTACGCCCAGCGACCCGTTCGGTAGAACATGACCCCAACCTGCTACACCAGCGGCAGCGCCGTTGCTGCCTACAAGGATTGTGGCTTCTTGCGACGCATCT
>JBDHWD010000056.1:0-18473 GCA_039810005.1 Thermomicrobiales bacterium | reverse complement strand
CGCTTCTCGTCGCGCAGCAGCTCCTTGCAGAAGCGCATGATCTGGATGCGCAGGTTACTGTTGTCGACGAACTGCTCGCTCAGCCCGCTATAGGCGGCGACACGCTCGATCATGCTCGCACGCTCATCCTCGGAGAGCGCATCGCCCTTGAACAGCGCCAGCAGGTAGTCATTCGCCGCGAACTCCTCAACCTCAGCGAGGACATCCTCCAGCTCGCGCGCCTGCAGATCTTTCGACAGCCGCTTGTGATACCAGGCGGTCGCGGTGAACGAGGGCAGGAACAGGACGTAGGGCAGATCGTTGTGGCCGGCGGCCCACATGTCGAGCGTCGCGTATGACAGAACGGCCGAGATCAGTGAAATACCGTTCAGCGCAATCCCGCGCTCGATTAGATGTCCGGCCAGTCCGGCTGAGCGCAGCGTGCCGTAACTCTCGCCGGCCAGGAAGAGTGGCGACGACCAGCGGCCGGTGCGCGTCAGATAGAGACGGACAAACTCGCCAAGCGACTCGATGTCACCGGAGTAGCCGTAGTACTTCTCGCCAAGCTCCGGGGTTGCGGCGCGGCTGTAGCCGGTACCGACCGGATCGATGAAGACGATATCGGTGTCCAGCAGCCACGACTGGTCGTTGTCGACGAGCTTGAACGGGGGCGGCGGCATCGTGCCATCCGGGTTCAACTGGACGCGCTTCGGGCCAAGCGCGCCCATGTGCAGCCAGATCGAGGATGAGCCAGGACCGCCGTTGTAGGCAAACGTCAGAGGCCGCGGCTCGTCCTCAGCGTCCTTCTCGATCGTGTAGGCAACGTAGAAGATCTGCGCTTCGATCTCGTCCTTGTCGTTGCGTAGCGGCATCAGGCCGGCGGTGACGCTGTAGCTCACCGTCTCGCCGCGAATCGTCGCTTCATGCTGCGTGATGATCGGCGCTTGCTCTTTCAATTCCGGTTTGGCTTGTTCCTGCTTCTGGTCATCGGTCACGGATTGTGTCCTTTCTGTGCCGGGTTCGCGCTCCCAGAACGCGCGCGGACAACTACGATGTCGTCGCGGACATTGTCGCGGACTGTGCCCGCGTTCGCCATCGCTCTATACTAGTCCCTGATCTACTCGTCCGGCCGGGCCTGAAGTCGGGGGACGCCATTCCGGGCCGGACCATCGTGGAGAGCACAGCACATCATGGCTTCGATCGCAGGAATGCGCGCCGTTCGCGCGCGACCCCGCACCGCCACGCAGTTCGACCCGTTCATGGTCGTCCTCATCGTCGTCCTGAACATCTTCGGTCTGGTGACCATCTGGAGCGCATCCGGTGCGGAAGACGGCATCATCGGCCAGGAAGTGACGCGCCAGGCGTTCTACTTCGTCGCCGGCCTGATCGCGATGTTCTCTCTGGCGTCGATCAACTACAAGTACCTGAAGTCGTTTGCTGCAATCGCCTATGTCGGTTCCGTTGGCTTGCTGTTCACTGTGCTGGCCATTGGTGAAACGATCTCGGGATCAACGCGCTGGTTCTTCTTCGGCCCGATCTCGTTCCAGCCTTCAGAGCTGGCCAAGATCGCCACGATCATTGCGCTCGCGGCGTTCATCAGCGAACGCCGCCACGAGATGGACCGGCTCTCGAACTTTCTGATCTCGATTGGCATTGTCGCCGTGCCGATGGGCCTTGTCTTCATGCAGCCAGACCTCGGTACGACTGGCGTGTTCGCCGCAATCTGGCTCGGCATGATCGTCATGTCCTCGACCCGGCTGCTCTATCTCGTCGGGCTGGCGCTGCTGGCGATTCCGGGGGTCGCGTTCGCCTGGCTCAGGCTGCTGCACGACTATCAGAAGGACCGCCTGATGGTGTCGTTCGATCCGGACCGCGACTATCTCGGTCAGGGCTACAACATCATTCAGGCACGCATCACGATCGGCTCGGCCGGCTGGTTCGGGCACGGCCTGCACGGCGGCAGTCAGTCCGAGTTCAACCTTTTGAAGGTGAGTGAAACCGACTTCATCTTCGCTCATGCGATGAGCATGTTCGGCTTCGTCGGTGGCATCGCGCTGTTTCTCGCCTTCATGCTGCTGTTCTGGCGGATGCTGCGCGCGGTGACGATTGCGCACGACACGTTCGGCCAACAGCTGGCGATCGGCATCACGTCGATGTTCTTCTTCCAGACATTCGTCAACATCGGGATGAATCTGGGCATCATGCCGGTGACCGGCATTCCGCTGCCGTTCATTTCCCTCGGCGGCACAGCGCTGTTCTTCGTCCTCGTATCCTTCGGGATCATCCAGAGCATCATCATCAACCATCGGAAGCTCGGCTTCTAGTCGCTCCGGCTGCGGGACGGAACAGGGCACTTCGGTATACTTGGAGTGTACGGACATCCGCACTCGCGGTTTTGCTCGCCCACAATCGCCTAACGGAGACGGATCTTCCATGCTGCCCGCATCAGATGCTGACGCGCACGGCCCCGGCCAGACGCAGTCGCTGTACCGCAAATACCGGCCAACCAACTTCGAGAGCGACGAGCTCGTCGGTCAGAGTCATGTCAGCGATACGCTGCGCAACGCCATCGCGCGCGGACGCGTAGCCCATGCGTATCTGTTTTGCGGACCTCGTGGCACCGGCAAGACCTCGACGGCGCGGCTGCTGGCCAAGGCAGTGAACTGTCTGGACCCCGACCCGCTGCGCCGTCCGTGCAACGAGTGCGAGGCGTGCCGGGCGATCAACGAGGGTCGTGCGACCGACATCATCGAGATTGACGCGGCATCGAATCGCGGTATCGATGAAATGCGTGAGCTGCGCGACGCAGTGCGGTATGCACCGTCCCAATTGCGGCACAAGTTCTACATCATCGACGAGGCGCACCAGATTACCCGTGACGCATTCAACGCCTTCCTTAAGACACTGGAAGAGCCGCCGGCCAACACGACCTTCGTCCTGGCGACAACCGACCCGGACAAGCTGCCGGAAACGATCGCGTCACGCTGCCAGCGCTTCGACTTCCGCCGCATCCCGCGCGAGCCGATGGCCGAGCACATCCGCGCGATCGCCGAGAAAGAGGGGCTCGACATCGACGATGACGCCGTCGATATCGTCGTCCGCCGCTCGACCGGCAGCCTGCGTGATGCGCTGAGCCTCGTCGATCTGCTGGCGACCGCCGCCGCATCGACCGAATCCGGCCGCATCGACGCAGATCTGACCCGCAAGATGCTGGGCATCTCAACCGATGGCTGGGAGCTCGATCTGGCGCGGGCGCTGGCCGACCGCGACGTCAAGGCGGGTCTGCAGGTCGTCGCCAATGCCGCCGACGCCGGCCAGGATATGCGCTCGTTTGCGCGCCATATCGGCGAGGTGCTGCGCCTTTTGCTTCTGCTCCGCGCCGGAGCAAACCCGGTCGAGGCGACCGACAACCTCCGTGAGCTGGCGGAGCGCTTCGAGCTGGCTGACCTGCTGCGCATCAACGAGCGGTTCAGCGAGCTGGACTTCAAGGTCCGCACTGCCGGTTTCGCGCAACTGCCGATCGAGCTAGCTGTCGTCGGCGCGCTCGTCGAGCAGCCGGCGATCATCCACGTCGCGCCGCAGGCGGAACCGCAGCGCGCGCCACGCTCAGCGCCGCCGCGACCGGCAGCGCAGCCGCCGACAAGCTGGGGCGCGCCACCGGCGGAACGGCCGTCATCGCCGCCGCCACGCCAACCAGAACCCGCGTTCGAACCGCGAGCGCCGCGTCCTGCTCCGGCCAGACGCCCGGCAGCAAGCGCCGACGGCAGCGGCCCGATAGCCGATATCCTGTCGCAGTGGGATCGTATCCGGGCCGAGATCAAGGCGATGAACGGCAAGGTCGAGGCGCTCCTTCGTGAGAGCGACCCGGACAGCATTGCGGACAGCACGCTGCACCTGTCCGCGCCGTATACGTTCCACGCCAAAATGCTCAACGAGCCAGCCGCGCGGGATGTCATTGAGCAAGCGGTCGAGCGCGTCACCGGCACGCGCTACAACGTGATCGTTTCTCTACGAGATGGCCGCGAATTGCCATCTGCACCCCCGGCAGCACCGGTTGATGCTTCAGCATTCGGCAGCGCGCGCACACAGGAGTCGCCCCGCATGGAAGCGCCGCCGCCGGACGAGCCGATTGATGAGCGAAGCGCCGATGATCAGTATCGTGTCGAACGCGCGAAGACCGTCTTCGACGCGACCGAAGTCGATCCGGACGAGCTGACAAACCTGCGCTAGACACGTCCGCGCTAGCGGGCGGAGCCTGCCGAAAAGATCGTTGTGCTCGTGCCGGACGCGTCGTCGTAGCGCTGAATGAGGAATGCACCGGTGCCGCGATACTGCGTCGGGTCGTCGGCGGCTGGTGCATCGAGGCTGACGGCTCGCCACGACAGCCCCTGCGCCGCCCACCAGATATCCGCAACGCGATAGCCAGTTGCGACCGGGATGTTGACCAGTTCGCCGCTGTCGATGTTGAGCGCCCAGAGCGACTGGAACGTCGGCGTGCCCTGCGGCCCAGGCACGAAGACGGTAAAGGCGATGAATCGCCCATCCGGCGAGGCGCGCAGCGACATCACCAGCGCGGCCGGAGCAAACTGTCCGGCGCTCAGCAGCAGCTCGCGGGAGGTACCGTCTGCTGCCATCGTAAAGATCGAGCCGGGCATCTCACGACCCGTTCCGCCGGCGCGCTCGACGAACGCGAGGCGTCCGCGACCGGGCAGCCAGGCAAACGCACGCGTCGCCACATCGGGCGCGATCTCCTGCGGTTCGTCGCCGAGCGGAACGACAACCAGCCGGCTTTCGCCCCTCTCGCCCGCGATATACGCGAAGCCGTTGCTGCTGAGCGACCACGCCGCCTTTCGACCCGGATTCACGTTCCCGGCCTGGACGATGCGCTCCATTGCCACCGGATATTGGTCCTCATTATCCGGCACCGGCAGCACACCAACCGCGCCATCATCGAACAGCACGACCAGCTTGGTCTGATCCCACGACCAGTCGAGCGCGACAATCGTGGGCCGCGCATCGACGCCGCTGGTCGGCAGCGGGCCGTAAAGCGGCAGGCTCAGCAGGCCATCGCCGCGGATGATGCGAATCTCCTCCGTCGGCAACGTGTTTTCGACACGGCGGATCACCGCGATCGCGCGCGAGCCGTCCGGTGCCATCGCCCACGGGCCGAGGTCCAGGTCGCGCGTAACGCGCACAACCCGGCCGTTTGACTGCGCCTGCCAGAGATCGCTGCCGTTGAGAAAGAAGAACTGCTCGACGTTGCCAAATGTCGGACCGGGCGAAAGGAGCGCGCCCATCGCCGCCGTCACCGTCGCCGTCGGCGTCATCGCCGGCGTCGCCGTGGCCTCGGCGCGGACGGCGGTCGCAGTTGGAGAAACGCTGGTCGGCGTCGGCTCCTGCTCTTCGCTCTGACAGGCAGCCAGCAGCGATACGGCAAGAACGATCAGGAGCAGCCCGTGTGGAAGCGCGTGCCTCGGCAAACGTTGATGAGCGTTGTATCGGAGAGTGCGCAATCTTCTGCCAGATCATCGGCACGGCGGGCGCAGCGCAGAGCAGGTCGAGAAGCTGCCGCCGTGGATCTTCGGACGTGTAGTTCAGCCAACTCGGTGCGATTGTATACCACGGTCGCCGGACGCACGGCTGAACCAGCGACCGCAGCAGCCCGCGTTGGTCGCGTCCGGCTCGCGTTGTTACACTCGCCACAGCATGATTCAGACGGCACGATGCCAGGGCACCCGACGAACCCGGACGCAGGAGGATATCGCGTGAAACTTGACCGCGACACCGTCGAGCACATTGCAGCGCTCGCTCGCATTGGCCTCTCCGAGGAGGAGATCGAGCTGATGCGGGAGCAGCTCTCCAGCATCCTCGACCATATCGCCTCGCTGCAGGACGTCGATACCGACGACATTCCTCCAACCGCCCAGGTCATCCAGCTGCACAACGTCATGCGTGACGATGTCGTGCAGCCATCTCTCCCGCGCGAGGCCGTCCTCGCCAATGCGCCAGCCACCGAGGACGGCTATCTGAAGGTCAACGCCGTCCTCGATCAATCCTGATTGTTACCCCTTTGCCGGAGCTTTTCGTATCGAACGCGATAGCCGCGAGCGGAGCCTGTGAATGACGGACCTGACGAGACTGACCATCGCCGAAGCGCGGCGCATGCTCGATGCGCGGGAGATCAGCGCAACCGACCTTGCCGAGGCGCACATCCAGCACATCGAGCAGGTCGACCCAGCGATCCACGCATTCATCACACCGATGTTCGAGCAGGCACGTGAGATGGCAACCGGCGCAGACGCGATGATCGAACGTGGCGAAGGGACGGCGCTGACCGGCATCCCGGTTGGGCTGAAGGACATCCTCTGCACGACCGATGCGCCCACCACCGCAGCATCGAAGATGCTCGAGCACTATCGCTCGCCGTTCGACGCGACCGTCGTCGAGCGCATGCGCTCGCAGGGTGCCGTCTTCGTCGGCAAGCTCAACACTGATGAATTCGCGATGGGCTCCTCAACCGAGAATTCGGCGTTCTTCACGACACGAAATCCGTGGGACACCGAACGCGTCCCCGGCGGTTCCAGCGGTGGCTCGGCGGCGGCCGTGGCGTCCGGTATGGCGCTGGCAACACTCGGATCGGACACAGGTGGCAGCATTCGCCAGCCGGCTGGCTTCTGCGGTGTCGTTGGCCTGAAGCCGACCTATGGGCGGGTGTCGCGCTGGGGGCTGATGGCGTTCGCATCGTCGCTCGATCAGATCGGCCCGTTCACACGCTCGGTCGAAGACGCTGCGCTCGTGCTGGGCGCAATCGCCGGGCACGACCCGCGCGACTCGACGTCCGTGCCGGTCGACGTGCCCAACTTCCGGGCGGCGCTTACCGGCGACATTCGCGGCCTGAAGGTCGGCATCGCGTCCGAGTTCCGCGACATTGAGGGCATGGAGCCGGGCGTGGCTGCCGCCTGCGAAGCGGCCTACGCCGAGCTGGAGCGGCTCGGTGCTGAGCTGGTGCCGATCTCGCTGCCCTTCTCGAAGTACGCGATGCCGACCTACTACATCACAGCACCGGCCGAGGCGAGCGCCAACCTCGCCCGCTTCGACGGCGTGAAGTACGGCCTGAGCATCGACGGCGGCAACGTCATCGATTCGTATTTGCGCACACGCGGCGAGGGCTTCGGACTGGAGGTCAAGCGCCGCATCATGCTCGGAACCTACGCGCTGGCGTCCGGCTATTACGACGCCTATTACGTCAAGGCGCAGAAGGTTCGCACGCTGATCAAGCGTGACTTCGACCGCGCCTTCGAGGATGTCGATGTGATCGTCGCGCCGACCTCGCCGACCGTCGCATTCCGTATTGGCGAGCGCACCGACGACCCGATCCAGATGTACCTGTCGGACATCTTCACAATTCCGGCCAACATGGCTGGCCTGCCCGGCATCGCCATTCCGTGCGGGTTTTCCGACGGCATGCCGGTCTCGTTGCAGATGATCGGGCGCGCGTTCGGCGAGGCGGACATTCTGCGTGCCGCCCACGCCTACGAGTCCGCGACGAGCTGGCCAACGATGCCGGACGCCATCACGCCGAGCGGCACCGCGCGATGATGCACCGGGCTGGATCGCTCGCCGAGCTGCTCGACCAGCAGCGTAACCGGATCGCCATCATTCTGATCCTGCTCGTCGGGGTCTACTTCATGGTTGCGTTCGGCGAGCAGGCCTGGCGGGCACGGCAACTGCAGGCAGAGGAAGCCAGCCTCGGGGCAGCAATAGCCAGCATCGAGCGCGACAACCGCGCGCTGCAGGCCGAGCTGGACGCCTACTCCAGCGGTGCATACACTGCCTATGTTGAAGCTCGTGCCCGACGCGACCTCAATCTCGCCAATCCGGGTGAAACGGTTCTGCTCGTCCACTGGCAGGATCCGCCACCGGCGACCGCCTCAACGGCTGAGAAGCCGGAAGCCGAAGACAACGAGCCGAACTGGAAGCGCTGGTTCGACATCTTCGCCGGGGACTAGCCAGAGTCACAGCAGCGCAACGGCCGCCGTGATGATGCCCATCAGGCCGGTAACCAGCAGCAGCACTAGCGTCAGCTTGCGGAACGCCGCCGCGTTCATCTTCCGCACCAGTCGATTGCCGACAAAGGTCCCGACCATCGCCGCCGGAGAGAGCCACAGCGACGTCACGATTTCGCTCTGGCCAACCGCCCCGCTTGCCAGCAATAGCGGCAGGCTGGCGATGGCAATCACGACGAAGTACGTTGTGATCGTCGATCGAAACGCGTCCTTGGCCATCTGGCGGGCAGACAGCAGCATCACGATTGGTGGGCCTGAAAGGCCGGTCGACGTCGCCAGTGCTCCGCTCGTCAGGCTGGCCGCGAAGACCGCGATCGGGTTGCGTCCGCCAACCGGCTGAAAGCCAGCCAGTAATGCAACAGAGTAGATTGCGACGAACGTTCCGGCGACGATCTTCAGCGCGACCGGATCGACGTCCTGCAGGATGCGCGTGCCGATGGCAAGTCCCAGCAATGCGCCGGGAAAGAGGGCGAAGACCAGCCGCCAGTCGAGCTCGCTCCGGCCACTGACCATCACGATGCCGCTCGTCGCGATCGTGATACAGATCATCAGCGCCACGACGGTAGTCGGCTCATATAGCAACAGCAGCGGCGGAACGCTGATGAGCGCAAATCCGAACCCTGTCATCCCGAAGATCACGCCCGACACGGCCACAATCGCCATTGCAGCCAGCAACAACCCCATTCAGCCTCCCCATGGCCCCCGCGGCAGCGTGAATCCTGCCCGTCTGCTATTCTGCCGCCCGTGGCCCGTGTGCGGCCCGAGCGATCCCGATGAAAAAAGGAGCGATCGAGCAGATGGCACTGACCCCTGAGCAGATCGAGCAAGCCAACAAAGGCTTTCACCCCCTGATCGAGGAAGATCACCCCTACATCTTCATCGACTCGTGTATGCAGGTCTGGCCCGATGCCGACTTTCCCAACGCCCATCGCCACGGCGTAACCGCCTACATGCTCACCGTCTGGGACCCACACGCCTCCGCCGAACAGGCGATGGAGTCGGCCATGTTCTGGCATCTCGTCGCGCGGCGCAACCCCAACATCATTGTCGCCGAAACCGCCGGAGATATTCGCAAGGCGAAGGCTGAGGGCAAGGCCGCCTTTGTTATGGCGGCTCAGGGCGGCGACTTCATCGGCAACCGGCTGCACCGGGTCGAGGCATTCTGGAAGCTCGGCTTGCGCATGATGCTGCCGGCCTACAACACGACCAACCTCATTTGCGACGGTGCGCTGGATCGCACGTCCAGCGGCCTCACGCGCTTTGGCGAGCTCGTCGTCGACGAGTGCAACCGCGTCGGGGTTCTGCTGGACTGCACGCACATCGGCAAGCGAGCCTCGCTCGATATCCTGGAGCGCTCGACCAGGCCGGTCGTCTTCTCGCACTCCAACCCCAACGGCATCGTCCCCAACCCGCGCAACATCGACGACGACCAGATCACCGCCTGTGTCGCAACCGGTGGCGTGATCGGCCTGGCCCCGTGGGGCCCGCTCGTGATGAAACCGGACACGACCCACTGGCCGACCGTTGACGACTTCATCGACCACGTCGATTACCTCGCTAACCTCATCGGCAACACCGACCACATCGGCGTCGGCACCGACATGTCGCTCGGCACCTACCCCGATCACTGGCACGATCCGTGGGGTGAGCCGGAGTACCCGGACGTCGCTGGCCGCTACGGCGAGCTGATTACGACCAACGTCCGCTCACCAATGCGCGCGCTCGACGGCTGGTGGAATTACCCGCAGGTCACGAACTTCATCGACCGCTTGCAGGCACGCGGCTACTCCGACGAGGATGTGAGCAAGATCCTCGGCGAAAACTATCTGCGTGTGTTCGAGCAGGTCTGGGGCTGACCTTCCAGCGAGGGACGTGCTTTGGCGCGTCCCTCGTCACGGCACCGCATCGACACTGCACTGCCGTCCCGCAGAGCGACTCGCGGGAGGCCGCCGTCCCCAGCTACTCACGGCCCCTCCCAATTTACGTACTCCGCCATCTGCCTCCCTACGCGAGATCACGTAGTCGCGGATCTCGATCACCCTGCCGGCAAAATGCGTAACCCGACCGATTCGCCACTGCGCCCCAAGCCGTACGCTGTCTTCACGGTTCTCGAAGCTGAGAGTCGCACGACACAAGTGGCAAAGGAGCCAGACGATGGTTACGCGAGACCTGGAGATGCATGTGCGGTTGGAAGAGAAGCGGCGACAGTACGACGACATCAACCGGGAAGCGTGGAAGTACGAGGAGGTCGAGCCGCGTCTGCGTCGACTCGCCTACCTGAAGCGCCGTTGACCGCACGCTCAAACGCCCGCCTCTGATCGCTCAGATGGCGGGCGTTTGCATGTCTGACCGTCTGCTTATCTGGCCTGCCGAATAGCGTCCGATATCTTCTCAGCAACGGCGATGACCGGCGAATGCAGGTTACAGCGCGGTCCCCAGGGGAAGATCGACGCATCCACGACGCGCAGACCACGCAGCCCATGGACTCTGCCTTCAGCATCAACGACCGCCGTCGGATCATCCGCCGGTCCCATCCGACAGGTGCTGGATGGATGGAACGTCGTGCTCGCCTCACGGCGCAACACCTCCCGAATGGCAGCGCGGTCATGTGCGATCTGGCGCTGCTCGGCGGGCATGTCGATCATGTCGGCCAGCGGTGGCGTCGTCGCCAGCTGGTAAGCGATCTGAACACCGTCAGTCATCGCTTCGATGTCGAGGCCCTGCGGGTCGCTGAACCAGCGATGGTCGATATCGAGCGTCGCGTTCGGGTCGGTACTCGTCAGCCGCACCCGCCCCTTCGAGCGCGCATACATCAGCGAAATACCGAAGCCGAACATCCACTGCCCGGTGGCGGCGTCGACGACCTCGCGGGGGTACAGATGCAAGTCAATCTCCTCATCCACCTGATTCGAGCGCGCTCGCATGACGACTTGCACGAACGCCTGGCGATTCGTCTCCAGCCCGGCCCTGATCGGCCACATCGTCAGTCCGCTGGTGTAGGGCGAGATATACGGATGGTCCAGCAGGTGCTCGCCGACGCCCGGCAGATCGTGGACGAGCGGGACACTCAGCTCGCGCAGATGATCGGCTGGTCCGATGCCCGAGCGCATCAGGATCCCCGGGGACGCGTACGCGCCACCGCTGATGATGATCTCCGTGCCTTGCAGCGTCGCTCCGTCGGCGGTCAGCACACCGGTTGCGCGGCCATTCTCGATGAGAATGCGGTCAACGAGCGTATCCGGCATTAGCGTAAGGTTCTCCCGGCCGCGCGCTCGCGCGAGGTAGGTCAGCGCACCATTCAGCCGATAGCCTGTATCGATGTTCTTCGGCGTGCGGCCGATCGACGGGATCTGGACGTCGGTGCCCCCGCCATTGAGATCGTCGAGCCAGGCGTAGCCAAGCTCACGCGCCGACTCAATCATGCGGACGTGCGAGACGCCCAGCCGATCGAACGGCTCACGAAACACATGCACCGGCCCATCATGGCCATGCCAGCCGGCATCGCCGCCGTTGTCTGTCTCGCTGCGCAGGAACATCGGGAAGAGATCGTCCCAGCCCCAGCCGGGATTGCCCATGTCACGCCAACCGTCGTAATCGATCCGCGAGCCGCGAAACCAGAGGCAGGCGTTGATGGCCGACGACCCGCCGAATACCCGCGCTCGCGGCAGTGCATGCCCAACAGTCTGGCCCTCGGACGTCGGCGCGTTGTGATAGCCCCAGGTGTGCAGATTCCACTCTGTCTCGTACGGATAGAGCAGCTCCGGCGGCCACTTCGTTGGGTCAGAGCCGTAGTCCGGTCCGGCCTCGACGAGCAGCACGCGACGCAGCGGATCCTCCGTCAGTCGCGACGCGAGGACGCAACCCGCTGGCCCCGCGCCAACGATGACGACATCGAACGGGCGCTCGCCGCTCGTCTGGTGCATATCTTCGCCCCTCTCCGCGTTGCAATCGGATGTGTTCCGGCATCATACTGCGCTGCCCGCCCACTCGCTTATCCTGTCCAAACGGGCAATGTCGTCCTGCACTGCACGACGGTGTCGCGTACTTCGTCCGGTGCAACACTTTCGTCGCACGAAATGCAGACTTGGCGAAAGGCATGGCAGATACCGTGGGGCCACGAATCATCGCGATTCCAAGGGGTTTCTCAATTCGACGACCGAAACTGAGCGACGCAGATGCAATCGCGGCACTGATCAACGCTCGCGCTCGCGCAGAGAGCGGCGTCGATCTGACTGATGCCAGCGAGGTTCTGCGTGAATTGGGCGACCCTACCCGCAACCTGAATGACGAAAACTGGCTGGTCATCGCTGAGGACGGCTCGCTGGCCGCCCAGCTCCAGCTCTACGAATACGCGCCGTTCACCACATTTGTCTTCGATGGCGACGTCCACCCGGATTTCGTCGGGCGCGGCATCGGCACGTTCCTGCTAAACACGATCGAGGCTCGCGCACGGCGCGAGATGCACCGGGCACCGGCCGGAGAGCGCGTAGATCTCCAGACGCGCGTCAACTCAGGCTCGCTCGCCGCGCATGCGCTCCTGGAAGAGGCCGGCTTCGAGCATACGCGCAACTGGCGGCGGATGGAGATCGATGTGACCAGTCCGCCAACGCCGCCCGCTGCAATCGACGGTATCACGATCCGCACCCTGACGCGCGGAGCAGACGAGCGCCTGCTCTGGGAACTGATGGAGTCGGCCTTCGCCGACCACTGGGGATACGCGCCGATGCCGTTCGAGGAATTCCTGTACTACGAGATCGAGGGCGTCAAGGACTTCGATCCAGAACTCTTCTTCCTCGCGATGGACGACGACCGCATTGTCGGAGCGGCGACCTGCCACCCATCGCGCGGCGGCGACCCGACACTCGGCTGGGTGGGCGGTCTCGGTGTGCATCGCGAATGGCGCGGTCGGGGCATTGGCCAGGAGCTCCTGCTAACGGCGTTCGGGGCGTTTCACCGGCGCGGCCATCTCCGCGTCGGTCTGCATGTCGATGGCAGCAGCCTGACCGGCGCGGACCGCCTGTACGAGCGCGCCGGCATGCACGAGGCGCGACTCGACTATGTCTACGAGAAGATTCTTCGGCCGGCCACGAGTCAGGGCGTCGCCGCATCGAAGTGAACGACTCTGTCCGTCGTCTGTCCTGAGTCATTCGCGGCGTCACAGTCCTGGCCGGCAAGAACCGTCACAATGCGGGAGAACAGATGAATAGCAAAGCGCTCACAACGCAACCGGAAGAAATCGCGGTTCCTCGCGGCTTTACGATCCGACGCCCGGACACCAGCGACGCGGAGGCGATCGCCGAAATGAAAAACGCCGGCGCGCGGATCGAGGTCGGCACCGACTTGTATGGAGCAGGCGAGGTCTTGCGCGAGCTGGCCGATCCGCATCGCAACCCTGAGGATCAGGATTGGCTGGTCATTGCGCCGAATGGCGACCTGGCTGGGCATCTCCTGTTCTGGGACGATCCGCAATGCACCTCGTTCGGCTTTGGCGGGGACGTGCATCCGGACTATATGGGCCACGGAATCGGCACGTTCATGCTGCAGACGATCGAACAGTGCGTACAGCGCAGGCTCTCGGAATCGCCGGAGAACAAGCGCGTGGTGATACTGACGCGCGTGCGGAAAGCGAGCACTGCGGCGCACGGGCTGCTCGCAGCGTTTGGCTACCAGCATATTCGCGACTGGCAGCAGATGGAAATCGATCTGGTTGCCAATCCGGTGTCGCCGCCGGCCGTTCCCGACGGCATCACCATCCGGACGCTGCAACGTCCACAGGATGAGCGCGCACTGTGGGAAGTAATTGAATCCGCCTTCGCCGATCACTGGGGCTATATGCCGACGCAGTTCGAGGAGTTCATTCATCTGCAACTCGATGGCGCGCCGGGCTTCGAACCGTCGCTGACCTTCCTCGCCTTCAGCGGCAAGGAGGTGGTCGGCGCGGTGATTGGTCGAGGGTCGCGTGCTGGCGATACCTCATTCGGCTGGATTGGTGAGCTGGGCGTGCGTAGAGACTGGCGCGGGCGCGGCATCGGCGAAACGCTGCTGCAGACCGCATTGGCTGAGTTGCAGCGCCGTGGGCGACGCAGGGCCGGTCTGTCCGTGGACGTCTCGAATCCGACCGGCGCTACCCGGCTCTATCAGCGGGCGGGCATGCGTGAGACGCGCCGCGACTATATCTTCGAGAAGGTGCTCCGGCCGGCAGCAGAAACGGGCGACAACATCGCGACTACACTGTGATGGACATCACATGCCGAATCTGTAAATTGGGGATACACTACCGTCCACCAATCAAGGGCAACCACTCAGAGTAGGGACGAACGAGATCGACGGTGCGTTAACCGTGACACCGTAACAGAACGCTTGAAAACGCGATGACCGACTCCGGTTCTTCGATGCCAGGAAATGAAAATGACGTGCTCCGCGCTATGCTGATGCAAGCGCCAACGGCGTTTTGCATCCTCAGCGGACCGGATCATGTCTTCACGCTGGCAAACCCGGCCTATGAACAGGTCTCCGGCACGACTGACCTGCTGGGGAAATCTTTCCGGGAAGCGTTCCCCGATCTCGAGGTGCAGGGTTTTCGCGAAATGCTCGATCGCGTCTTCGAGACGGGCGAGCCGTTCATCGGAACGGAAATGGCCGCTCGCTTCAGACGCGATACCGCCGGAGCAACGATCACGAGCTACTTCAACTTCGTCTGCCAGCCGGTGCGCGATCAACACGGCGAGGTCACCGATCTCTTCGTTCAGGTGAACGATGTCACTGACCAGGTGCTGTCGCAGCGTGCGCTTGAAGCTGTCCTCGAACAGATGCCGGTCGCAATCGTTATCGCCGAAGCGCCGGGCGGCCGCATCGTGGCGGCCAATTCACAGGTAGAGCAGATTCTCCGGCACCCCATCCTCGCGTCGAACAACATTGAGAGCTACAAGCAGTGGACCGGCGTTCGGCCTGACGGCACGCAACTGCGCGGTGACGAGTGGCCGCTCGCTCGAGCGCTGACGAATGGCGACGTCGTGCGCGGCGAGGAGGTGCGCTATCTCCGCGGCGACGGCACGATGTGCTGGATTAGCCTCAACGCCGCGCCGGTACGCGACGTGGACGGCGAGATCATCTCTGGTGTTGTCGCGTTCACCGATGTCACCGAGCGACGCGAGCTTCTGGACGCCGAGCAGGCCGCCCGGCGCGACGCAGAGCATAGTGCTGAGCGGCTCCGCCGCCTGCTCGCGATCACGTCGGCGCTCGATAGCAGCGTCACGCGTGAGCAGGTCGGCGAGACGACATTGCGAATGGCGATGTCAACCGTCGGCGCAGTGGCCGGTACGATCATCACCCGCACAGACAAAGGCGACCTGATCCAGATCGCCACACTCGGCGACAATGCCGGACTCCCGACGCCCTCGGATCCCGGACCGATTATCGAGACGTTCCGCACCGGACAGCCAGTCTGGCAGCGCCTGCGAAGCAAGGGCGAAGGCGAGCGAAAGTCCGGCGCGCTTGTGGCGGTGCCTCTGGTCCAGCGCAGTAAAGTCATTGGCGTTATGTCGCTTAAGCTGACCGGTGCAATTTCGCCAGCGGGCGACGACCTCGATGTGCTGGTCGGCATCACCGGTCAGGCGGCGCAAGCGCTGGAGCGTGCGCGGCTGTTCGATGCAGAATCTGCCACCCGCCGCGCCGCCGAGGAGGCAGTGCGAGCGCGAGACGAGTTCCTGTCGATCGCTTCGCACGAGCTGAAGACGCCGGTTGCCGCCCTCAAGGCATCAGCCCAGCTCATGCTGCGACGTCTGGATCGCGGGGATCTCGATCAGGAGCGGCTGGAGCGCACTTGCCGCATCATCAATGACACGGCAAATCGCCTGAGCCAGCTGACAACTGAGCTACTGGATGTCTCGCGCCTGCGGTCCGGTTTCGTCTCGCTGCAGATAGAACAGCTCAATCTGGTCGATCACGTCACCGAAGCGGTCGAGCGGTTCAGCCAACTGTCGGATCGCCACACGATCGTGCTGGAAGTCAGCCACGACCCGATGTTCATCAGCGGCGATGCGGTACGGGTCGATCAGGTACTGAGCAACCTGCTTGATAACGCCATCAAGTACTCGCCGAATGGGGGCAGCATTCAGGTCAGCGTCGGTCGGGAAGATGGTGGCTATCTGGTCGCGATCCACGATAGCGGTATCGGCCTGCCAGCAAGTGCGCTTGAGTCGATCTTCGAGCCATTCGGGCGGGCCTCCAACGCGACCCACGGCTCGTTCCCCGGCATGGGTCTGGGTCTGCACATCACCCGCAACATCGTCCTGCACCACCACGGCTGGATTCGCGCCGAGAGCCGCGGCGAAGGCAGCGGGGCCACGTTCTTCGTCTGGTTCCCGGAGAGCGATTCAGGCTGGCCACGCTAGGGCGGCAGCCACCGACGGATGCTGCGGCGGCGATGGCACCCGGCAGCGAAAAACCTCCCGAGCATGCTTTCGTAATCGACGCACGGGAGATTTCTCGACGTGGCCCGGAATGACAGGATTCGGGAGCGAGCGCCGCACCGGAATCCTGATCCATGCGACTCTGCCGACTCGCTAATTCGCACACCGCTCCCCAACGCAACACACCTCAGACAGCGTGCTGCGTCCCAACGGTTCCGAGCTTCTTGCCAAGCCCATCGAAGCACTCGGCCAGCACCTGCACCACCCGGTCGCACTCTTCACGAGTGACGACGAGCGGTGGGCAGAGTTGCGTCGTCGGATCGTTGCGATCATCGTTGCGCAGAATAATGCCGCGCTCAAGCATCTGGTCGGTCATCCAGGCCATGACTTCAGCCTTCTCCGGCGAAGCGCGCGTCTCCCGATCCGTGACCATCTCGACGCCGAGGAACAGCCCCGCCCCGCGAATGTCGCCGACGTTCGGGTGCTCGCCGAGCGCGGCCTCCAGCTCGACCCGGAGGTATGCGCCCATCTCGCGCGCCTTACCCGGCAGATCCTCTTCCAGCATGATGTCGAGGTTGGCGATGGCTGCGGCGCAGGACACCGGATGGCCCCCGAACGTCAAACCGTGCTGGAATCCCCACGTGCGAGCCGCAGCGACCGGCGCCGGAGTGTCTTCCTGTGCCTCACCCGCGAAGGCATCAGCGACCGACTTGCGGACGAGGACTGCCCCGAGCGGCGCATATGACGAGGTGATGCCCTTTGCCGCCGTGATGACGTCTGGCTCAACGCCGAAGTAGGACGAGCCGAACAGCTCACCCAGCCGCCCGAAGCCGCAAATGACCTCATCCATGATCATCAGAATGCCGGTCTGGTCGCAAAGCGTGCGAATCTTCTTGAAGTAGTCCATCGAGCCGGGCGGGATGCAGCCACCGGCGTTCTGGACCGGCTCGGTGATAATCGCCGCGACCTGATCCGGCCCCTCGAACTCAACCAGCCGCTCGATCTCGTCGTAACACATCAGGTTGCAGGCGGACTCGTTGCGGCAATATGGGCAGCGGTAGCGGTGCGACATCGGCGCATGGCGCGCGCCTGGCACGAGCGGACCGAATGACGCTCGCGCGCCGGTCAGTCCGTTGACCGATAGCGCCCCGATTGTCATACCGTGGTAAGCGACGCGCCGCGAGATTGTCTTCCAGCGGTGTGGGAAACCGCGTAGTGTCTGATACTGCTTGGCCAGCTTCAGCGCAGTCTCCACCGACTCCGAGCCTCCCGAGGTGAAGAAGACGCGGGCATCACCCCCAAGGGGCGCGAGATCGCCGAGGCGATCGGCGAGGACGGCAGCCGGGACGCTCGCTTGCCCGAACGGGTTGACGAACGGCATGGCCTCGGCCTGCGCCATCATCGCCTCAACAATGCGGGTGCGCCCGTAGCCTGCGTTGACCGAATAGATCCCCGCCAGAAAATCCAGGTACGCCTTCCCCTCGGTATCCCAGACAGTCGAGCCCTGTCCGTGGGTGAGAAGAAACGGGCGATGGTCCGGATCGGCGAATTCCTTCATCTGGGTGAAATGCACCCAGAGGTTGTCACGAATAGCGGCCCGCACCTGCGCATCGTCGTACTCATAGCGCGGTACCTGCGTCGTTGAATTGGTCGGCGGTGCAGTCATGGGTGGCTCCCCTCGCTGGCGGCGCGAGCTGCGCCCGGAGATGAACGCTGTGGATGACGCAGACTAGCATGGCTTGGAACACAGCGCGATACCGGCGTCCGGCCGCACCCAACCGGGTTCGATGTGACTGGCGGTCACCTGCTGGTACGGCCACTGCGTAAGAGACGCTACAGCGCATCCCCGCGCTGAACCCACCAGCAGAGCTAGCGACCGCCACGGTTGGGTACGAAGCAGTCGACATCTTCAGGGAAAGGACTCGCGCCACATGAGCACGGGCAGTAGAGACGCAGGCAGTGCGAGGACTCGCAACAGTGAGATGAGCAGTTCCTCCAGCGGCTCATCGGAGATGAC
>JBDHWD010000055.1:0-18688 GCA_039810005.1 Thermomicrobiales bacterium | reverse complement strand
CTGATGACACACCGCGGAGCAGGCGCTTGCCTGCTCCGCCATATCCCCCTTTCGCAATCCAGCGCAAACGTGTATGGTCGCCAGATGCCGCGATCATTGCGCGATTCAGCATTCGGAAGCGTTCAAGGAGGGGGAGATGGCGACAACACCGGCTACCCACAACATCGAAGATCTGTTCTCCGAACATGGCAAGCACGCTCGTCCGGGGATGGTCGGGTTCAACCCGCGGTCGGTGGCGGATGTCATCGCCTTCAGCGGCGGCTATCCCGATCCATCATCGCTCCCGATCCAGGATCTGATCGAGTCGACCCGCGTCGCGCTGGAGCGTGACGGCGACTGGGCGCTCGCCTACGCGTTCGGCTCGGGCGTGCCGGAGCTGGTCAGCGAGCTGAGCAGGAAGCTGGCGCGCGATCAGGGCATCACGGCCGGACCTGAGAACATCCTCGTCACGCACGGCTCATCGCAGGCGCTGGCCCTCATCTTTGACCTGTTCGTCAATCCGGGTGATGTCGTCATCGCCGAAGCGCCGTGGTTCATGGGCGCGATCTGGCGGGCACGCGCGGCCGGTGCCGACATCCGCGAGGTGCCGCTCGACGATGAGGGTCTCAACATCGAGGTGCTGGAGCAAACACTGGAGCAGGTTGCGGCCGAGGGCAAGCGCGCCAAGCTGCTCTACTGTGTCCCGACGTTCCAGAATCCATCCGGCATCACCTACTCACTGGAGCGGCGCAAGGCGATCGTGGCAATCGCCCAGAAGCACGGCCTGCCGATCATCGAGGATGACGCCTACTTCGACCTGCGCTACGAGGGCGAGGCTATCCCGACGATGTACTCGCTCGATGACCAGGGGCTGGTCATGTATTGCGGGACATTCTCGAAGACGATCGCCGCTGGCATGCGCCTCGGCTGGTGCGTTGCTGCGCCGGCCGTGACGGCCCGGCTGACCGGCCTGAAGAGCGACTCCGGCAGCAACGCCTTCACCAGCCACATCGCAGCCCAGTTCTGCTCGACCGGCAACTTGCAGGAACATATCAGCGAGTTGCGCCCGATCTATCGGCACCGCCGCGATGTGATGCTGGCGGCGCTCGAAGAACACATGCCGCACGGCACCTCCTGGACGCACCCGGAGGGCGGGTTCTTCATCTGGGTGACGCTGCCGGAGGGCGCGACCTGCGGTCCGCTGGCCGAAGCGGCCAACGCGCGCGGCGTCGGCATCAGCCAGGGGATGATGTTCTTTGCCAACGGCGGCGGCGAGCGCAATGTCCGGCTCTCCTACTCGTTCAACAACGACGAAGAGATCCAGCAGGGCATCGCCATTCTCGGCGAGCTGGTGAGCGAACAGCTGGCCGACTAGCCATTCGTCATTGACACCACGAGATAACCGGGAGCACACGCATATTCACGGTTCGATGTTCAACACAGCTGCCTACCTGAATCGAATTGGTCTCACCCACCAGGGCGCGCCGAGTACAGAGCTGCTCGGCGCGCTCCATGAGGCGCACCAGCTGGCGGTGCCGTTCGAGAACCTCGATATCCATCGTGGGGTGCCAATCAGCCTCGATCCCGAGGCCATCTACGCCAAAATCGTCGAGCAGCACCGCGGCGGCTTCTGCTACGAGCTGAACGGGCTGTTTGCGATGCTGCTCGATAGCCTCGGATTTAAGGTCACACTGCTCTCGGCGCGCGTCTCGCGGGCCGACGGATCGTTCGGCCCCGAGTTCGACCATCTCGTCCTGCGCGTCGATCTCGATGAGCCGTGGCTCGCCGATGTCGGCTTCGGCGATTCGTTCCGCCGTCCCATCCGCCTGTCACCGGATCAGGAGCAGGCCGACGGCTTCGGTCGCTACCGCATCACGATCGACGGTTCCGATCATGTCCTGCAACGCAATCGCGAAGAGTCCGACTGGGCACCGCAGTACGCTTTCAGCCTGACGCCGCGGACGCTCGACGACTTCGCTGAGATGTGTGTCGTCCAGCAGACCTCGCCAGAGAGCCACTTCACGAAGCGGCGCATGACGACACTGCCAACTCCGACGGGTCGGATCACGCTCGTCAACACGATGCTCATCACGACCGGCCCGGATGGTCGCGATGAGCAACAGCTCGCCGGTGAGGACGAAGCGCAGGCTGTCCTCCGCGAGCGATTCGGCATCTTCCTGCCATGACGATGTCGAAGGAGCGCGAGGTGAGTAGCGGCGCAGATCGCAACGCATCGTCATCCGCTCGTCCGGTGACGGTTTCGATAACACGGCGGACGGTCGTGATCGGTCTGTTCATCATCGCCGGGCTGCTGCTCGTGGCACACATGCTCGTCTCACTGAATCGCTACGTGCTTGAGCTGAACTTCTTCGCAGCCGACAACCTGTATGTGCTGTTCGACATGTGGAGCGAAGTGTCGATTCCGAGCTGGTATTCGGTGACGCTGCTCCTGATTGCGACCGCGATCCTCGCAGTCATCACCGTCGCCAAGTACGCTGCTCACGATTCGTTCCGGCTGCACTGGGCAGCGCTGTCGGTCATCTTCCTGGCGCTCTCGGTTGACGAAGCGGCGGACATTCACGGTCAAGTGTCCTACGCCCTCAACGAAAAGCTGAATACGAGTGGCTTCCTCGCCTACGCCTGGATCATCCCGGCGGCCGTGCTGGTCGTTGTCGTCGGGCTGGCGTATCTACGCTTCCTGATGAAACTGCCGCCAGATGTGCGCATCCGGATCATCATCGCCGGTGCGATCTTCCTGTCGGGTGCGTTGGTCATGGAGGCAATCGAAGGGCGCTACGACTCCAGCCACGGTGTTGAGACCATGACCTACCGCGTAATGGTCGGCATCGAGGAGACGCTCGAAATGGCCGGCGCGATCCTGTTTATCTCGACGCTGCTGGCGTATCTGGCATCGCTCGCAGAGGCGGTCGAGCTGCGGATTCATCCCGACTAACGCGCCGCACAGTCAGCGCGATGACGAGCAGCCCAATGATCCCCATCACAACCGAGAGTATCGTCAGGCGCACATCCGCGTAGCGCACGGCGGCGACATCGAGCGTCACGCGGCCGTGCAGCAGATCCCGCATGGCGACGACGATCGGCGAGTCACCGACGTGCCAGAGCGCGGCATGGAGGCGGTCCGCTGACGCGGCGTACTCACCGACATAGCGATCGAACGGCACGAGGAGCGGCAAGAGCGAGATGAGCAGGCCGGCAGCCGCGATCACGCCGACCGTGACCTGCCAGATACGCCAGTACCAGGCGCGCTCGACGATCTCCGCGGCAGGCAGAAGCAGCAGCGGCAGGAGTGGGACGAGAAAGCGCGGCCCCCAGACGCCACCGCCCCACCAGACGTAGTAGCGCCCGTACAACAGCAGCACGCCGACCAGCATGCCGAGGATCGTCAGCGCCAACGCGGGATACCGGCGACCAAACCAGACCGCGCCAACGAGAGCAAGCAGGAGTGGCGGGTTGTACCAGAACATCCCGCGCCCCGGTGAGAGCAGCAAGCCCTGGAGGCCAGTGAGCAGGGGCGTTGTGTAGGCGCTGGCTTCCGCGCCGTAGCCGCTATCGAATGGACTGCCGAACCTGACCGCGTTGTAGACGCCGACGACGATCAGCCAGAGTGCGATCGGCCCACTCCAGGCGAGACACATCCGCATCGCAGCCCTGCCAATTGAGCGCTCCCAGCGCAGCGCGATCCAGAGCAGCCAGAGGCCGGGCGCGACGAGCGCAACGCCAATCGCGAGCTTGGTCGCCAGAGCCAGACCGGCCGCGAAGCCGGAGAGAAGCAGCCAGCGAATCGCGCGGTCGGTGCCGGCCACGCGATTCGCCCGCAGCAGCCCGTAGACGACAGTCGTCAGCGCCAGCGCCGTCAGCGGCTCGCTGAGAAACGTGCCGGCGTAGTGCATCAGGAGCGTCCCGACTGCCAGCATTCCGGCGAGCACAAGCGCCGTGCGCTGCCGATAGCCGAGCTCGACGACCAGCAGAAAGAGCAGAGCGACGGTCGCTCCGCCAATGAGCGGATTGATCAGACTGGTGCCGTAGATGACAGTGCCGGTGAGCTGGTTGCCGTATGGATCGACCATGATCTTCAGCACCAGGAGGTGCGGCAGCGGATAGGTGGCAAACAGGAACGCCGGAATCGCGACGAGCGACTGACCGATGCCGTATTTGGCGTAGCCACGACCGTCGTCGCCAGGGATCGCTGATGCCGTGAACCCGGCTGCATCGAGCGTCGGATTGGTAGCGACAGCATCGAAGGTTGGCGAAGTGACGGCAAATGAGCGTCGCTCGACCATGCTTTCGGTGACCTGGAACATGATCGTGTCATCGCCGAACAGGAAGACACCGCGAGAAATCGCGGCATACAGCAGCGTCACGCCAACCAGCATCATCAACGCGACGGGCACCACGCCATTCGACCGGGTATTACGCACTCGACGCCTGCCTTCCCACACCGCGCAAGCATAATGCGAACGCCCGGCCGGTGAAGGCCAGGCGTTCGTGGGAAAGGGAGTGAGGGCGTTGTATTCGCGCTAGTCGTCGCCGGAAGTCGCCGGGGCGAAGGCCGGCTCGACGTGGCGCTCTGCGCCTTCGACCCGCAGGTCCGGCAGCCAGTGCAGCCACTGCGGCATGTACCAGTTGCGCGCTCCGAGCAACCGCATCGTGGCCGGCACGAGGATCGAGCGCACAACTGTCGCATCGAGCAGGATGGCGACTGCAAGGCCGAAGCCCATCTGCTGCATCATGACCAGGTTGCCTGCTGAGAAGCCGGCAAAGACCGCAACCATGATCAGCGCTGCGCCAGTGATGATCTTCGCCGTCGCCTGCAGGCCGACCGCCACCGACTCGCGGTTCTTCGACGTCAAGTCGAAGTGCTCGCGGATGCGGCTCAGCAGGAAGACGTGGTAGTCCATCGACAGCCCGAACAGGACACAGAACAGGAAGATCGGGATCCAGGATTCGATCGTCGGCACCTGCTGGAAGCCGAAGAAGTCCGCGCCAACGCCCTTCTGGAAGACGAGTACGAGGATGCCGTAGGCCGCACCGACCGAGAGCAGGTTCATGATGATCGCGGTAATCGGCACAACGACCGAGCGGAACGCCAGCATCAGCAGCAGGAAGCTGAGACCCAGCACGAAGCCGAAGACGATCGGCGTGTAGCGTTCGATCAGGCTGTTGAAGTCAGCGTTGAAGGCCGAATCGCCAGTCACGTAAACGTTCGCATCGGTACCACGGAAGTTGTCAGGCACGATCTCGTTGCGCAGCCGGTCGACTGTCGCATACGCCGCTTCCGAGTTCGCATCGACCGACATTGGCGCTGACACGAGCGTCAGGTCGCCGGCGTCGTTCACCTGCACCGTCGCCGGACCAAACTCTTGCGAATCAGCCAGCGCGGCAACGAGCGAATCGACGCTCGCCTGCACCTGCGGATCGGCCGCTGGTCCATCGACGACGATCTCAACCGGCGTCAGCACGCCCACGTAGAAGTCGCGTTGCAGCTCCAGGTAACCGTCCTTGACATCACTCGGCGGCAGTGTCTCGACACCGGCTGCGCCGGTCTCGATGTCGGTGTACGGCAGCGCCGCGCCGACCAGGATCGTCAGCGCCAGGGCGATGGCGATAACCGGGTGATTCATCACGACGCGCGTGATCGTGCCCCAGAAGCCACGATGAATTGTCTCCGTGTCGTACGACTTCTGGCGCTCGACGGTGGCAGCGTCATACGAACGGCGTCGCGGCCAGTCCAGCTTGTCGCCGAGCAGCGACAGCACGGCCGGGATCAGTGTCAGCGTCGCAACAACCGACACCAGCACGACGATCACGGCACCGGTGCCGAGCGATCGGAAGATCGTTGTCGGGATCAGGAACATGCCCATCAGCGCCAGGACGACCGTCATACCGGAGAAGACCACGGCCTTCGAGGCTGTGCCGCCGGCGATTGCGATCGCTTCGTGCTTCTCGACGCCGTGTCGGCGTTCCTCGCGGTAGCGCTCAATGATGAATAGCGAGTAGTCGATTCCGACCGCCAGGCCGATCATCGTGATCATGTTGGTGACGAAGAACGACAGCTCGAACGCCCGCCCGACGATCGCGGTGATACCGAGCGAGACGGCAATCGCGACCAACGCCAGGATGATCGGCACACCCGCAGCCACCAGCGCGCCAAAGACGACGATCAGGATGAGGAGCGCGATCGGCATGCCGAGGACTTCGGCCTGCTGCAGGTCCTTCTCGGCAATCGAGTTGAACGCCTCGTTGATCGACAGATCGCCGACCGTCTTAACGTCGATACCAGGGGCACCCTCGGAATGAACAATGGCGAGGAAGTCATCGGTATGCTCCTCGGCTTGGTCAATCTCGCCAACCATGGTCACCGGAATGACCGTTGCGTGTCGATCCTGAGAGACCATGCTCTGCGCGCCCGGGTTGTCGGAGGCGAGCGCCTCGTAGTAGTTGACAACGGACCCGACCATGTCCGAACGGGAGCGCAGGTCAGCCGTCGTCTTTTCGACCACCTCGCGGAACGCTGCGTCGTCAACGGTGATGTCATCCGCGCGGATAACGATCGTCTCGCTGACCGGCGCTGGGCCGCGCAGGCGCTCCTCCAGAAGCTTTTCGCCCTTGGCCGACTCTGGCGAGTTCAGGAAGTTCATCTCGGTCGTCAGAACATCACCAAGCCCGGAAGCGGCGACTGCGGCAAGGATGAGCAGCAATACCCAGGCGGAGAGAACACGCCACGGATGACGCGCACTGACCTGAGATATGCCTCGTGTAGAGAAGAGATTCGCCATTGGCGACTACTCCATTCCAGGAGTTGCACCGGCTCAACGCCGAGCCGGCTTTCACACTACGCGGCCCAGCGACTACTTGTCGTTGAACATCGACCACCATCGGCGGTGGCCACGGGAGCGAGCGAGCTCCTGCTGGGTGTAGTTGGCCATGTACTTCATCGTGACAGCGTCCATCGTCGGACCTCCCTTGTCGCGCCGGAGCGCGAATCGCCAGCTGCCTCATTGCATCGGCCGGCAACGTCGCCAGCCCACTGACTCCATCTAGGCTATTCGTTGACCCGCGCTGCAACTTCCGGCGATAGGTCTGGATCAGCCCTGTCCGACCGGTCAGGCAAGGTCAGGGCCGATGGTCCGCCTCCTTGCCCGATTTATTAGGATTAGAACGGGTGGGATTTCTGTGGTGCTGTGTCGGAGTACGTGATGAACGAGCTGGTCATGTTGTGGCGCGGATTGACGATGCGCTGCCCGGTCTGCGGCAGCGGTCGCCTGTTCCGTCGCTGGACGCAAATGGTGGACGAATGCCCTCGCTGCGGTTGGAGCTTTGAGCACGAGGAGGGCTACTGGGTCGGCGCGATGGCCTTCAACATCGTGATCACCGAGCTGATCTTCACCGCGATGTTCGTTACCGTCACGATTCGGACCTGGCCGACACTGCCGGTCACCGAGCTGATCATCGCTGGCCTGGCCCTGAACCTGTTCATGCCCGTCTTCCTCTACCCGATCTCGAAGACGATCTGGGCCGCCGTCGACCTCGCCTTCTTCAACCGCCTGCCGCCCGGCCGCCTGCAGCGCTGAGGAGCTGATCGCAGGGCTGTTTCAGGCGCGAGGCGAACCCGTTGCCCTGCCATTCTGGCAGGTCTGTCAGGGACACGTTACCTATGCGGCAGCAGCATCCTCGTCGTGACGCTCCTATGTCATTTCGAGCGCGCGAGAAATCTCCTTTTCGTTCGTTCGCCATCAGCGCGGGGGCAGATCTTTCGCAGCCGGTGCCATCGGGCTGTAGGTGACAGGACAAAGAGCATGTTGCCGCGCCGGAGTTCTCGCCACACTGGCACAACAGCCGCTTCCGGCTTCAGTCATGTATGCTGCCGGCCTTACAAAACACGTTCGCCATTGCACTGAGCGAGAAAGCACAGCGATGTCCACGACGACGGCGAACCAGCAGATCGGCCGACGCATCATCGTCATCGGCAGTTCCGGCTGCGGAAAGTCGACGCTGGGGGGCGCAGTCGCTGAGCGGCTGGGCATCCCGTTCGTCGAGCTGGACGCGCTCCACTGGGACGCGGGCTGGACCCCGGCGCCTGATGAGCTGTTCCATCAGCGGATTCGGGACGTGATCGCAGAGGATGCCTGGGTGCTGGCCGGCAATTACACAGGGAAGCAGCAGCATGTCAGCTGGCCACGCGCCGACACCATCATCTGGCTCGACCTGAGCCTCGCGACGGCCTTGCGTCGTTCGTGGCTACGCAGTTGGCGACGCTGGCGGACGCAGGAAGAGCTGTGGAACGGCAACCGTGAGCGCATGCGCGAGCACCTGGCGCTCTGGGATCCCGACCAATCGCTGCTGGCCTACACCGCCCGGACGCATCGCCGACGCCGCGAGCAGTTTGAAGCAGCGATGCGCGACCCGCGCTGGTCACACATCACATTCGTGCGCCTGCGTTCGCCGGATGCCGTGTCCCGCTGGTTCGCCGAGCTTCCCTCGCGGCCGGCTGAGGCCGGTGGCTAGGCAGCGAAGCAGCCTTCAGACTCAGTCGGTTCGGATTGTGCGCCCACGAGGTAGCCCAGATGGGCATCCTCGTGGATCGTCAGCGCCAGCAGCACGTCGCGCAATTGCACGCGCCCGAGGTGCGGATCGGTGATCCGCCGCTCCAGATCAGCTTCATCGGCTGTGCCGAGCACTTCCAACAGCTCGCGGTCGATGTCGTCGAGCGCGGCCAGCGCTTCAATCCGCGAGAGGCGCTGCGGGGCACTGGCGCGCCGCGGCAGACGTTCCACGGCCGGCAGGCCGAGGATGTCGCGAGCCACGTGCAGGTACAGACCGCTCGACGTATCGCAGAGCCGGGCGACAACGCGGCCAGCCGAGGAATCGCCTGCGCCGTCGCCGTCAAACGCGCGCTCCGGGAGTGCCAGGATGCGCTCGCGAATCGCACGCCGGATATCGGTCAGCGTGATCTCGTAGTCAATCATCGTGTAGCGAGACGCCTCATCGGCGAGCGAACCCTGCCGGTGACCAAAGACTCGCGATCGAATCCGGCGCAAGGTGCGACTGTCGATCACCGTTACCCAGATCGTCATGCTTCCCCTCCGATGAAGCGCGTTGGTCGCGGATAGATGGGGCTGGGCGTCATTGCCCGCTGCAGGATGACCTCATCGTCCCTGCCCACCCCGGGCGTATGGTTCGTGACTACATTCCACTGCCTTCGAGCGGGGTGAACAGCGCAACCCGATTGCCCGATGGATCGCGGAAGACGCCCATGTAGCCGACACCGGGGATTTCGGCCTTTGTCGACTCGACCGTCGCCCCAAGCGTCTCGGCCTGCTTCAGCATTCCGGGGATGTCGTCGGTCCCCACGTAGAGAAGAACACCGCCGTTGCCGGTTCCGTCACTCTTATTGACCGGGAAGCCGCCACCGACGCCATCGCCGGGATCGAACGACACGTAATTCGTCTCATCGTGGTGCGCGATCTTCCATCCGAACAGCTCGCCATAGAAGCCGCTGCCGGTGTCGGTATCCTTGACTGGAATCTCGATGTGAACGATTGGATGCGTCACGAAGGGATCTCCTTTGATCTGGCTTCCCGAGTGCCGGGAGACACGAACGAATCTGTAGTACGTACACCGGTGCCGACACTCATAGTAGAACATCTGTACTACGGTGTCAAGCAGTCATGGGCGACCACTTGGGGGCCAGAATGAGGCGTTTCAGGAGACCACTCTTCGCCGAATCATGGTGCGTACGTACGCACCTGGCCTGGCGCTTGATGAGGTCCGGGTAAAAGGCGCTACCCGATGGCGTCACGCCGGGCGAACAGGGCCACGGCGGCGGCGATGCAGGCAACACTGACGGCCAGCAGAATGGCGAGGCCGCCGAGCTGCAACGAGCCGTCCGCGAGCGCGGACTGGGGCTTGTACACGGTGAAGATCGAGAGGTAGCGAAGCCAGCTCATCGTGCTGCTCATGCTGGCGATTATCCAGGCCAGGTAGCAGCCGATCGTGACGGCCGCTGCCAGGCCGGCAGCGCGGCCACGGTCGCTCATGAACGACGAGAACAGCACCGAATACGACAGCATCGTAACCAGCAGAACGAGCATCGTCGCGAACGCTGCCAGGTAATGACTGACCCCGAACGACTCATCGACGAGGACCGCGCCGACCCAGATGGCTGCAATCGAGATGGCGACGATGATCGCAGCGACGACGATCAGCGCCGCGACCTTCCCTAGCAGCAGCCGCGAACGGCGCTCCGGCACCGACAGCCACAGATCGACCGTGCCGTCGGCGATCTCCTGCGCTACGACTGAGCTACCGGCCGTGATCGCGAAGACGCCAACAATAATCGGCCAGATGACATTCAGCGCCTCGGCGCCGAGGAAGCCGGCTAACGTCGAGATGTCGTCAACGCCAAAGGCTTTCTTCAGTGCCTCGGGGTAAATGTCCATGAGCTGATTCAGCTGCTGCGAATTGTCGCGGACGGTTGGGAAGACAGAGACGATGACGAGGATGTAGACCGCCGCGCCGACGCCGTAGCCAAGCGCTGACCAGCGTGATTCCTGCAACCAGCGACGGAACATGACGGTGCTCATTCGCGGGCCCCGCTTTCGCCAGTCCCGCCCACAGCCACGGCAGCCTCGTCGCTGTTGTAGTAGCGCAGGAAGACGCTCTCCAGATCGGGCGGGCCGTAGACCAGATCCTCAATCGGCAGCGTGCTGAGCGTGCCCAGCAGCTCGCGCGGATTGCCGCTGACCGCCAGATCAACGTGCAGTCCATCCGCATGAGTCGTCAGGACGCGCACGCCGGGCAGGCTATCGAACACCGCCGCGTCAACTGGTCGCTGCAGCAGCACCTCCATGCGGCGCTCGCGCGTCTCGCGCAGGCGGTCGACATCCTCGATCGCCACGATCCGGCCTTCGCGGATGATCGCGATGCGATGGGCAACGCGCTCGACCTCATTTAGCATGTGGCTGGAGAGGAACAGCGTTTTCCCGCGCTTCTGCTCATCGCGGAGCGCCTCGATCAGCTCGACCTGCATGAGCGGATCGAGACCGCTGCTCGGCTCATCGAGAATGAGGACCGGCGCGTCGTACATCAGCGCCTGAATGATCGCCAGCTTCTGGCGATTGCCCTTCGACAGGTGGCGGATGCGGGCGTCGAGATCCAGCTCGAACCGCTCAGAGAGCTCGGCACGCCGCGGCGCGTGTCCGGCCCGGAAGCTGGCGAAGAAGTCCAGAAACTCCGTGCCGGTCATGCGTTCGTAGAGATGGATCTCGCCGGGAAGGAAGCCGACCTTCGTCTTGACCTCGGGTGCCTGCGACCAGCAATCCATCCCAAAGATCCGCGCTTCTCCCGCCCCGGGTCGCAGCATGCCCATCAGCAGCCGGATCGTCGTTGTCTTGCCTGCGCCGTTCGGGCCGAGGAAGCCGAAGATCTCTCCGGAGCGCACGCTGAAGTCGAGGTCGATGACACCGCGCCGCTTGCCGTAGGCGCGAGTGAGGCGGGTAACTGCGATCGGTGCGTCCTCCACTCAACTCCTCCTCCGACGATGCTCTACTCAGTCAGACGCCGCCTCGATGGCTGGATCGTGCCTCCGAAACCGCCGAAACCAGATGCGCATTGCGCGCCACCGGAGGCGGATGGCCGCGACCAGCCGCTGCAGAAGCTGCAGCCGCCAGAACAGCCGCAGCATCGACGCCCAGCCGACCACGACGAACCCAATGATGAGGTAGGCAGAAAGCGGCAGACTGGTGATCTCGTAGAAATCCCGCGCCATACGGACGTTCAGCCCGACTACGAACAGCACCAGCAGAGCGCCTGCCATCAACGTCGGTCGCCAGTCGCCGGTCAGCTCATCTCCACCAACCCACGCTTCCGTCGGTGGCGACAGGAACGGCAGGAGCGTCAGTCCGCAGACGATCGAAACGACCGTGATCGCCGTGCGCGCCTCTTCAAGCGTCCCGCCCAGCGAGAGCACGGCAGCGTAGATTGCCAGTCCGGCGATCGCGATGCTCACGGCCGCCGGCACGACAAAGTATCCGGCGGATGGGATCAGGCGGCGCGGCGTTGCGCCCGGCCGCGCCCAGATCGCCAGGAAGAGGACAGGCACGCCGACCGTCACGAGTGCCACCAGTCCGCTCTGCTTCGGTGTGGTCGGGAACTCCAGGCCCAGACGGGTGGCACCAAAGATCATCAGCGACGTATAGAGCGCCCGCACCAGGAACAGCCGGATGATGTCCTGCATACCCTTGAGGATCCGTTGTCCTTCGCGGAAGGCCTCCGGCAGCGCGGCGAATGAGTCCTCCAGCAGGACGACATCGGCGACGCTCCGCGCCACCTGACTACCGCTGCGGACCGAGATGGCCAGGTTCGCCTGCTTCAGCGCCAGCACATCGTTGACGCCATCGCCGATCATCGCGACGTAGTGCCCGCGCTTCCGCAGCTCGCGGATAATCCTCTGCTTCTGCTCCGGCGAGATGCGTCCGAACACTGTTGTGCGCTCGACTACGTCGCCGAAGTCAGCGTCCGATATGTCATCCAGCTCCATGCCGGAGACGAGCGCCAAATCGCCCGGCATGCCGGCCTGCTTCGCCAGCGCCGCGACCGTGTCGGGATTGTCCCCGGAGATGATCTTCAGCGCGATGCCTTCCTCGGCGAAACGGGCGATCGTATCTTGCGCCTCGGGCCGCAGCTCGTCGCTGATGCAGATCAGTCCGGCCGCGGTCAGGCTCTCCGGCAACTCCTGCCGATCGCTGCCTCGTGCCAATTCACTGTCATCACCCGCCCGCGCAAAAAGCAGCACGCGATAACCCTGAGCGGCCCACTCCTCAACACGCGGCGCAATGTCCGACTCATCGTCGAGCGCTGGCAGCAGCACCTCTGGCGCGCCGAGCACCCAGGCGCTGTCGTCGAACGCGACCGCGCTCCACTTCGTCTTCGACGAGAACGGCACCTCGACCTGCACGGGCCGTCCAGAGCTCGGGCAGGCCGTCTGGATCGCGGTGCTTGTGCGGTTGCCAGACGAGGCGCTGGCGGCGAAATCGCCCAGCGCAGCCCGCAGCGTCGCTTCGTCCATGCCGATCGGCACCAGCTCGCGAACCTGCAGCTCGTTCGTCGTCAGCGTGCCGGTCTTGTCGAGGCAGAGCACACCCACCTGGCTGGTCGATTCGACGGCGTTCATGCGCTGAATCAGTGCGCCCTTGCCGGACATCCGTACGGCTGCCATCGCGTAGGTGACCGTCACCATGAAGATCAGCCCCTGCGGGACAAGCGCGACGATGACCGCCGCTGCACGGACCGACTCCGTCATCGGCACATTGGTGTAGATATGGCGGAACGTATCGGCGACCTGCACGCCGAGCAGCAGCATCAGCACCAGCATGATCCGCACGGCCAGCGTCACCTCATGCTGCAGGGGTGTCTTGACGGAGCGATAGGCGCGCGCCTGCTCGGTGATCGCGTGAGCCATGCTGCTCGCGCCGACCTTCTCGGCGCGATAGATGCCACTGCCAGTCATGCAGAAGCTGCCGGAGTAGACCGGATCACCGACCTTTTTCGCCACGAGGTCGGATTCGCCGGTCAGCAACGACTCATCGACATGCAATGAGGTCGAGCGCAGGACGGAGCCATCGACCAGCACCTGATCGCCCTGGCCGAGCACGAGCAGATCATCGACGACGATGTCGCCCGGCTCGATTTCCTGTTGCTCGCCATTGCGCAACACTGTCGCAACCGGCCGCGTCAATAACGCGATCTGGTCCAGCTTGCGCTTGGCCCGCGCCTCCTGGATGGTCCCGATTACCACGTTGGCCACAACGAGAATCGCCGTCATGAACGCGTCGCCGTAGAGGCCAAGCGCCAGCAGGAAGCCGACGATGACGTACAGCAGGACGTTGACGAAAGTGATCGCGTTTTCAAAGAGGATACGGCGATAGGAACGGCTCGACTGCGACTCGACGACGTTGACCTCGCCACGGGTGCGGCGCGCCTCAACCTCGGCATCGTTCAAGCCAATGAGGTGCTGCCGAGTATCGAAATCAGCCGAGGCAGCCGGGATTGTCTGCGAAGCCAAGTTCTATCCTCCGGCGCGACCAAATCTACCCCTTGAGTGTACCCCGCATTGACTTGTGTCTCTGCCGACAACGCCATCTTCAGCCCGATTTCAGGTCGGCTTCAAGCTCACTTCAGGTCATTGGCGCACGGTGGCTGTGCTCCCGGTTGGGAGCGGGGCTTATGGAAGCCGGGGTCGGGGTGGAGCGCCAGTTCCGGCGCTGCCCAGAATGCGCGATTCCGACGTTCGAGCAGTGCCTGTGGCACTCGGACACGGAGGCTCGCCGCGATGATTACACAGCCGGACACACGCAGCCGCCGCCAGCGCTGGCTCCGACGAGCCGCAATCGCGCTCGGCGTCCTGTCGGTCGCCAGTGTGGCACTCGGCGCGTGGGGCTATAGTCAGGGCTGGGACCGCTACATCCACTATCGACATCTGCCCGACTGGAACCGTTCTCACGAGAAGGCGCTGCTGGCGACGCTTACCACCACTCCACCAACGAGTGCCACACCGACGGACACCGGGGTGGCCGCCGCGCCGTCTGCCACCGCCGCACCACCCAGCCGGGTCGACATGATGTCGCTTGGCAACGGCGCGGTCCATCAGGAGAGCATCGAGAGTCCGACCCTCGGCAAGCGCCTGGACATCAGGATCTACCTGCCGCCCGGCTACGACGACCCGCGCTTCGCCCACACCCGCTACCCGGTCGTCTACCTGCTCCACGGCTCGCCGGGCGGCGACAGCGACTGGATCGACGGCGCATCGGCGAACCAGACAGCCGACGCGCTGATCCGCAGCAGTACCATTCGGCCGCTGATTATCGTCATGCCGGACGGTTCGCTCGGCGACCCGCACCACGACACCCAGTGGGGCAACTCGCCCGTCACTGGTGAGCGCGTCGAGGACGCGATCGTCAACGACCTGATCCCGGCGATCGACCGCCAGTACCGCACGCTCGCCCGACCAGACGCGCGGGGCATCGGCGGGAACTCGTCCGGCGGCTACGGCGCGATCAATATCGCCCTGCACCACCCGGACAAGTTCGGCGTCGTCTTCTCGCTCTCCGGTTACTTCAACGCCGAAAACACGTACGACAAGCGCAATATCTGGGGCAGCGACGAGGAGCGGAACGCCAACAGCCCCGCGCTCTACGTCCACTCGCTCTCCGAGCCACTGCACATAGACATCATCGAAGGGCTGGACGAAGGGCAGGGCGTCGCCGACACGAAGGCGTTCGATGCGAAGCTCACTGCCGTCGGGATTGATCACCAGACGCAGTTCGCTCCCGGCGGGCACTCCTGGGACTTCTGGAAGGCGCACCTCCTCGACGCCCTCGAGTACGCCAACCAGCACTTCCCAGCCACCAGCAACGGCGCAGCATCCACAACCGGACAGCCGCGCGACGACGGGAGAGGCGCGACATGATGCGACAGGCGAAACACTCCGTCGTCGCCGGGGCAGCCTGGGTGAGGGAAACCGGGCGAGCCCGCGGCTGGCGGCTGCCGTTTACCACCGGCCTGCTGGCGACGATGCTCGTGGCGAACGCAACCGGCGGCTCGCTGACGCGCAGCATCACCGACGAAGCCCTGCTGGGCAGGGTCGGCTACGGCCTCGACGCGCTGAGGGCAGGCCGGATCGATACCCTCATCACGAACATCCCCTTCGCGCTCTACCCCTGGATGCTGGCAACGATCGCCTTCCTGGTCCTGATCGGCGTTGCGCCATTCGAGCTGATTGCCGGCTGGCGGCGAACGGCGATTGTGTTCTTCGCCGCGCAGGTCGGCGGCTACCTGCTCGCCTCATTGCTGGTCGCATGGCCGCTGGCGGCGCTCGGCAGTAGTTGGGGGCAATCGCTGGCGACGGCGCGAGATGTCGGGCCCTCGGCCGGCGCATTCGGCTGTCTGGCGGCGCTCGCCTGGTACCTGCCACGCCCGTGGCGCTGGCGCGGCATCGTCGCGCTCAGCCTGTACCTGCTCGGCTTCCTCCTGCTGACGCACCGCATCTGGGACGTCGAGCACCTGATCGCCGGACTGATCGGGCTGGGGGTTGGCTGGCTGCTGGTCGAGCGCGACATCACAAGCTGCGCGGTACGGGAGCTTAGTCGGATCCCACGACCACATCCGCGCGACATCGCGGCAGGCCTCGTCATTCTGGTCGGGCTGATGAACGTCGTGTCTGCGCTGGCGACGACCGCAACGGCTCGCGTCCAGTCGTGGGATAACGATGTCCCGTTCGCCTTTCTGCACGGCTCGCGCACGTTCGTCGTGCTGTCGGGTCTGGGGCTGATCCTGCTCGGTCGCGGCCTGCGTCAGGGCCGACGCATCGCCTGGTTGGCAACGCTGGCACTGCTGGCCGGCGGGGCCGTCTCCCACGTCATCAAGGGGTTCGACATTGAGGAGGCGACGATCGAGGTCATGCTGTTGACCTGGCTGCTCTGGCGTCATGGCGACTACCTCGCCCGGCCGGATCTGCCAACGGTTCGTCGCAGCCTGATCACGTCGGCGCTGACCCTGCTGATGCTGCCGCTCTACGCGGCGCTCGGCTTCTGGCTGCTGCGCGGCGAGCTGAACCGACCGTTCACCGCAGGGGACGCCGCTCGCGAGGTGCTGGCGCGCGTGCTGCTGAAAACGACCGGACAGTTCAACGGGGTGAGCTTCGAGGCGGCGTGGTTTCTCGACTCCATCACCTGGATCTGGGTCGCGGCGCTCGTCGTCTGCATCGTCGCCCTGCTCCGGCCGGTGCTACACCCGACGACCGAAACGGCCACCGACCGGCGCGATGCGCTCGACCTGCTCCATCGTTACGGCGGCTCGCCGGTCGCCCACATGACGACCTGGCCGGGCAATACGCTCCTGCTCAACCATCACCGCGATGCCTACATCGCCTACCGGCTGATCGGCGATGTCGCGCTCGTCCTCGGCGACCCGGTCGGCGCGCCAGCCGGCCGTGCAGCAGCGATCCACGAATTCACCCAGCTGGTTCGGCGCCACGGCTGGACGCCGTGCTTCTATGGCGTCGGCCCCGCGCTGCGCGACGAATATGCTCGCAACGGCCTGACGATGATGCAGGCCGGCGAGGATGCCTACATCGACCTGCCGGCGCTGGAGCTGCGCGGCAAGCACTGGCAGGATGCTCGCACTGCGCTCAACCGGGCCCGCCGGGAGGGCATCGAGCTACGAATGATCAACCCTGGCAACACGGATCCCGACATCATGCGCGAGCTCCGCGAGATCTCGGACGACTGGCTACGGGCCAAGCGGCTGCCGGAGATGGGCTTCACGCTGGGCAGCCTGTCTGGCGCTCCGGACGATGAAGTACGCCTCGCAGCGGCGGTCGATGGTGACGGGCGCGTCCACGGCTTCGTGAGCTGGCTGCCGGTTCACGGCACCGGCGGCTGGGTGATCGACATCATGCGCCGCCGGCCGGATGCCTTCAACGGCATCATCGAGTTCCTGATCATCGGCTCGGCGTTCGCCTTCCGCGACGAAGGTGCGCCGTTCGCCAGCCTGGCCACCGCGCCGCTGGCCCGCGTGGCGCGCGAAGGGGACCAGGCCGGCGCAGTCGAGCGCGCAGTAGCCGGTATGGCCGGGCTGATCGAGCCGTTCTACGCGATCCGCTCGCTGTTCGAGTTCAAGAGCAAGTTCTCGCCGCGCTGGGAACCGGTCTACATCGCCTATCCCGGAGCGAGCGCGCTACCGAAGATCGGCTACGCGATCATGCGCGCCTACCTGCCCAATCTCGGGCTGGACGAGCTCCGCGCACTCGTCCCCCGCCCCCGCGAGACCCCCGCGCCGCGTGCCGAACCCGCGCCAAGCGAGCCGACCGCATCCGGTTGATGCGCTCACGCCTCCAACTCCGCAACCAGCGTCGACAGATCGGCATCCGTGGCCGATTCGCCGCCCTCCGCAAGCGCGGCGGCCGCATTGCCGAGCGTCGCCTGAAGCGTGGCGATAGTCGCCGCGTGGGCGTCCCGGCGATTAGGAGGTCGCGGGCAATCAAAGCGCGCCCGCAGCGTCTCGGCGGCACCGATCATCCGCGCCGCTCGTAGCGCGTCATGACCAACGATTGCCTGCGCGAGTCCGTCCAGCGCGTCTACCATCGAGCGCGGATCGGAGAGGCTGGCGCTGATCGTCAGACTCTCGCGCTGAAGCTCGGCCGCACCAAGCAGGTCGCCCTGCGCCAGCGTCGCGTCTCCCAGGCGCGTCGTCGCCAGCGCCACTCCCCAGGTGTGGCCGATTGCGCGGAAGCCATGGAGCCCAGCCGTGATGTGCGCGATTGCGCCAGTGATCTCACCGCTCGCGAGCAGCGTTTCGCCGATGCTCGTCTGGATGAATGCGACCCCGTACTGTTCGCCAATCTCAACAGCCAGCTGAAGCGCATCCTGATAGCACCTGAGCGCCGCCTCGTGGTCGCCACGCTCAGCCAGAACGATGCCGATATTGTGGAGCGCGGCGACGATCCCCGGTCGATCGTCGTGAGCACGACGGATCGTCAAGCACTCCCGATAGAGCGTCTCAGCCCGCGCAGTGTCACCCTGAACACGGGCGAGGTTGGCCGTCACGTGCATCAGCGTCGCCAGACGCAGCGGAGGGACGGTTCGCGGAACGGATTCGCGGGCGAGGGCCAGCATCTCCTCCAGCCAGCGCC
>JBDHWD010000054.1:0-18737 GCA_039810005.1 Thermomicrobiales bacterium | reverse complement strand
CGATCGTTGAAGGCGGCAGCTACCACCTTGTCCTGTCATCTCGAACCGCAGTGAGAGATCTCCCACCCGTTCGAAGCCGTCCAACGCAGGAGAGATTTCTCGCGTGCGCGCTCGAAATGACAGAAAGCGAGGATGGCTGCCGCACGGACTGATCGACACTTTGGCGTTGCCAATCCATTCAGGTTGCCGGTTCCATGCTCCCATGCAACTTGGCCAGTCGGTAACATCAACCGCCGCACCTGCCAATCCCCACCCTACTGAATCGTCTGCCCACCATCGGCGACCAGCATCGCGCCGGTCACGAAGCTCGCCTCATCGCTCGCCAGGAACAGTGCGCAGGCCGCCAGCTCATCCGGCTCGGCGACGCGCCGCAACGGAATCCCTTCAATCGCGCCGGCCAGCGCCGCCGGATCGTCGACGACATCAGCCGTCAGCCGCGTCCGCACGAATCCGGGCACGAGTGCGTTGACCCGGATTCCCTCCGGCCCATAGGTCACTGCCAACGCCCGTACCAGCGACAGCAGCGCACCCTTCGTCGCCGTATACGCATGCGTCGGCCGCCCTCCGACGCCGATCAACGCGCTACTCGACGACGTCACGACGATCGACCCGCCCCGTACCCTGAGGTGCGGCAACGCCGCCCGACAGACCGCATAGACACCGCGCGTGTTCACGTCGAACGCCAGATCCCAACGCTCCGGCTCGATCGACTCAACGGTCCCGCCAACGGTGATCGTTCCCACAGCAGCGTTCGCCATGACAACATCGATCCCGCCAAGCCGACCTGCCGCAGCCTCAACAGCGTCGGCAACCGCCGCCACATCTCCGACATCACAGCCGATCGCAAACGCCGTTGAGCCTTGATGGGATATGTCGGCCGCAAGCGCTTCTGCAGACCCGGTGTTCACGTCAAGGATCGCGACCGCAGCACCCTCGGCAACGAATCGCCGCACGACTGCCGCTCCAATGCCGGTCGAGCCGCCGGTGATAACGACTCGCTTGCCGTGCAATCGTGTCATGCGCCAGTTCCCTTCATGCGCTGCCCAAACATGTCCCAGATCGTTACGGCATAGCGAATACCGTTGCGGTAGTGATCGAGCGTCATGAACTCGTTGGCCGCGTGGCCGCGCCAGGCTGGCGGGCCGACGCCCGTACCGGCAGCCGGAATGCCGCCGAGCATCCCACCCAGCCAGACACCCTGCCGCCCTGACGCGTCGCCGGTCGGCTGGGTCTCCGGCTCAACGCCGTACACCGCGTTGGCTGCATCCACAACGACATCGGCGAACGGGTTGTCCAGCGCTGTCCGCGACGGCTCAATCGAGCCCATGTCCTCCAGCTCAAAGTCTTCGCAACCATGATCGTCAAGGAAAGCCCGCAGCGTCTGCAATATCACCTGCGGGTCCTGATCGGCTACCAGTCGGAAATCGAGTCGGCAGGCTGCTCGGCTCGGCAGCACCGTCTTGTGTCCCTCACCCATCCAGCCCGTCCCGAAGCCGGCGATATTGCAGGTCGGCGTGAACAGCAGCCGCTCGTAGGCATCTACACCGCTGACCCCGTCGATAAACGACTCCACGCCGAGATCGCGCTGCTGCGCCGAATCGTCCCAGCCTGAACGCTCCAGCATCCCGCGCTCCAGCGCCGTCACCGGGCGAATCGCGTCGTAGAACCCCGGCAGATTGATCCGCCCGTCCGGCCCCTTCAGTTGCGACAACGCCCAGACCAGCCGCCAGGCCGGGTTTTGCACGAGCCGCGCCCGCGCCGAGTGCAGATCCTTCTCTGCGCCCCGCGCCCGGATCTCGACGAACAGCAGCCCGCTCGAACCGAAGTTGATTCGCGGTCGATTGCTGCCGCCGAACCCACCATCAAACGACAGCGCCGCATCCGCCTGCAGCAGATCCGTATGTGCCTTCACCCAGCCCGGCAGGCTCGGGCTGCCACTCTCTTCTTCGCCGTCGAACACCAGCTTGATGTTGCACGGCAGATCGACTCCGGCATCGCGATAGGCCGCAATCGCACGCAAATGGCAGAGCAGATTGCCCTTCGCATCGGTTGTCCCGCGCCCATACATTACAAAGTCAACGATCTCAGCACCGAACGGCGGATAGTCCCATTCTTCAAGCGGTTCCGGTGGCTGGACGTCATAATGGTTGTAGATCACTAGCGTCGGTGCGTCGGGCCTCGGCGACTGTATCTCGCCGTACACGACCGGCAGTCCCTCGGTCTCCATCACCCGAGCCTCGACACCGAGGTCCGTCATCATGCTCACCAGCAGCTCGGCGCACTCCCGCACTCCGATGTTCTGCGACGAAATACTCGGCTGCTGCACCACTCGCTGTAACGCGACAATGCTCTCGTTGATACCGCGATCGACTTCCTGGAGGACATCCTGTAGCGCATCGGCCATAACCCACTCCTCTACTCAGCCTGCGTCCGTCCGCTAGATCTGCCACTCGTTGTCGCGCAGCACACTCGCTGTCTCGCCATCGCCGCGCACGCCAAGTACCTCAACATCCGGCGCTCCGACCATAAAGTCCACATGGACCACCGAGCGATTGACGCCGATATCGTCCAGCGCCGCGTCGGACATCGTCGCGCCGCCTTCAATGCCAGTCGGTATGCCGGAGCCCCACGCCAGATGGCAGGCGGCATTCTCATCGAGCAGCGTCGTATAGAACGTCAGCCCACTCGCGCCGATCCGCGACGTCTTGTCTACCAGCGCGATCTCGCCCAGACGCGCAGCGCCCTCATCGGTCGCCATATGCTGCCGCACCAGCTCCGCGCCGGTCGATGCCTCAACGTTGACTGCTCGACCATTCTCGAACGTCAGGCGCAGGTCGTGAATCACTGTGCCGTCCAGCACGAGCGGCAATGTACAGGAAACGACGCCGTCAACCCGCGCCCGATCCGGCGTCGTGTACACCTCCTCGGTCGGAAGATTCGGAATGAACCGTCGCCCCGAGTGTGTTTTCAGGTCAGCAACGCCCCATCTGCTCTGCGGCAGCAGCCCGACCTGCAGATCAGTTCCCGGACCAACGAGGCGCATCGCCTCAAAACGCTGCGCGTTCAGCGCTGCGGCCTTCTGATGCATAAATGCCCAGCGCTCCCGCCATGCCGCGACCGGATCCGGCTCATCGAGCCGCAGGAACGTCCGCAGCAATCCCGCCAGACGCTCGGTGTCCGGTTCGCCAAAGACCAACTCGGCCCATCCCGGCGTCGGATAGCCCACGATTGTCCACGGCACCTTGCTGCTCTGCTGCGCCCGAACCCGCGCCGGCACCGCCGGCATCAAGTCCAGCGCAGCTCGACGCTGATCCAGACCGGACAACAAATCCGGCTCCGCATCGCCGCGAACAGACACCAGCGCCGCGTTCTGCTCCTCCATCGAGTCGTAGCGCTCGTTCAGCCACGTTGGAATCCAGCTCAGCGTCTCCTCTGGCGCATACCTGATCCGTGCCCGCTTGCCGTGTGGCTCCCAGTACCAGACATCTACGTAGCGCGCGCCGAGTCGATAGCCCTCGTCAACCAGAACCCGGATGAAGGGCGCATGCTCGATCTGACCATCAATCAGCAGCACCTGCCCCGGCTCAAAATCCAGACACAGGCGCAACACCAGCTCCGCATACTGTCGATGCCAGTCCCGCTGATCTCGAACCTCGACCATACATCGCCCTTCCTGCAATACCGCATCTCACGGCCAGCCATCATGTCGCCAATCGGAGAGCCCGCCAGCCTCACCCCATTCTCGCGCGACTCCCACCCAACCGTGCAACAGTTCCGAACCTGGCCGCCTCCAATGCGATCGCAGGAAGCGGCGGTTTCCTGGCGGCGATGTACGAATCTCCACAAACAAACAAGGGACACACGATCGTGTGCCCCCGAGATCTCATCGAGTTGTCAGTTGGAAGAAGAAATCGACGCTCGCTACACGTACCGTTTAAAGATCGCGACTGCGTTCTGCCCGCCAAAACCGAAGGCATTCACCATTGCGGCATCCACCTTCATCTCGCGAGCCACGTTCGGCACGTAGTCCAAATCGCAGTCCGGATCGGGATACTCGTAGTTGATCGTCGGCGGGACTACGCTATCGGTAATCGACCGAATCGCCGCCACTCCGGCGACCCCGCCGGCTGCGCCAACCAGGTGGCCGACCGCGCCCTTGATCGACGACACCGCGATCCGCTGCGCATGTTCACCGAACGCGCGCTTGATCGCGACCGTCTCGGCCTTGTCGCCCAACGGCGTGCTTGTGCCGTGCGCCGAGATATGCGCAATCTCCTCCGCGTTCGTGCACGACGCTTCGAGCGCATTCTTCATCGCCCGCATCGTGTAGGTGCCGTCCGCCACCGGTGCCGTCAGATGAAACGCATCCGCCGTCATCGCGCCGCCGACCAGCTCGGCATAGATTCGCGCCCCGCGGGCTCGCGCGTGCTCTTCCGTTTCCAGAATCATCGCCCCGCAACCCTCGGCGAAAACAAACCCGTCGCGCTCGGCGTCGAACGGTCGGCTCGCCCGCTGCGGGTCGTCATTTCGCCGCGACAGCGCGTGCATGTTCGCGAATGCCGCGACAGATACAGGGTCCATGCCTGCTTCAGTTCCGCCGGCAATGACAACATCTGCCTCACCGCGACGCAGCAGATGCCACGAATCCACGAACGCCTGCGCGCCGGCTGCGCAGGCTGCCACCGAACCACGCACCGGGCCATGAACGCCGTACGTCAGTGACACCTGTGCCGCCGCCATGTTCGGCGCGAACATCGGAATGAAGAACGGGCTGACCCGCTCCGGCCCCTTGTCGTAGTAATTGCGCACCTCGCGCGTCAGTGTCAGGATTCCGCCGCCGCCAGTGTTCATCATCACGGCGATACGCTCGGACTGCTCCGGATCGATCTCGATCCCCGAGTCACGCAGCGCTTCGCCTGCGGCAGCGACTGCGAATTGCGAGTAGCGGTCCATCCGTCGGGCGGACTTGGGATCCATGTACTGCTTGGGATCGAACCCCTTCACCTCACCGGCGATCTGGACCGGCAGCGGCGAAGGATCAAATTCGGTGATACGAGCAACGCCGCAGGTGCCGGCGAGCAGATTCGTCCAGAACGTCTCGACGTCGTTACCGATCGGCGTCAGGGCGCCAAGACCCGTTACTACTACACGCTGCACGTTACGGCGATTCCTCTCGGATCAATCGCCCCGAATCGCCGAGTTGGCGAGGGGCTCAGTCGTTACGAAGCTTTGCGGTAGCCTGGCTGACAAGCCCGCTGGCGTCGAGCGAGATCCCGAGATCTGCGACGCTCATCGTCTTCACCTCGCGCTTGACTCGCCGGATCAGGCCGCTCAGGACCTGTCCCGGCCCCACCTCAAGGAAGGTGTCGACGCCGTGGTCAACCATCTCGCGCACCGAGCCGGACCACATCACCGGCCGAACCATATGCTGGCCCACGTTGCGCTTCAGATCGTCGACCGACGTAATAAAGCGTCCGGATATATTGGAGACGATCGGCATCGACGGCTCGCGGAAGTTCACCTTCTGCACCAGATCGGAAAGCTGCTGCCCAGCTCGCTCCATCAGCGGAGAATGCGAAGCAATGCTGATGCCGAGGCGCACAACGCGTCGCGCACCGGCAGCGCTCGCGAGCGCCATCGCCCGCTCCAGCGCCTCAACCTCACCGGAGATGACCGTCTGGCCCGGGCAGTTGTCGTTCGCCACGACAACGATGCCGCCCTCCTGCGAAGCTTCGGCGCACAACGCCGCCAGCTTCTCCTCGGACAGGCCGATCACTGCCGCCATGCCGCCCGGACGTTCGTCGCCGGCTTCCTTCATCAACCGACCCCGATCGCGCACGAGCTGCAGCGCATCGGTAAAGTCGATGACTCCGGCCGAGACAAGCGCGGTGTACTCACCCAGCGAGTGCCCGGCGACACAGACAGGCGAAACGGCCTCGCCGAGATGGGCTAGCCGCTCCCGCAGCGTCTCTAGCGCTGCGTAGCTCACTGTCAGGATGGCAGGCTGGGAATTGTAGGTGTCTTCAAGCTCTTCGGCCGGGCCCTCGAAGCACAAGCGGCTTAACGAGAAGCCCAGGGCGTCGTCCGCCTGCCGGAAAATACGTCGTGCAGTATCGGACGCGTCGTGCAAACGCTGCCCCATGCCAACAAACTGGCTGCCCTGCCCCGGAAAGACAAGAGCAACTTCGCCACCCAGCACAGACGCGGCTGGCACCTCACTCGTGGTATTCACCCTGACCATTCCCCCACAACACAGCAGGCCGCGACGTCGCAAATACGTACAACTGCGCAATGCGGACTATACCAAAATCGCCGTTCATTCGGCTCATATGTCAACTCTCAGGGAACGGAAAGCGACCGTGGGATGTTCTCCCACGGTCGCTCTTACGCAACCTATTCCAGCTCGACTCTGCCCAGCGCTGCCACTTCGGCTGTCACCGGAGGAACGCCCAGCATCGCGATCAGCTGTTCCTCGTCAATCGTCTCCTCTTCCATGAGACGATGGGCGAGCGCGTCCAGTACGTCGCGGTGGTCGGTCAGCAGGACGATCGCTGCGTCCATTGCTTCTGTCACCAGACGCCGCACCGCCTCATCTGCGCGATCCAGCGTCTTGGCGCTCATCTCGCGCTCCTGCGTCAGCTCGCGACCCAAGAAGACGTGCTGCTCACCGGTGCCGAGGTAGACCGGCCCGATCTCGTCACTCATACCCCACAGGCCAACCATGCGGCGTGACAGGTCTGACGCTTCCTTCAGGTCGTTCTGAGCGCCGGTCGTGACCTCGTTGAAGCGGATGATCTCAGCGGCGCGACCGCCCATCATCACCGCCAGCCGCGACAGCAGGTACTCGCGCGAGTAGTTGTAGCGGTCCTCACTCGGCGTCTGAATTGTCACGCCCAGCGCACGCCCTCGCGGAACAATCGACACCTTGCGCAGCGGGTCAGCCCCCGGCGAGAAGTGCGCGACAATCGCGTGCCCCGCCTCGTGGTAGGCCACCACCAGCTTCTCGTGCTCACTCATCAACGTTCCACGCACCGTGCCGAGGATGATCTTGTCCAGTGCCTCGTCGAAGTCGGCCCGCGCTACCGTCTTGCGATTATGTCGCGCAGCCGTCAGGGCCGCTTCGTTGACCAGGTTCGCCAGATCGGCGCCCGAGAACCCCGGTGTCCCTGCGGCCAGCGACTCCAGATTGACGCTCGACTCCAGCGGAATGCCACGCGTGTGGATCTTCAGGATCGCCTCGCGACCCTTCTTGTCCGGCAGGCCCACTGTCACCTGGCGGTCAAAGCGGCCGGGCCGCAGCAACGCCGGATCCAGCACGTCCGGCCGGTTGGTCGCCGCAATGACGATCACGTCCTGGTTCGGCTCGAAGCCGTCCATCTCAACAAGCAGCTGGTTCAGCGTCTGCTCGCGCTCGTCGTTCGAACCGCCCAGTCCGGCAAACCGCTGCCGACCGACGGCATCAAGCTCGTCAACGAACACGATGGCCGGCGCAGCAGTCTTGGCGCGCTCGAACAGATCGCGAACGCGCGACGCGCCAACGCCGACGAACATCTCAACGAACTCAGACGCACTCACACTGAAGAACGGCACGCCGGCCTCACCGGCAACCGCCTTCGCCATCAGCGTCTTACCGGTACCCGGAGGGCCAACTAGCAGAATACCGCGTGGCAGCCGCGCGCCGATCTGGTGGTACTTCATCGGATTCTTCAGGAAGTCCACCACCTCGGTCAGCTCGCGCTTGGCCTCCTCTTCGCCAGCCACGTCCTGAAATGTCAGGTGCGGCCGCTCGGGGTCGTACATCTTGGCCTTCGATCGACCGAAGCCGAACACGTTCTGCTGGCCGCGGCTCATGTTCCGCGTCATCAGAATGATCAGACCGACGAATAACAGGAGCGGCGCGACCGTGAAGAGCAGCGTCGGCAGAATCGACTGACTCTGCTTCTTCGCCTGAATCTCGACGTTGTTCTCTCGCAGCAGCGTCAGCAACTGCTCACCCGAGTCCTCCGGTATCACCGTGTTGAAGTCAGTGTCGGTGACCTTTTCGCTTGAGTCCGGCGGCACGGGCTGATCGGACGGCTGCAGCACGCTGCCCGTCCAGGTCATCTCAACCACGAACTGCCCGGTCACGTCCTGGCCACTGATCGTCACGGCCTTGACTTGGTGCTCCTCAACCGCTGTCAGCAGCGTTGAGTACGGCAAGTCAATCCGCGATTCCTCCTGCGGCCACAGGAACATGTAGATATAGCCGGCCGAGAGTGCTGCGAGCAGCACCCAGAAGAGCCAGCTCGGCAATCGGAAACGCGATTGTGGCTCGCTTCCCTTCTTGCCGGGTGGGTTGCGCCTCGGCTGTTGCTGGCGCCCGCCTGGATCCATCATTGTCGTTTAGACTCCTCTATGTCGCGCCAGGCTGTAACGGTTGTCTAGCCGCGCCTGGACACGGGGAATGGCATGCCCAGCGGACGTAGCGCGTCCGCTCGCCTCTAAGGATAAGCCACCGATTGCCGCTTGGTTAGGGCAGTCTTTCACCACACAAAAGCCACCCTTTGCGGTATGGTTGTGCGCCGCACATCGGCGGCGCGCGAAGGAGCGACCTGCATGGACGTCAGCCCCCACGACAGAGCCTTCCTGACGTTCTGGTCACTCGCCCAACAGCTGAAGCAGCTTCGCCGCCAGGGATGGCTCGACCGTGGCGTCAACGATCCCGAATCGGCCGCCGATCACTCCTGGGGTGTCGCCTTCCTCGGCTGGCTCCTCGCCCGCGACCGGCCCGAGCTCGACCGCGAGCGCGTCCTTCTGCTTGGCCTCGTTCACGACCTGCCTGAAGCCATTGCCGGTGATCCGACGCCGTTCGATCATCTGCGCAATCGTCGCGGCGCGATCGACCCATCGCACTTCAGCGAGTCGCCAATCTATTCGGCCACCGCGCGAGATCGCAAGACGGCCGCCGAGCGTGCCGCTCTCACCCAGCTCCTCGACGGCGTCGAACCGGCTCTCGCCGCCGACATCCGCTCAGCCTGGGAGGAATACGAAGCGTCTGCCACGCCCGAAGCCCGCTTCGTCCGCCAGATCGACAAGCTCGAAACCCTCCTGCAGGCCGAAACCTATCGCCGCATCCAGCCGGACATCGTCATCGACTCCTTCCGTCGCGGTGCCACTCGCGACGTCACCGACGATTACCTCACGCGCTACCTCTCCCTGCTCCACAACAACTGAGTAGGTGAGCGGTCGATCACACAGCCCCAAGAGATAGCGTTCTCGCTGTCCTCGCCGTGAGGCGACCCTCGCCGTTCAGGAGTAGCGGCCATCGCGCGCTGCGAAACGATGTTGAGCCTCGCGGGATCTTCACGTCACCGCGACCGACCACCCGCCGCCCCCGCCGTCTCCATCTGCGCCTGCTCTTGCATCTGCGCGTCCGCATCCAGCTCGGCCAGTCGTGCCCGCGTCATGCGCGGCAACAACGCGCCCATCGCAATCGACACCGCCACAACGGCCCCACCACCGATAATCATCGCCAGCCGCGGTCCCACCAGCCCGGCCATGATGCCGCTCTGGAATTCGCCGAGGCGCGGCCCGCCCGACGCCATCGCCGAGTGCGCCGATGCCACCCGCCCGCGCAATGGGTCCGGCGTCGCCAGCTGCCGAATCACCGCGCGCATCGCCACGCTCACCGAATCCGACGCCCCGGCCCCGGCCAGCGCCAGCAGCGCCACGATCAGCGTCGTGCTCGCGCCAAACAGCATCAGGCTTGCGCCATAGCCAATCACGGCCCCGACCATCACCAGCCCCGGACGATCCGGCTGCGGCACCAGGCTGACCAGCAGACCGCCGATCACGGCACCGGCAGCCGGTGCCGACAGCAGCAGACCGAACCCTTCCGGCCCGATCTTGAGCACATCGGTCGCGAACACCGGTGCGAGCCCAACCGTTGACCCCAGCAGCGTCGCCAGGAAGTCCAGCAGGATCACGCCCCAAATGACCGGCGTCTTACGGATGAACGCCAGTCCTTCGGCGATCGCCTCCAGATGGTTACGGCGCATGAGCGGCGGCTCCGTCCGCGTCTTCATCGCCAGCAACGCACCGATGACGAACACGAACGAGGCAGCGTCCAGCAGGTACGTCCCCGACAGCCCGACCCGCGCCACAGCCACGCCGCCCACAGCCGGACCCACCATGCGTGCGATTGCGAACACCAGGATGTTCATGGACATGGCCGGGGCCAGCTCGTTGCGCGGCACCAGCGCTGGTATCAGCGCCTGCCGAGCTGGGCCGTCGAAGGCCGAGATCGCCGCAGCGATAGCCGCAACGGCGTAGAGCAGGATGATCGTCACATTGCCGCTCGCCGTCGCTCCCGCGATGACCAGGCTGATTGCCATCAGACCTGCCTGCGTGAAGAGCAGAACGCGGCGACGATTAAATGCGTCCGCCACCGCTCCGCCGAGCAGCGATGTCGAGAAGATAGCGATGGCGCGGATAAGACCGAGAATGCCGAGCTGGACCGCCGAGCCGGTCATCTCATACACCTGCCAGGACAGCGCTGCGGCATGCATCTGCGTGCCCAGCATTGAGACAAACTGGCCCATCCAGATGTACCGATAATCCCGATGCCGCAGCACATGCACCGGCAACCGACGTCGCGCGTCGCTATCGACCCCGCTCAGACTCTTCCCCCATCCGACCAACCCCAACAATCCAGCGCCGCAGGCGCGTCAGAATACGTGTATGCCGCAAATATCGCCAGTTGTGTCCCGCTCACAGTGGGGTATCATCGCCTCGCCGAAGGGGATCAGGGGAGTACATGACAACTGGCGAGAGCGCCACACCTTCTGAAGCGTCGCCTGACGCGGTGGTCGATCCGCCGCGCGATACCGCGCGCTTTGGTGCGCTCGAAGTCACCGTCTTTCGCAACTACTTCCTGGCAACCATTGTCTCGAACATCGGCTCGTGGATGCAGATCCTCGCCCAGGGCTGGCTCATCCTTGAACTGACGGACTCGCCGTTCTACCTCGGCCTCGTCGGACTTGTTCGCGCCGTCCCGACGATCGGACTCTCTCTCGTCGGCGGCGTATTGGCCGATCGCTTCTCGCGAACGCGCATCCTCATGATCACCCAGTCAGTTATGGCGCTTTCATCGCTGGTCATCGCCATCTTGACGGTCGCCGGCGTTATCACCGTCTGGCATCTGCTCGTCATATCGTTTATCTCGTCGGTCTTCTTCTCCGTGGATAATCCCACCCGCCAGGCGCTCGTCCCAGACCTCGTCGGCCGCGACAAGCTGGCCAGCGCGATCGGGCTCAACTCCGCCGCCTGGAACGCAGCAGCAATCATTGGACCCTCCGTCGCCGGTGTCCTCATCGCTGCCGTCTCGATCTCCGGCGCGTTCTTCCTCAATGCCGCCAGCTACATCCCCGTTCTCATCGTCGTCGGGCTCATCCCGCGCGTCGAACGCAAGGTGACGGCGTCGCGCTCCATGTCCCGACAGCTCAGCGAAGGACTGAGCTACATCCGCTCCGACCGCATCATCTGGGGCATCCTGCTTCTGATCGCGATTCCCAGCGTTGTCGCACGCCCATACACGCAGATGATGCCGGTCTTCGCCCGCGATGTGCTCGGCCTCGGAGCGACCGGCTTCGGCGTGCTCATGGCCGCTAGCGGCCTCGGCGCGCTCGTCGGCGCGCTGATCACCGCGTCGCTCGGCGGATTTGCCAAGCGCGGCTGGCTCCTCGTCATCAACACGATCGTCCTGGGCATCACCCTGGTCGGGTTCGCTCAATCGCGCTGGATCATTCCCTCAATCATCCTGGTGATCTTCGTCGGTGGCACATCGACGCTCATGATGTCGCTCGCCAACACATTGCTGCAGGGGCTCGTCCCCGACGCCATGCGCGGGCGCGTGATGAGTGTTTACACGTTGATCGCTGGCGGCCTCATGCCGCTCGGCTCGATGATCCTCGGCGCGGCCGGAGAAGCGATCGGCGTGCCCCTTGCCGTCGGTATCGGCGGCATCATCACGATCATCGTTGCTTTGGGATTTGTCCGTGGCCTGGAGGACGTGCGTCACGTCCGCTGATTTAGCGGCCGAGCGCCAGATAGAGCAGCAGGATGCAGCCAAGAGCCACGACGGTCATCGCCAGCCCGGTCAGCACGCCCCAGATCGCCGCTCGACGACGCCCCTCTCGAACGAGCTCGTCGTGCGCTATCTGAGTCTGGTGCGCCGAGTCCTCGTCCGACGACACCACCGTCGCCTCAGCTTCTGTCTGCGCCCGTTCGTCCACCTGGGTGGATTCCAATCGTTTGGCTTGCTCTTGCTGTTCGTCGCAATCGGTCGATAATCGGTCGCGACGCATCTATCGGAGAGAGCAGGATACCATGACGACACGCGTGCAATCGCTGACCATCCTCGACCTCGGACGCGCCAACATCGACATGGGCACGGTCATGGCTCCGGGAGATCTGGACGGCGAATGGGCCGTCTGCGCCTTCCCCGGCTATCTCGTCGAACTCACAGATGGCCGCCATGTCCTCATCGACACCGGACCCAACCGTCGCCACATCCGTGAACCGATGTACGAATATGTCGGTACCAGTTTCGGCGACCACCTCATCCCGCAGCTCACCGAAGCCGACGACATCCGCAACCGCCTTGCCGAAGTCGGGCTGACGACCGCCGACATCGACATCCTCGTCCTCACTCACAACCATTTCGACCACGCCGGCAACGTCGCCGACTTCGTCGACAGTGAGATCATCATGCACCGTGCGGACTACGACATCGGCATCGACCGCCGCCAGAACGGCCTGCCGGGCGGCATCCCCGATCGCGCCGACGATGGCCGCCCCCTCCGCTATACGCTAATCGACGACGACGCCGAGCTCGTCCCCGGCTTCACCCTGCTCCACACGCCCGGCCACAGTCCCGGCCACCTGTCAGTCGAGCTATCCCTGCCCGACATCGGCCCGGTCATCCTGGCCATCGATGCCATCTACTCCGCCATCAACCGCCAACGCGGCAATTACCGCATCGGCAGCGACCCTGCCGCTGGCGCTCGCTCCGCCGCGCGTCTCATCACACTCGCCGACCGCACCAACGCCCTGCTCATCTACGGCCACGACCCCGATCAGTGGCCCACGCTCCGCAAGGCACCGGAGAAGTACACCTGACAACGTGAAGCTCTCGTCGGTTGCACATGCCTTTGTCGCGAAAGTACTCGCCCCGTCCTCGCCGTGAGGCGCCCCTCCTACGCCGAACGATCGGCGATTGCGGCACGTCACCACCACGTCGGCCCGGCATGTAGGGGCGTATTGCATACGCCCGGCCAGAACCATGACCATTCAGCACGTGCACCCAGACACCGTGGCTGTCGCACAGACCGCATCGGAGTGCCAAACGGGCGTATGCAATACGCCCCTACATACTTTCGTTCTGGAAGGCCGCCCCTTGCCCCATGCAAGACGTCAGGGCTGCCGGTACCCACTCTCCTCTTCCCTACTCCACGACCCCCAGGGTCCCCGCCTTCGCCAGCGCCTCGATCTCGTCCGCCGACAGCCCAAGGTCCGACAGGATCTCCGTGCTGTGCTGACCCAGCACGGGCGGCGCGTGACGCACTCCGCCGGGCGTCGCGCTCAGCTTCACCGGCAGCCCCAGCAGATGCAGCAGCCCTGCCGTCGGATGCTCGATTTCCACAACCATGTCGCGATGACGCACCTGCGGATGATCGAGCGCGTCACCGACGCCCAGAATCGGCCCGCACGGCACGCCTGCGTCATTAAGGATTGGCTCCCACTCCGCAGACGTCCTGGCTTGCAGCTTCGCGCTGATCAGCTCGGCCAGCTCCATCCGGTTGGCGTGCCGGCCGCCGTTCGTCTTGAACCGCTCATCCTCCAGCAGCTCCGGCGCGCCAATCGTCTTACACAGAATCGGCCAGCGCTTGTCGCCGGTCCCGCCGACCGTCAGGTAGCCGTCCTTCGAGCGGAACACGCCATACGGCGCATTGATCGGATGGTGGTTACCAGCCGGTGGCGGCACATCGCCCCCGTTCAGGTAGCGCGTCGCCTGGAACGCCAGCATCCCGACCATGCTCTCAAGCAGCGACGTCTCAACTCGCTGACCGCGCCCGGTCTGTTGCCGCGCTTGCAGCGCCGCCAGCACGCCATATGCGCCAAACAGTCCGGTCAGCAGGTCGGCAATCGGGATACCAACCCGCGTCGGCTCGCCGCCCTCAAAGCCGGTGATGCTCATCAGCCCCGACACGCCCTGGATAATCTGATCCAGCCCCGGCCGACCCGCGAACGGACCATCGGCACCGAACCCCGAGATCGAGCAATAGATCACACCCGGGTTCGTCGCCGATACCCGCTCGTACCCGATGTTCAGCGCATCCATCACACCCGGCCGAAAGTTCTCAACGATGACATCCGCTGTCGCGGCCAGCTTCCGAAAGACCTCCTGGCCCTCCGGAACCTTCAGGTTCAGCGCCAGCGAGCGCTTGTTCCGGTTAGCGGCCAGAAAGAACGCGCTCTCGCCGTTGAAAAACGGCGGCCCCGAGGAGCGAGCATCCTCGCCTTTCCCCGGGTTTTCGATCTTGATGACATCTGCCCCCAGGTCGCCCAGCCACATCGCCGCCGTCGGGCCGGCAAGATGGCGCCCCAGGTCGATTACGCGAATGCCGGATAGCGGCATCGTGTCCTGTTCGGACGACATGCTTTATCTCCCCTGCCAGTTCGGCTTGCGCTTCTCCAGGAACGCGTTGACGCCCTCTTTGAAGTCCTCGCTCATGTAGGCGCGGACAACCAGGTCCGTCTCACGCGGCGGACGGCGAGCCTGCAGCACGCGGCGCACGGCCTCCTTCGTCACCTGCAGCGTGATCGGCGCATGCCCGGCGATCTTCTCTGCCAGCGCACTGACCCGCTCGATCAGCTCGTCACCCTCGACGATCTCATTCACCAGCCCGGCAGCCTGAGCATCCTCAGCCGTCACCATGTCAGCAGTGAAGATGATCGCCTTCGCTCGCGCCGGCCCGACCAGATCAACCAGCCGCGCGTAGCCGGTCATCGACAGGCAGTTGCCCAGCGTCCGTGCGATCGGCACGCCGAACTTCGCATCTGGCGTGCAGACCCGCAGGTCGCACGACAGCGCGATCTGCGCCCCGCCGCCAACGGCATAGCCGCGCACCGCCGCGATCGTCGGCCGCTGCAGCGATTCCAGCCGCGACAACGCGCCCTCGATCCGCGATTCGTACTCGATCGCGTCGTTCGGCTCCTTGAACGAGCGGAACTGGCTGATGTCCGTCCCGGCCACAAACGCCTTCTCGCCCGCGCCCGTCAGCACGAGCACGCGAATGTCCGGATCGCTCTCGACCTCGTCGCAAATGCGAACCAGCTCGTCATACATCGCGAACGTCATCGCGTTGCGTGCCTCTGGACGGTTGAACGTCAGCCAGGCGACAGGTCCACGACGCTCAAACAGCACATCCTGATTCGTGCCGGTTGCTGTGGTCACGCGCTCCCCCTCATTGTGCAGCCATCAGTTCCTTTGGGCTCGTTGCCGCATGGTAGCCGCCACCCGCCAACCCGCGCAACGGGCGCTCGGTTGCCAAGCGCCCCGCACCATGCTAGGCTGGCCCCCTGATCGACGCATTCCTGCGCGAACCTGGGAGACTCCCTTGACGACAGACCTGTAACCAGATCGAACAGCGGCCGGTGCATTCCGGTTCGTGTCGTCCATCGTTCAACGATGAGGTTGCAGGTATTCCATGTTGCTCAGTGTCTCTCATGTATCCATGTCTTTCGGCCCAATATCCGTGCTCAACGACATTTCGTTTGTCGTCAACGACGGCGAGCGCGTTGGCCTCGTTGGCGCGAACGGCGTCGGCAAATCGACGTTGCTGCGCATCATCACCGGCGAGATCACGCCCGATAGCGGCGACGTGCTCATCCCTGAGTCCGTGACACCCGGATACCTCGCGCAACAGCCGCCACTGCTTCCGGATGCCACCGTTGACGACCTGATCTACGAGATTGTCGGTGAATTACGTCAACTGGAAACGCAACTCCGCGATATCGAGTCGCGCCTCGCCAATCCAGACGAAGACCTCGATGCTCTACTCGTTGACTACGGTGAGATTCAGGAGCGCTTCGAACGCGCTGGTGGCTATGAGATCGACCATCAGATCGAGAGCGTGATCGCTGGCCTCGGTCTCGGCGACCTCGATCGCCAGCGTCTGTTCGCGTCCCTCTCCGGCGGTGAGCAGGAGCGCATTCTGCTGGCAACGCTGCTGCTCCGTTCGCCCGACCTCCTGCTGCTCGACGAGCCAACGAACCATCTCGACTTCGCCGCCCTCGGCTGGCTGGAGAGCTACCTCTCGACCTATCCAGGTGGCATTCTCGCCGTTTCACACGATCGCGCGTTTCTTAACAGGACGGCTAACCGCATCGTCGAGATCGACGAGCGCACTCGCACTGCGAAGCAGTACGTCGGCAACTACGACGACTTCGCCGCGCAACATGAGCGCGAACGTGCAGACTGGATTGCGCAATACGCAGCCCAGCAGGAAGAGATTCACGAGTTGCGCCGCGCCCTCCGTGTCAGCAGCCGCCAGATCGCGCCGAATCGCGCCCCGCGCGACGCCGACAAGATGGCCTACGACTTCAAAGGCGGTCGGATCGACGCCGCCATCTCCCGCGGGGTGCGTGCCGCAGAGGAGCGCTTGCGCCGCATTGAGGCCGAAGCGATCGAGAAGCCACCGAGCACCCTGCGCATCCTGCCCGAGTTCGACGTAGCCGCCGTGCGCAGCGCCGAAGTCATCGCTGCCACTGACCTGCGCCAGGAGTGGGATGGCAAGGTCATCCTCGACGACGTCTCCTTCGTCATCGGTGCAGGCGATCGGATCGTCATCGTCGGGCCCAACGGCGCTGGCAAGACAACGTTGCTGAACATCATCGCCGGTCGCGCCACACCCACCAGCGGCGAGGTGCGTGTCGCGCGAGATGTGCGCCTCGGCTATCTCGACCAGGCCGCCGACCTCAGCGCTGAGTCAGGCACCGTCCTCGATGTCTACCGACGTGGTCTGGAGATGGATCAACAAGCCGCCATCGACGAGCTCATCCGCTACGGCCTCTTCACTATCGAGGACGTTCGCAAGTCGGTTAGCGTCCTCAGCGCTGGGCAACGTCGCAAGCTGCAACTTGCCCGTCTGCTCGCCGAACACCCGTCGGTGCTGCTGCTCGATGAGCCGACAAACCATCTCAGCTTCGACGTCCTCACCCGACTCGAGCACGCCCTGCTGGAGTACCCCGGGCCGCTCGTCTGCGTCTCGCACGACCGCTGGTTCATCGAGCGCTTCGACGGCGTCGTCTGGGAGCTCAGGCATGGCCAACTCGTCGTCCGTCATGGCTCCCCCACCGACGCGCTGGAACAAATCACAAGCTCCGCGCTATCCGCCATCCCGGATGTATGATGACGCGTGGTCGCAGCGCTGGCGGCGGCGTGCAGGAGCTCGCAGCAGGGACGAGGACGAATGACCGATACAACGCAGGCTGAGCTGTCAATCGCGGATATGCGCCGCGAGTATCGCCAGCCCGGGTTCGATGAGTCCGACGTTAACGAGGACCCATTTCTACAGTTCCAGACATGGTTTCAGGATGCCGTCCACGCTGACGTGATCGAGTCCAATGCCATGATCCTCGCCACCGCCACGCCGGATGGTTCCCCGTCGGTTCGCGTCGTCCTGCTAAAGGGCATGGACGGCGACGGCTTCGTCTTCTACACCAACTACGAAAGCCGCAAAGGTCGCGAGCTCAACAGCAACCCCCGCGCCGCTCTCCTCTTCTATTGGCCCGAGCTAACCCGGCAGGTTCGCGTCGAGGGTAGAGTCGAAAAGGTCAGCCGCGAAGAATCAGCCGAGTATTTCCACTCGCGCGCCCACCTCAGTCAGCTGGGTGCCTGGGCCTCACACCAGAGCACTGTTATCGACAGCCGCGAGCAGCTCGAAACGCGCATGGCCGATCTCGTCGAGGAATATGAAGGCAAGGACGTGCCGCTACCGTCCTTCTGGGGCGGCTACCGTCTCCACCCCGATCGCTTCGAGTTCTGGCACGGCCGCCCCAACCGCCTCCACGACCGCTTCCAATACAACCTCCAGCCGGACGGCCGTTGGGACATTCACCGCCTGTCTCCGTAATGACGACTCACAACGCGCGCACAGTACCTGCAACACGCCGACGCCAGATAACCGAACCCGCACGCCCGACAGCCATCCTTTAGCTTCGTCAGCGTGAGCGGGTCGTCACTGTCAACATGTCCGATCGGCAGCCACTCTCTTGTCCTGTCATCTCGATCGCGCACGCGAGAAATCTCCCTAGATTGGAACGGGTCCAACGGGGGGAGATCTCTCACTGCGGTTCGAGATGACAGGACAAAAGGGGTGGCTGCCGAATAGACACTTTGACGCTGACAGCGCATTCAGAATGACAGAGAAGGGGGCAGGGTGCGGCTACGGTCGTCTGTATCGGGCCAGGGGAGATTTCTCGCGCGCGCGCTCGAAATGACAGGTTGCGGGGGCGACTGCCGCACCAACATACTGACACTTTGGCGTTGACAGGCCACTCAGTAATCGACCGCAGTGGATCCGTCAGGCGAGAATCGAGCCCTTGATCCTTGCGTAGGGACAGCGCTGGCGCTGTCATCGCCGTGAGGCGACCCTCCCGCGCCGGCCCCAAAATGTAGGGACGTATCGCATACG
>JBDHWD010000053.1:0-18891 GCA_039810005.1 Thermomicrobiales bacterium | reverse complement strand
CAATGGCTCAACTGGAAGTGATCGCCTCACGGCGATGGACAAGCCGGGTCATGTCCCTACGAGCGTATCGGCGGCGGCTCGCCTGACAGATTCACTACGGTCGACTATTCAGAATGACAGATTCACGGGAAGGCTGGGGCGCCGCTGTGATCGTCTGTATCGGGCCGGGAGAGATTTCTCACTGCGGTCCGAAATGACAGCATTCGCGGGCGGCGGCCGCTCCCGAGAGTACGACACTTCGGCGTTCACAGAGCACTCAGCATCAAGATCCATCCGATCATAGCCGCACCACGCTAAACGTCTCTGCCGCTTCGAGCTGATACGGCGCGCCAATAGCGGCTGCGCGCTCGCGCCAGCTCAGGCGCAGCGCCTCAGGATCGCTGGTCTGCGAGGCGTGCTCGAGGCGGGCCGCGATCTTCAGGTCGAGCGTCGCCGCGATGTCGATTGCGGTTGTCGGCTGGGACGTCGAGAACATCCACACATGCGAGACGATGTGCGGCTCCAGGCCTGCCGCGACCTGCTCCGGGAAGAAGAGGTGGTCGCGAGCCATCGGGTAAACGGCGTCGAGGACAGCGCGGCCGACGATACGATGATCTCGATGGGTGATGTACGGCGGCCAGATGTGTTCAGGGTCGTGCGTGAAGACGACGTCCGGCCGTACTTCGCGAATCACGCCGACGATCTTGCGGCGCAGTTCCAGCGTGTCCTCGACCTCGCCATCGCGCTCGCCAAGAAAGCGCAAACCGATCAGGCCCAGTCGCTCATTCGCACGCGCCTGCTCGGCCAGGCGCGTCTCGGCGACCTCGTCCGCTGTTGCTCGCCGATCCGCCGAGCCTTTGTCGCCAGCAGTCACGAGTGCCATCGAAACCGTTGCGCCGCGCTGGGCGAGGAGCGCCAGCGTGCCGCCGCACCATGACTCCATATCGTCAGGATGAGCACAGATGACCAGCACGGAGGTCGCATCCGGCAGCGCTGCGTTCGGCACGACAGGTGATTGCACGAGATCCCACTCCCCCAATCAATCGACTCGACGGTGAGATCCTACCCGGAAATACACAACGTCCGGAGCAATTCAGCTCCGGACGTTGCGCAGGGGTAGTGGGGTGGAGAGTGGTCGCAGGTGGGTCGCTGCGACCACAGGTGTACTTACTGGTCGGCCGGCCGAGTGCCGAGGGTGACCTGGACCGTCACTGTCTCGCCGGTCGTGCCACGGGCGATGGTCAGCTCGACCGTGTCGCCTGGCTTGTGCTGGAACAGAATGTCCTGCAGCGATGTCGTCTGGCTGATCTCCTGGCCATCGATTGCGGTAACGATGTCGTTCGCCTGAACGCCAGCCGTTGCAGCCGGACCACCGGCGACCACATCGGCGATGAACGCGCCGTGGTCAACTGGCAGATTCTGCGCGGCGGCGATCTGCGGGTTGATGAGCTGGTACGAGATGCCGAGGAACGGACGCACAACCTGACCGTTCTCGATGAGCTGCGAGGCGATGTCCTTGACAGTGTTGCTCGGGATGGCGAAGCCAAGACCCTCAGCCGTCACACCCGGCTCTGCCTGCCGGACGACTGCCGTGTTGACGCCAACGACCTGTCCCTGCATGTTTAGCAGCGGGCCACCGGAGTTGCCCGGATTGATTGGCGCATCGTGCTGGATCATGTTCTCCATGCCAGCCCCGCCCTGCGAATCGAGCGAGCGACCGAGACCGGAGACGATGCCCTGGGTCACCGTGTTGGTGTACTCACCGAGAGCGCTGCCGATTGCGACGATATCCTCGCCAACTCGCAGCGTGCTGGAATCACCGATTTCCACGGTCGCCGGAACCTTCTGGTCAATCTTGATAACGGCGATGTCAGTTATGGCATCAGTGCCAACGAGCGTTGCGTCGACCTCGGTGCCGTCAACGAAGAGCACGGAGAGGCTATCGCTGCCCTCAACGACATGGTTGTTGGTGATGATGTAGCCATCGTCGCTAACGATGAAGCCGGTGCCACTTCCGGCAGGCTGCAGCTCGCTCGACGACTGGCCAAATCCAGCGAATGTCTGCTTATTGATAACTGTGACGACGGCCTGATTAACGTCTTCGACCATATCGGCAATATTGTCGTAGGTCGATGCATCAGAGGAACCAACGAGGAACGGATAGTCAGCCTGCTTCGTGGCAGCCGGCTTCGCGCTTGTCGTCTCGACCTTCACGGTTGAGGTGTTGGTTGCGGCGGCCGCATTCTCGGTCGTCGCGGATGCGGCCCCGGTTGCCGACGTGGCCGTCGCAATGACGGCTGTGCCGTCGTTGTTGTCGCTCGAGCCGGTCGAGCAAGCCGCCGTCAGTCCCATTGTCATCATCAGGACGACAACGAGGAGGAGATGAGGTAATGAAATTCGTCGTACGCGTTGCATAACTCGATGCACCTTTCTGTTCTAACGCCACCCGCCTCCGGCCCTGTGGCATCATCGAGCGAACCTGGCGGATGTCGCTGCTCCAGTCACACCGGGGCGTTACGTGTATGAGTATCACGGAAGCAACTGAGATACTGGTGAACGCGACCTGAAAGTTCTCTGAAAACGCATCGCACCTGTGTGCGCCGGAGTGTCGATCGATTGCCACATTGTCTAGTGCAGCAACTGTGCCGTCCGTAGTCCGCCTGACCCGCCGTACGCTCCTGGCCGCGACGGTCGGGCTCGTCGCCGGAGCATGCCTGCCGACAGGCGGCGAGTCAAACGATCCGCCGGAGCTCGCGACGACTGCGTACCCCGCGCCCGACATTCTCGCTACGACCGACTGGCTCGCCGAGCAGATGAGCGATCCGCGACTGCGACTCGTCGATTGCTCGTCGCTGCGCTCCTGGCGGCGCGATCACCTGCCGGGCGCACGTCATGTCTGGTGGCAGGATACGATCGAGATTCACAACCAGACTTACGGCATGCTCACCGGCGCAGAGGGACGCCAGCGCATTCTGAGCGACGCCGGCATCTCAGCGGACTCGTCCGTTGTCTGCTACGACCGCTCCGGCGGCGTCTGGGCGAGCCGCGTTTTCTGGATGCTGCACGCCAGCGGATTCCGTAACGTCCGGCTGCTGGATGGCGGCGAGCAGGCCTGGCGCACGTCCGGGCACGCCGACAGTCGCGCCGCCGAGGTGTCCGGCGACCCGGTCCAGATCCAGCAGGACGAGAGTGTCATCGCGCACGGCGCTGACATCGCAGGCTTACTGGACCGCCCGGAGATTGCCATCATCGACACACGTACGGAATCAGAGCGTCGCGAAACGTGGTTCGACCGCCTGCAGCACGGCACGATACCGAACAGCCACTGGCTACCACGCGACGCGTTCCTGACTACTGGCGACAGCCCGGCGCTCGTTGCTCCCGATCTCCTTGAGCAACGTCTCGCAGATGCAGGCGTCTCCCCGGATGCGGAAGAAGTCATCGTCTTCGGGCTGCATGGCACGCTCGCCTGCCTGCCATATGTCGCCTGTCGCGCGCTCGGGCGACAACGCGTGCGTGTCTACGATGGCTCGTGGGCTGAGTGGGGAGCGCAGACCGAGTGGCAGATTGCGCCGATCTGACACTAGCCTGATGCCGCTTGAGCCGGTAGCATCTGCGGCGGGGGGCAGATAGCCGGGTGTCATCAGCACACGAAGATCCACGACTCCAGCGTCGACGACTGATCGTGTCAGTCGTCGCATTCGCGTTCCCGCTGCTGGCATCGATCGCTCCACCAACAATCGACGACCTGAGCCCATGGGGGCTGCGGGTGCTATCGGTCGTCGTCGCCGGGCTGATCCTGTGGATGTCGGAGGCAATGCCGATTGCCGCGACATCGCTCGGCGTCGTCGCGATGCTCGCCATCGTCGGACCGGGCGAGAGCGATGATGCGCTCCGCACGGCACTGGCCGGCTTCGAATCGCCTGCGCCGTACTTCCTGCTCTGCGCACTGGCCCTCGGCACGGCAACCGTCAAGACCGGTCTGGCCCGACGGCTGGCGTACATGCTGGTGCGCGGCGCGAGGGGCAGCGGACGCCGCCTCTATGCCCAGATGGTCGGGATGATGGGTCCGATGGCGGTTCTCGTGCCATCTGCCCTGACGCGTAGTGCCATCCTGATCCCGGCCTACGAAGCGGTCTTTCAGACGCACCGCATCGAGCGCGGGCATCGCCTGCCGCGTCTGGTGATGCTCGGCACCGGCATCCTGCAGCCGCTGGCATCGACGGCGGTGCTGACGGGCGGCGCGGTTCCGGTCGTCGCCTCGTCGCTGGTCGGCGGCATCTCCTGGGCGCGCTGGTTCGCGCTGATGTCGGTGCCGATGTATACGCTCCTCTTCAGTGTCGGCGTCGCGATGTACGTGCTCTACCGCCCGATCGACATGCCATCCGTCCGCGCCGCACAGCCTGAATCCGAACCGGACGAGCTCGCGCCGATGAGCGCGCTCGAATGGCGCGGCCTGATCATCATTGGCTCGACAACCATCCTGTGGCTGACCGACTTCATCCACCACCTGAACCCGGCGATCCCGGCGCTGATTGGCGCGACGGCGCTGTTCCTGCCGGTCGTGGGTGTGCTGCGCTGGGACGAGTTCGAGAGCGGCTCGCCGTGGTCGATCTTCCTCGTCACTGCCAGCGCGCTGTCACTGGCTGTCGCGCTGAACGACAGCGGCGCGGCCTCATGGGTAGCGGCAACGATCGTCGAGCAGATCCCGCTCGATACGTTCCCGCTCGTCCCGCTGCTGCTGTCGATGATGGCGATTGTCGCGATTGTGAACGCGATCCTGCCCAACCGGACGGCTGTCCTGGGCATCACGATCCCGCTGCTGATGTCGCTGGCCGGGCCGCTCGGTCTGAATCCGGTTGTCGTCGGGCTAATGGCTCCGATCATCGCCCAGACAACCATTTTCTATCCGGTACAGATCGCGACCGCGCTCATCACCTATCGGACGAATCACTACACCGCCGGGGAGCTGGTGCGGGCCGGTGTCATCCTGACGATCGTGAGTGTCGTCATGATTTTTGTCGTCGCGCTACCGTGGTGGGCGCTGATGGGCGAACCAATTCGCCCATAACGGTTACGCAATGTTTTCCCCATCTGGCTGCGGTGGGCGCGACCGCTGCGCATTGCACTTGACGCAAATGGTAGAACCTACTGCGATTGCTGGTATGCCAGCTCGACAGCGCCACGCGACCTGACCTCTTCTGACCTTTTCGTGGGCTTGCTGCGACCTCTGGCCAGCCGGAGAGAGATCCTCTCCGGGGAAGGTTTCGTGTGTCTCGCTATCGTGCATCGGCGTTGCTTGCCGTCGTTGCAGCCTTCGCGCTGCTCCTTACCTCGGTTCCGCTACCATCGCTCGGCGCTCGCCCATCCATTACTGCCGGGCTCGCAACTTCGCCCTCGCTGCCTCCAATAGACCCTGTCGTCAGCGCCCAGTGGGATGCTGCAGACGGTCCTGTTGCGCGTTTTGAAGTGACGCGCGGCTGGGTCTGGGGCCCGTCTATCACCGCTGTCGGCGTCGATGACGCGCCGGGAACGGATGGCGCGCTGCGGCGACAGGTCTATTTCGATAAGGGTCGTCTCGATGTCGTCGATCCCGCTGCCGATCCAGCGCAGCCGTGGTTCGCAGTCGGCGCACAGCTCGTCACCGAGCTGCTCTCCGGCGCGATTCAGACCGCGGACGGGCAGTGGATTGAGCGCGGCCCGGCCAACATCCCGGTCGTCGGCGATGTGGGACAGCCGGATCCAGTGACCTACGCGACGCTCGGCACGCTCTCGCGGCTGCCAACCGACGAGACGCCGGTTCTTGCCGACGACACAACTGGCACAACCGTGACTGCGGTACTGCACGCCGATGGGACCGTTACAGCGGACGGGCTGCCGTCATCGTCGATCTCCATCGGTCGATTCGACGAACAAACCCGTCACAATATCGCGCAGCCGTTCGTCGAGTGGGAGGCGTCGCAGCCATATTCAGCGCTGTACGTCCTCGGCCACCCGCTGAGCGAGCCGTACTGGGTTCAGACAGAGGTCGCCGGTGTCGCACAGCATGTTTTGCTGCAGGCGTTCGAGCGGCGCGTGCTGTCGTACACGCCCGCGAATCCGGAAGGCTGGCGAACCGAATCCGGCAACGCCGGTCAGCACTACCGCATCTGGCGTGACCTGGGCGCGATCAGCGACTCACAGGTCGCAGCGCTCGCCGTCTCTGTTCCGTATGGCGACGAGATCGTTCAGGCCGCCGCTGAGGCCGGCGTCGATCCGTGGCTAACGGCGGCGATCTCAACAACCGCGTCGGACGGCAACCCGCTGATGGCATCTGACGATGGCCACGTCGGGCTGCTCGGCATCCGCTGGTCCGACGTACCGCGCGACCCGCAGGCGAACGCCCGCATCGGTGCGGCGGAGCTGGCACGCATCAGCGCGACGACCGACGACACGGCGCTGATTCTCGCGCGCTACTACGCTGGGGACGACGCCGATCCATCGGCTGCGAACGTCGCGGCGTTCGTCGGCGCTGCAACTGCCGCGCTATCCGATCTCCATGCGCGACTCAGCATCCCGGCAGCCGCCGACACGGCGGCGGCGTCAGGTGAACCGGTCAATGCTCCGCTCGTGCAGATCCCTGCCCGATTCGCCAGTAGTTGGTGGACGCAGTCACTGAGCTGGTACGCAAGCTGGTCTGGCACGCGTCCGGGCGCAGCGGCCGATCCGGCGGACCGCTGGTGTGTCGCACCCGGCTATGTGCCCGGCGACCGCCTGCAGCTCACGGCCAACGGCAAGACGACCGACTGCACTGTCGGCGCGACACCCGGAGCTGCCGGCCTGCCGGCACTGACAGACGGCAGTATTGGCATCAGCGCGACGACCGCCGCCAGCCTGGCGCTGAACGGCGAGGCGGAAGGCGCAGTCATCGAGCTCGGCGCGCAGCCAGCGCTGCAGGCGCAGCCTGAGCCCGCCGGACGTTTCGTCGGTGAGGGTGCCGCCGCCTACTACAGCGCGAGCTACGATCGCGCCTGGTGGGATCGCACCATCGGACTGCACGCCAGTTGGGGCGGCGCGGTCAGCGGCTGGGCGGTCGATCCGAACGGCTACTACTGCGTCCATCCGGACTTCCGCCCGGGCCAGCGCCTGCGGCTCGTCGCCAATGGCGTGACCATTGAATGCACCATCGGCGATAGCGTCCAGGCAGCGCATCAGGCGCAGTGGCGCGCGAAGTGGGCCGTCGAGCTCTCCTGGGATACGTTCGCCGCGCTCGGCCTGGACAAGAAGAATGTCGTCCAGGTGTTCGCCATCGAGTAACTTCGGCGAGAAGCAGACAACTGCAATATGTGCAAATGGGACAGTGCTCGCGCTGTCCCATTTGCATGCACTGGCTACGCTAATTGGGGTTCATGACTGTTGCGCCATCCCACGTGTCAACATAATCGAGGAAGCGGCGGATGTGGGCGGCGAGCTCGGTGGGGGTGGGGTGGCCGTCGATGCGGGTGAGTGGGCGCTGGTAGGCATGGGACGTCGGCTCGGTGGACTGCACGGCGGCGTAGAACTCGACGCGTGCGCCGTCACTATTCGGAATCGCGTGAACCAGCAGGCCGCGCTGGAAGCCGCCTGATGCCCAACGCACGACGATCTGGGCAGCGCCGGCCTGATCGTCAGTCGCGATTGTCACCGGATGTCGCCAGCCGTTGCTGGCTGTGCCGGCAGCGACCGCCAGCACGCCGGCCAACTCACGCCGACCGTCATCCGGCTGCATCTCCGGTCGCGGTCCGGCAAAGGCGGCGAACTGCTGACGCAGTCCGGTGCGCCGCTCGTAGCCGGCCCGAATGCGCGGATCGCGCCAAAGGACGACTCCAGCGATCAGTATCGCGGCGTGTAGCACGCCGATGACGGCGCTGAAGACCGGGGTCTGCCGGGAGTAGATCGTCTCCCAGTCGCCGGAGACGCCGCCCAACGCATCGATCAGCGGGTAGAAGACCAGCGCGTTCAGCAGACTGAAGGCACCGAAGACGAACAGCAGGTAGGTGACAGCGACGTTGCCGGGCTTGAACCACGCCCAGGCAAACGCGCCCAGCCCGAGGATGACGTTCACCAGCGTGCCGGCGAAGGCGATCCAGGCTAGCTCGATTGGCGTGTAGCGCCCGATATGCTCGACGTAGCCGTAGTACAGGAAGAAGCCCCAGCCCACGATCTGGCCGCCGAGCGCCTTCACGAAGACCGCATGGCCGAGCTCGTGGAAGACAACGCTGATCGGCACCAGCACGAACAGCGCCAGACGCGTAAGCCGCTGGCGCTCATCCATTGTCAGGCGAGCGTCGAACAGCGCCTTGCGATTACGGACGGCGTCGACAAGAGACGCGACGGCAATGACCGCCAGCATGATCGTGAAAATCGGCATCCCACCATCAAACACGGTCCAGGGGCCCCCATCCGGCTCTGGTAGTCGCGCCGCACCATCTGCGACGTTGCCATTGTACTGAGCGCGCGCGACGCAACTCTCGGCATGCGTTATGCGTCATTCGATAACACCAAACGTATTGTTCGCGCTTATGGCATCGATCTCTGGATCGGCGTTGCGAAAGAGGTGCCTGCCAATGCTTTTTCCTGATGATCAGAGCCCGATCTCTGAACTGTTACACCGTGACCATTACACACCGGACGAGCTCGCCCGACTTCTGGACATCAGTCCGGAAGTTGTGCGCCACGAGGTCCGCGTTGGTCGCCTGAAGGCCTACATCATCGATCACCGGGTCATTGATATCCGACGACCCGACGTAATCGACTGGCTCGACCGACGCCACACCGAACTGGTCGAGATGCTACAGCGCGGGGCGACGGAACCAGCGACGACACCGTCCGGCGAAGGCTGATCCCGCTCGCCTCAGGCCTGCACAACAGCCGCAGCCGCCGAGCGCAGCGCATTCGCTGCCACGGCGGTCATGTGGCGGATAATCTCGTCGACCGGCAGAATCGCGTCGATCAGTCCAACGCTCTGGCCGGACATGGCGACCAGCTCGTAGAGTCTGCCCGCTGCCGCCGCCGCTGCAACCTCGCGACGCATCTCTTCAATGTCCAGCGTGCCTGCCTGCCAGGCGGCCTGCACGCGCTCGGCGAATGGCGTGCGAATGACCGTCGGGACGGTCGCGTATTCTCCAGGTGCCGGCGGGTAGATCGCATTCCAGGCGTTGAGCTTCATGACATCGCCCGGCCCGCTGGCGACGATCATCTCCTTCCAGCCCTGCGCGATCTCCGCCTCAACCGAGGCGAGGAAGCGCGTCCCAACGTTGACGCCCTGCGCACCGAGCGCCAGCGCTGCAGCGATGCCGCGCCCATCGGCGAACCCGCCGGCCGCAACGACCGGTATTGGCGCGACGGCATCGACAACCAATGGGACAAGCTCCAGCGTTGAGATCGCGCCGGTGTTACCACCCGCCTCAGCACCCTGAGCGATGATGACGTCAGCCCCGCGCTCAGCTGCCTCGACAGCAGCGCGAACCGTGACGACTTGCTGAATGACAACTGCGCCAATCTCATGTGCCCGCGCGACGAGATGGCCCGGATCGCCGAGCGCGAAAGAGATGACCGCCGGGCGCGCATCGAGCGTCGCCTGAAAGGCATCCTCGTCAAGCTGGGAGATGCCGTGGTTCACCGCGAACGGTCCGTTGGTACGCTCGGCCGCGACCTCAATCTCCTGCCGCAGCGCGTCGGCGCTGAGACGCAACGCGGCAATGCTCCCGAGGGCACCGGCATTGGAAGCAGCGGCGGCAAGCTTGCCGGTCGCCGCCCCGCCCATCGGCGCTTGAATGATCGGTGTCTCGATCTTCAGGAGATCGCACAACGCAGTTCGCAGCATAGTCGCCTCCCCTTACCTTGCCAGAGCCCTATGGCGTGAAGAATCGGTAGTAGTCGCCACCCGATATCGTGGCACGCAGCGCCTCGCCATCAACGATCGTGTCGAAGCGGATCCAGTCGTAGGTGTAGCCATTGATCGGTATACCGAAGAGCCCATCACCCAGCGGCACGAGCCCCTGCTCGCCGTCAAAGCCGTCCGGCTCGCCGTACGTAAAGAGCAGTTGCAGCCGACCTTCGCGGGCAACAACGCGGATGTCACTCGTCCATGGATTGTGCGAGCGATAGTGGCCAGGATAGGCGCGCCACTCCTCCGGCAGCGGCTCGAACGAAGGCCGCTCGATGCCAGCGCGGTACAGCACATCGCCACCGTGGACGAGCGCGACGGCGTTCTCGCCATCGAAACGCACCTGAATCGCGGTCCAGGCGAGATCCGGGTCGGCAGCGCGGAACGACGTGTCGCCCAGTCGGGTCAGCGGAATACGATGGCCCTCGGCAATGAGCGACAACCGTTCACCGGACGCCACGATCTCCCAGGTGCGTGTATCGGATCGATAGACGCCGGCGATCCTGTCGGCGTTCGGCACCGCATCAGGATCCGGCTCCTCCGGCAGCGGCGGGAGCTCGGCCCCGTCCGCTGCGGCCGCGAGGACCGCGATGGCATAGCGCACCAACGGAAGTCGCAGGCCGGAGCCATTCACCAGCACGACGACCCCGATATCCCGCGCGACATCGGCAAACATGGCCGATTCGTAGCCGACCATGCCGCCAGTGTGGCCGAGCAGCTCCGTGCCTTCGCGGGTATCGGTATACAGGCCCAGGCCGTACCAGAGCCCGGAGTCCTTACCCATCTCGATGACGCGCTCGGCCAGCAGCGCAAAGCTCTCCTCGGAGAGGATGCGTCCGGCTGGGCCGACCCCGCCGTTCATCAGCATTCGCAGCCAGATCGTCAGATCGGAGGCAGTCGAGCAGATGCAGCCGTCGCCGGTGTTTGTTTCCAGCCAGGTTGCCGGAGCGATCGGGTCGCGCGGGTGCCACGGGCGGTCGTTATTCAGCGGACCGTAGCCGATGGCCAGACGCGGGCGCACGGTGTTGTCAATCACTGGCACCGTGTCGTGCATCCCCAGCGGATCGAGCAGGCGCTCGCGGATGATCTCGGCGTACGGCTTGCCCTCCAGGCGCTCCAGCAGCAACCCGAGCGCCTTGTAGCCCAGGTTCGAGTAGTGGAACGCCTCGCCGGGAGCATGCGCCGCATGCAGATCGCGCGTCGACCAGACCTCGAAGCGCGGATCGGGCGTGAAGTCGTTGCCGCCCGATAGACCGGACGAATGCGTCAACAGATGCCGAACGGTGATCGGAGCGTAGTCGGACTGGATCGCAAACAGCGGCAGCAGATCGGAGATCGGCGTGTCCAGATCCAGCCGCCCCTCATCGCAAAGCTGCAACAACGCGACGGCAGTGAACGACTTGCCGATCGACCCGAACTCGAACAGGTGCGATGGCTTCACCGGCGTCCCGGCGGCGACGTCCGCCAGACCTGCCGTGGCAACCGCAATCAGCTCATCGCGGGTGGTCAGCGCCAGCGAAATCCCCGGCCCGGTGTCGCGCTCCAGACGCCGGTTGACGAACGTGTCGATCCTGCCGAGCGCCGCATCGAGTGCCTCGACTGTCCAGCCCACTGATCCCTCCATCCTCGTCCCCTATACTGTGCCAGACACCATACACGCGCGCGGCGTCGAGAGGAATGGGCGGCCGATGCACTTCACTGTTGCGCCGGAGGTATTCGAGCGCTTCCCTGGCATGATGATCGTCGCTGCTGTGGCGCGCGGGATCGACAACGCGGAGCGCCGTCCAGCGATCGAAGTTGAGTGGCGCGCCGCCTGGGACGCCGCCGGGCAGGTCGACGGCACTGCACAGCAGCACCCGCGCGTTGTGCCGTGGCGGGAAATGTGGAAGGACAACGGCATCTCGTCGAAGCACTTCCCGTCGTCGATCCAGGCGCTGCTACGCCGGGCGATGAAGGGCGGCGAACCGTTCGAGATCAACCCGCTGGTGGATTTCTACAACGCCATCTCGCTCAACCACGTCGTGCCGGCCGGCGCGTTCGAGCTGGATCGCCTCTCTGGGCCGGTTGAGCTGCGCGTCACGCGCGAAGGGGACACCTTCCACAGTCTCGACGAGGATGTGCCGCTGCCGGTGCCAGCGGGCGAGGTCGCCTATGCCAGCGGCACGACCATCCTGACACGCCACTTCGTCTGGCGGCAGTCGGTCGAAGGGCTGATCCGGCCTGAAACCCACGATGTGCTGCTGCTCTCCGAGGTGGCCGGCCAGGTTGGTCGCGAGGTCGCGGAGGCGGTCGCCGACGACTTCCGCGCCGGGATGGCGACGCACTTCGGCGCATCGATCGAGCCGGCGATCCTCTCAGCCAAGCAGCTATCAATCAGTTGGTGAGCCGCCCAGGAACTCTAGCAGCAGCCGGTTGACCCGCTCCGGCTCGTCGTGCTGAACCCAGTGGCTGGCACGGGGAAGGCGTACGACGCGGAGATCCGGCACCAGATCCGCCGGCGGCTCGGCCAGCTCGGGCAGGATGAAGCGGTCGCGCTCGCCCCAGATGACCAGCACCGGCGCGTCGATCCGGCGCAGCAGTGTCGTATCTGGCCGACGCCGCACGATCGCGCGGTAGTAGTTCAGTCCGCCCGTCAGCCCTCCGGGTTGCGACCACGAATCGACGTACCGTTCGATGTCTTCCGGCGTAAACGCGTCTGGCCGCGTCGGGCCGTGGCGCAGCTCACGCCGCAGGAGGGCAAAGCGGCCAGCGTGCAGCACCGCCTCTGGCAGCCAGGGCAATTGGAAGAACAGGACGTAACTGCTCCGCAGCCACTGCCGTGGCATCCGAAGAGCATCGCGCAGCCGGGCCGGGTGGGGGACATTCAGGATCACGAGGCGGTCGAGCAGACCCGGGTGGCGCATCGCGAACGCCCAGGCGATGGTCGCGCCCCAGTCGTGCCCGACGACGTGGGCGCGATCCGCGCCAAGCGCGTGGATGAGGCCGGCGACATCGTCGACCAGCTGCTCCAGCCGGTAGGCGTCAAGCGAGCGAGGCTTGTCTGAGCCGCCGTAGCCGCGCAAATCCGGCGCGACGGCGCGATAGCCGGCAGCAGCGAGCGCCGGCATCTGGTTCCGCCATGAGTACCAGAACTCCGGGAAACCATGCAGCAGTACGACGAGCGGCCCGTTCGGGTCGCCCGCCTCGACGACGTGCAGGCGTACCTCACCCGTATCAACGATCCGGCCCGGAGTCACACTCATGGGCGTTAACCAATCGGTGCAGGAGTGGGCTTATTGTCGGCGTAGCGCCAGCGGTAATAGTGCTGGCCAATGTTGCCCGCCTCAACCTGCCAGCCCGCAGCATTGTCTGGTGTGTAGGTCAGGCAGCGCCGCTCGAAGCACTGGATCAGCACGTCCCGATCGACACCGGCGACCTTGACCGTCGCCCAATACGCCTCGGTGATCGGGAAGCCGGTCGCGTAGAACGGATCCTGGAAGATCTTGCCTTGCGCGGTCTTGCCATTGTCCCAGACGACGCCGCTCGAATTCATGAAGTCCCAGAATACCGACGCGACCTGATGGTCGATGCCCCAGGTTTGCAGGCGATACCCGGCGGTGACGTTGAATCGCGCCAACGAGGCGTCGGTCGTCGTCCGGCCATCGCGGCCAACACGGGTCGTCAGCACCTGACCATCTCCAGCAGCCGGAGCATTGAGCAGGGCACGGAATGTCGCGTAGGTTGGCGCTGTCGGATTGACCGCATCACCAGCGACCGGGATTTGCGCCGGCTCCCAGCTCCAGAACAGATTGTCGCCGGCCTGCACCCGACCGGTGATCAGCTCCCTGGCCAGCAGTCCGTTCGTCACATACCACGGAGAATCGGGCGAGACGGTCGGGTCGGTCGTGATCTCCATGCGACTCTTGTCGAAGTACTGGACAATGCGCTTGCCGCCTGGCGCTTCGACATATGGCTCGATGATGCCGCCGGTGTAGCCCGACGGTCCCCACATCCAGGTGCGGCTCACCACAACATCCGCGACCGGCTTGTCGGTCCGCTCCCAGGTCCTCTCGAACGCCGGTGTCCAGATCAGCGACCCAGCGCTGGCAGCCGAGGTCGCCAGGGGGAACACAACAACAATGATGAACAACAACGGCATCAACCGAGATCGCACAGTGAGGTACTTCCAGGGTAGTGAGCGGGTCGGGCGGTGACGCCGGGCTTCCCGGCCCCGGCGTCGAGCCAGAAGTATTCACCGCCGAGGCTGCTATTGCCGAACTTCTGCCTGGTTGGGCGATTGAGCCGACAATGGAATAGCAGATGAGTTGCGCAGCCGAGCGCATACCCTGAAATCGTTGTAGAATTCACAACCCGAGGCATGTCGATGCGCAGGGTCGTCAGGACAATGTGCGCTGGTCACGTCCTGACACGGAAACCGGGCCATCCGATGGGGGTCGGAACGCTACCGCGGTCCGGTACAGCGGCCACCTGCGGCGACATCCACGTCTGGCCGACGAGAGGCGTCAGGCACCTCGTTGCGCATCCGTGCGCGAGCGATTGCGATGTCTCCCCTTCGGCTCGTTCAATCTCTGGGAGGCGTACCGGTCATGGTGGAATCCGCACCTACAGCTGCTGCCCAGGCCCGTCCGGTAACCATCGGCGTGCCGAAGGAGATCGTCGAGAACGAGCGTCGCGTCGCGCTCATCCCCGACGCAGTCAAGAAATATGTGGCAGCCGGCCACTCCGTCGTCATTCAGTCCGGGGCAGGGCTGGAGGCGGCGTACACCGATGATGCCTATACGGCAGCCGGTGGGACGATCGTGCCGGACGCCGCTGCCGTCTACGGTAAGGCTGACCTGATCCTCAAGATTCAGAAGCCCGAGCCGAGTGAGGTCGCGATGCTGCGCAAGGGCACGACGCTCCTTGCGATGCTGCAGCCACTGGTCAATCACGATCTGGTCCGTCAGCTGGCTAGCGCAGGCGTGACATCCGTTTCGATGGACGCGATTCCGCGCACAACGCGCGCGCAGTCGATGGACGTGCTCTCGTCGATGAGCACGCTCGGTGGCTACAAGGCGGTCCTGCTGGCCGCCGACAACATGCCGAAGATCTTCCCGATGCTGATGACGGCCGCCGGCACAATCGCGCCGGCCAAGGTTCTGATCATCGGCGCTGGCGTTGCCGGCCTGCAGGCGATCGCGACGGCGCGCCGCCTCGGCGCAGTCGTCGAGGCGTACGACACGCGCCCGGTCGTGAAGGAGCAGGTCGAGTCGCTCGGCGGCAAGTTCGTCGAGGTCGACATGACCGGCATTGAGGCGCAGACGCAGGATTCCGGTGGCTACGCCCGCGAGGCATCGCCGGAGCTGCTGCGCCGCCAGCAGGAGACGATGGCGAACCGGGCAGCGCGCTCCGACGTTGTCATCACGACGGCGCTCGTCCCCGGTCGACCGGCCCCGAAGCTGATCATGGCCGACACCGTCGAGAAGATGCAGACCGGCTCGGTGATCGTCGACATGGCTGCCGAAACCGGCGGCAACTGCGAGCTGACCGTCCCGGGTGAGATCATCACGACACCCAACGGCGTAACCATCATCGGCCTGACGAATCTGCCCGCGACGCTGCCGTTCCACGCCAGCCAGATGTACTCGAAGAACCTGCAGAACCTCCTGGCGATCATGTTGACCAAGGAGGGCGCACTGAACATGAACTTCGAGGATGACATCATCAAGGGCACGACGATCACGATGAACGGTGAGATCATCCACGAAGCCACCAATAAGGCGATGGGACAACCGGCCGCAACGAGCTGAGCGAGTGACGATCAGCGAGCGTTGGACCAGGGGGTAAGGAGAGGTTGTGCGTCATGAATCGGGGGCTCGGGTATGAGTAACGAGGTCCTCCTCGGGATCTACGTCTTTCTGCTGGCGATCTTCGTCGGCGTTGAGGTGATCGGCAAGGTGCCATCGACCCTGCACACGCCGCTGATGTCGGCGACGAACGCCATCCACGGCATCGTCCTGCTCGGTGCGATGATCGTGCTCGGCTGGGCCGATCAGTGGTGGCTGCAGGTGCTCGGATTCTTTGCGGTGATCCTCGGCGCGGCCAATGTCTTCGGCGGCTTCGTCGTGACTGACCGCATGCTGGAGATGTTCAAGCGCAAGCCGGGCGCTGGATCGGCGGGCCAGAAGCGATGAGCGATCTGTTCACGACACGCGACGGCCTGGTCGGGCTGGCCTATCTCGTCGCAGCTATCTTCTTCATCTTCGGTCTGCGCTACCTCTCGAACGCTCAGACCGCACGCCGCGGCAACCAGATCGCCGCAGTCGGCATGGGTATCGCCATCCTGGCGACCTTCTTCCTGCACGACGAGCACGGCGTTGGCATGTCGACGACCAACATCATCCTGATCATCATCGCCATCGCAATCGGCGCGGTCGCATCGACCTACCCGTCGCGTAAGGTGCCGATGACGGCGATGCCACAGATGGTCGCCATCTTCAATGGTATGGGTGGCGCGACAGCAGCGCTGGTCGCCATCGGCGAGTTCATGCACCTGAGCGATGAGCTCAGCCGTGGACAGACCATCTCGGTCGTCCTCGGCGTCATCATCGGCTCGATCTCATTTGCCGGCAGTATCATCGCCTTCCTGAAGCTGCAGGAGATGATCTCCGGCCGACCGATCGTCTGGACCGGCCAGACCGTCGTCAACGCGATCATTGGTATCGCCATCGTCGTGCTGGGTGTCTCGGTCGCCCTCGGCTTCGTTGAAGGCGACACGGCGAAGGGTCTGCTGCTCGGCGTCTTCGGCCTGTCGCTGCTGCTCGGTCTGGCAGCAGTGCTGCCAATCGGTGGCGCGGACATGCCGGTCGTCATCGCGATCCTGAACTCATTCACCGGTGTCGCGGCGGCAATCACCGGCTTCCAGCTCGACAACCAGGCGCTGATCGTGGCTGGTGCGCTCGTCGGAGCCTCCGGCGCATTCCTGACGCTGCTGATGGCCAAGGCGATGAACCGCTCGGTTGGCAACGTGCTGTTTGGCGCATTCGGCTCGCACACGGCTGCCACTGGCGGCGCGGCTGCCGGCGGCGAAGCGCTGCCGGTCCGCGAGATCAGCGCCGAGGACGCGGCGATCCCGCTGTCCTACGCCGAGCGCGTCATCATCGTGCCGGGCTACGGCCTCGCCGTTGCGCAGGCGCAGCAGCAGGTGCGTGAGCTGGCCGACCTGCTCAAGGAGCGCGGCGTCGATGTGCGCTACGCGATCCACCCGGTGGCAGGTCGTATGCCGGGGCACATGAACGTCCTCCTCGCCGAGGCCAACGTCGCCTACGACGACCTCTACGAGATGGAGCAGATCAACGACGACTTCGCCAACACCGACGTCGCCCTCGTGATCGGCGCAAACGACGTGACCAACCCGTCGGCGCGCAGCGATACGAGCAGCCCAATCTACGGCATGCCGATCCTGAACGTCGACCAGGCCAGGAACATCATCGTCCTGAAGCGTGGCATGAGCTCCGGCTTCGCCGGCATTGAGAACATGCTCTTCCACGACCCGAAGACCTCGATGCTCTTCGGCGATGCCCGCGCCTCACTCAGCAAGCTGATCGAGGCGGTCAAGGCAACATAGGCAATCACCACAACACGTGGCTGATTCACGAACGGCGCAGGAGGAATAGTCCCCTGCGCCGTTCGCGTTCCTGCATATCTTTCGCGAGACAATCAACGCATCTCATGATCTCTCTGTCGCTCGGGGTTGTGCGGTACAGTAGGCCGAGCGTTCGCCGATAGGCAACGGTATATAGGAACTGAGGGGAGTCTCGATGGCAGGGCGATACCTGATTCGTGGCGGTGTGCTGATCGACGGCACCGGCGCTGACCCGGTTGACGACGGCGCGGTGCTGATCGAGGACGACAAGATCGTCGAAGTCGGGCCGGCCAGCTCGATCTCAGCCGGTAAGGCGGAGGTCATCGACGCCAAGGGCCGCACGATCATGCCGGGGATGATCGACACCCACATCCACATCGGCTCGGATGGCAGCCCGAACCCGATGCGGCGGCTCAAGGATCTCGTTGCGTTCTCGGCGATCAAGTCCGCCGTTCACGCCAAGGCACTGCTGGAAGCGGGCTTCACCGCCGTCCGCGACGCGGGCGCACACGGCTACACGAACATCGCCACCCGCCAGGCCATCGACTCCGGCCTGATCGTCGGTCCGCGTATGCGCGCCCCCGGCTACGGCCTGACCAGCACCGGCGGCCACGGCGACAGCTACTACCGCCCGGAAGTCCACATCGACAACCCCGGCCTGGTCGACGGGCCGGATGAGGTGCGCCGCGCCACCCGACTGATGCTGAAGATGGGCGCCGATTGCATCAAGTTCGTCTCGGCTACTGGCGGCGTGATGTCGGACGGCGACGAGCCAGCAGTGCCGCAGTTCACTGTCGAGGAGATGGCAGCCGGTATCCACGAGGCCAAGATGCACGGCGTCTACACCTTCGCGCACGCGCAGGGCAATCAGGGCATCAAGAACGCCATCACGGCCGGTATCAACAGCATCGAGCACGGCTTCTGGATCGATGACGAAGCCGCCCAGATGATGATCGACAACAACGTCTGGTTCGTCCCGACGCTCAACGCCGTTTACCAGATCGTCGAGTACGGCGAAGAGGCTGGTATCCCGTCCTACGCCGTGCGCAAGGCACGCGCTGCGCAGGAGGCCCACCTGGAGAGCTTCGGCCGCGCATACAAGGCGGGCGTCAAGATTGCGATGGGCACCGACGCCGGCACACCGTTCAACCGCCAGGGCGAGAACGCGATCGAAGTCGATCTGATGGTCCGCGCCGGCATGAGCACGATGGACGCTATCGTCGCCACAACCAAGACCGCCGCCGAGCTGCTGCAGTGGGGCGACAAGACCGGCACGCTGGAAGCCGGCAAGTGGGCCGATGTCATCCTCGTCGACGGCAACCCGCTCGACAACGTCGGCATCCTCCGCCAGCCGGATCATATTGCGCTGGTCATGAAGGTC
>JBDHWD010000052.1:0-18932 GCA_039810005.1 Thermomicrobiales bacterium | reverse complement strand
TTGGCGCTGATCGGCTCGCGGCCGCTCGTCTTCTTCTCCTGCCGGGCGTAGGCGTAATAGGGGATGACGGCAGTGACGCGCGACGCGGACGCGCGCCGGATTGCGTCGATCATGATCAGCAGCTCGACGAGATGGTGATTGACTGGATACGACAGCGACTGGATGACGAAGACATCCGAACCTCGGACATTCTCTTCCAGCTTGACGCGCGTCTCACCGTTGCGCCAGGTGTCGACCGTCGCGCGGCCGAGCGATGATTCGAGCTCGCCCATAATGCGCTCAGCGAGCGCGCGATTGCCATTCCCCGCGAAGACCTGCAGCCGTCCGTCCATGCTCCCCTTCAGCTCTTTACTCTGTGCCTTGTTCGGCGTTCGCTTCCGCCGCCAGGTTGGTTCTTCTGATCGGCCGGGCTGGTATGCCGACGACCAGCTTGCCGGGCTCGACCGGCTTCGTCACAACGGATCCCGCGCCGGTTCGGCTGCCGTCACCGAGCTCAACCGGCGCGACGAGCATCGTGTCGCTGCCGACGAACACGTCGTCACCGATCGTCGTGCGGTTCTTCTTGACGCCGTCGAAATTGCAGGTAATCGTGCCTGCTCCGATGTTGACGCGCTCGCCGATCTCAGCGTCACCGAGATAGCTGACGTGACCGACCTGGGTGCCCGAGCCGATCCGCGTGTTCTTCATCTCAACGAAGTTTCCGACGTGGACGTGCGGCGCTATCCGCGTATTCGGGCGCAGATGTGAATACGGCCCGATGTCGGTATCGCTACCGATCTCCGACTGCTCGATCCACGACCCTCGTACGACGACACGATCACCAATAACCGCGTCCTCAATCACCGATTGCGGACCGATCCGGCAGTCATTGCCGATAATCGTCTTGCCGCGTAGCGTCGTGCCCGGCTCGATCCGCACGTCCTGCCCGATCTGTACGTCGGTATCGATCCAGGTGCTTGACGGATCGACGATCGTGACACCGGCCAGCATGTGCGCGCGGTTGATGCGCTCGCGCAGGACGTGTTCAGCCCGCGCCAGCTCGGTGCGATCGTTGACACCCCAGGCGACCTCCGGCTCGGCCACGACTAGCCGCACCGGATCGCGTGGCCACTCCGTCGCAGCTGCGAATGCGACGAGCTCGGTGAGGTAGTACTCGCCCTTCGCGCTGCGCGTCAGCCGCTCGACGTTGTCGCGGAGCCAGTCTGCCCGAATGCAGCACATGCCACTGTTTACCGGGATTGGCTCATCGTAAGTCTGGTCGTCTTCGTGTGCCTCGACGATGCCGACAATGCGCGATCCCTCGCGACGATAGCGACCGTACGGGCCTGGATCGTCCAGCACAACAGCGACAGTCGCCAGGATTGGCTCCTCGGCGCGCGTCGTGTCGATCAGGTGCGTCAGCGTCGCAGCATCGACGATTGGATGGTCACCGAAGATGACCATGACCCATTCAATTGAATCGTTGAGGACGGGAAGCGCGACGCGTGCAGCGTCGCCGGTGCCGAGCGGTTCCGGCTGCCAGGCCGTGTCAACGCGCTCAGCGTAGCTATCCAGAAGCGCTTGTGAGGTAGGGCCGAGCGTCAGGATGACCTGACCGGGATCGATCGCCTCGGCGGCGCGAACCACGTGCTCGATCATTGGCAAGCCAGCTATAGGATGCAGGACCTTCGGCAGCGACGAGCGCATACGCGTGCCGCGCCCGGCGGTCAGGATGACAACCGCTACATCCGCGTTCGCGCGAACGCTCGGCTGACTATCCGGGACCTCCGCGTCGTTGGAGGATGTACTACCGTCTGAGTCCAAGTGCCTCGATCACCACCGCGATCTGAACGGTCGCCCGCGCTACCGTCCTGGCGACGGTAGTTCGCGGGCCAGGATTCGAACCTGGAATAAAGGCTCCAAAGGCCCTTGTGATACCGTTTCACCACCCGCGACCGACTGGTTCTAGTGTAACAAATGGCTATCGCGGCCTCGCCGGTCGCCAGGTGCTGCCTGCTAGACGCCGAGCGCGTCCTTCACCCGCGCGAAAAAGCCCTTCTCCTTCGGCATCTCTACCTCGCGGCCCAACTCGACATCAAGCTGCTCGAACAACGAGCGCTGCTCGGGCGTCAGGTCACGCGGGATAACAACGTGGACGGTGACGATCTGGTCGCCACGATCCCCGCCGCGGATGTCCGGTACACCCTTGCCACGCAAGCGGAACTGCTGACCCGGCTGCGTGCCGGTCGGCAGCACGAACGAGACATCGCCGTCCACCGACGGGATCTCGATCTCGTCGCCGAGAGTGGCCTGCGCAACCGTCACCGGCAGGTCGAAGAGGATCTGCTTCCCGTTGCGGCCAAGCTGCGGGTGCGGCTTGACACGCAGCGTCACGAACAGATTGCCCGGCACGCCGTCGCGAATCTGCTCGCCCTGCCCACTGAGCCGCAGCGTGGACTGTTCATCGACGCCTGGTGGCACGGTCACGACGATCTTGCGCGCCTTGGACTGGCGGCCACGTCCTCGACAGGTGGGGCACGGATCAGTCACAACGACACCCTCGCCACCGCAACGGTCGCAGGTCGTCGCCGTCATGAACTGGCCGAGGATCGTGTTCTGGACGCGCCGAACCTCGCCTGAACCATTGCACTGCGGGCAGGTCTGTGGCGTCGCGCCGTCGCGCATCCGAGTGCCGTGGCAGTCGTCGCACGGCTCGTAGCGATTGACCTCGATCTCTTTCTCAGCGCCGAAGATCGCTTCCTCGAACGAGAGCGTGATCGTGGCCTTGATATCGCCACCGCGCGGCACCTGACGCTGGCGTCGGCCTGTCGACGCTCCGCCGCTGAAGAATGTCTCGAACAGGTCGCCGAACGGTGACCCGCCGAAGCCGAACGGATCGCCGGATGCCCCGGCATTGCCGCCGGCGAACGCCGCGTGGCCGTAGCGGTCGTAGGCGGCGCGGCGGTCCGCATCGCTCAGGACCTCGTTGGCCTCGTTGATCTCCTTGAACCGTTCTTCGGCTTCCGGCTCTTTGTTGATGTCCGGATGATACTTGCGTGCAAGGCGGCGATACGCCTTCTTGATATCGTCGCTGGACGCAGTGCGAGAGATCTCAAGCACTTCGTAGTAATCGCGCTTCTGCTCCATCGGGTCGTTCACCTGCTGCTGTTCTGTGGCGGCAAAATGATATGGCCGGCGTGGACGCTCGGCACCGCGCGGCTCCGCGCCGCGCCAGCCAATCATGATACACGTTATGGCACATCAGTAGCGTTGCAAAACGCATCATAGCGCGAGATGGCGCGTGGCGGGTAGCATTGGCGCACGAGTCCGACAGGCGTATGTGGCCGGAGGCTGGCAGCGATGGCAGACGTCGAACAGGTACGAGTCGAGCCGCTCAAGCGCATCCTGGGTTGGGATGACATCGAGCGCCACGTGGATGATCTGGCCAGTCGGCTGCGCACCGACTACGACGCCATGCTAGTCATCACGCGCGGTGGGATGATTCCCGCCTGTCTCATCAGCGAACGCCTGAATATCCGCAATATCATCGTCGCCGCCGTGAAGCTCTACACCGGCATCGATGCGACGCTCGATCAGCCTGTCTTCCTTCAGTTTCCATCGGACGACCTGCTGCGCGGCAAGTCCATCCTGATTGTCGATGACGTCTGGGATAGCGGCCGTACCGCCATGTCGGTTCGCGAGCGCGTCGACGCTGCCGGGGGCCGGCCGGAGATCGCCGTTCTGCACTTCAAGCCGCGCGCATCACGCTACGCCGATCAAGCTCCCGACTATTACGCCGAGATGACCGACGACTGGGTCGTCTATCCGTGGGACGACATCCGCTAAGCGCTTGCCTTATGCCGTTGTTGAGATAAGTCGGTAGGGGCTGGGATCTTCCAGCATTGAGATCACCTGACGCAGGCTGCCCAGTACCTCGTGGGCATCCTCAATCCCGCTATGGTCAGCCGACTCCGGCACGGCAAAGCAGATCATCCCGGCCGCAATTGCCGAGCGCACGCCATTCGGCGCATCCTCGAGCGCTAACGCACTCTGCGGCGGTGTGTCGAGTCGCTCACACGCGTACTGATAGATCTCCGGGTGCGGCTTGCCGTGGGTGACCTGATCGCCGGTGACCTCGATGTCGAACACACCAGACAGACCGGCACTTTCGAGTGCTAAATCGACATAACGACGATGGCCCGATGTCGCCAGTGCCAGTGGGACCCTGCGCTCACGCAGATAGTCGATCAGCTCGGCAGCGCCGGAGTGGGCGACGATCTTGCCCGGCACGGCGGCCAGGAAGATCTCGTCACGCTCCCGAAGCGCGACATCCGGCGACACCGGCAGCTTAAGGTCGCTGACGAACGTTTGAACGGCGTCGACCGCGCGTCTGCCGAGCATGCGGGCCAGGACGTCCTCGCGAAGCTCGGAGCCATGCTGCCGCGCGTACGCGTCCCAGGCCCAGGCCTGCAGCGGCTCCGAATCAACGAGCAGCCCATCCAGATCGAAGACGACGGCGCGAATCGGGTGCGTTCTCATACGCGCTGGTGCAATTGCAGATAGAACCCGGCCCGGCGCTGGGCGGTGCGGTAGAGCGCGGGTGCGGCCATTAGCAGATAGGTGCGGCCATCCAGCCCCTCGACCAGCCGGTTCGGGATGTCACGAGCGCCGACCCAGCCTCCCGACAACGCGCCGGCCATTGCGCCGATCGCTGCCGACGCCGGCCCTGCCGCCGCTGCAGCCAGTACCGTCGCCTCAAACGATGAGCCGAGTCGCGAGAAGATGTACATCGCAGTCGCGACGGCGTCGGCAATCGAGCCGTCGCGATTCAGCGTCGCCACGCCGGCCGCAACTGTCTCGGCGTCATCGCCCTCGGGCAGCAGCTCGATCTCGCGCAGGCGCCGTGCAGCCTCATCCTCGTCAATGAAGCCGAGCACCTCCGGAACCAGCACTTCTGGATCTGTCTCGCGCCGAACGACGCGGTTTAGCGCGTAGGCCATCGCCAGCGCGCCATTAACGGCCAGCGGATCGCTATGAGTGATCAGCGTTGAGCGCATGACCTCACGGATGAAGAGTTGCGGATTGGCGCTTCCCAGCCCGTGGATCAACGCAATCGGCGCGATCCGCGCTGCGGGATCCGCATTCACCGGCCCGCCGTCACACAGCCCGGCCTGAAAATCACCCGACTCAATCGCGCGTTCCAGCGCAGCCTTGCTCATCGGATCGACCAGATGAGCATGTTCGCTGCGCAACACCTGAGCGAAGCGGTAGCCGGCCGTCACCGGATCGACAAAGCCGCCGCCGCTGATCGCGCTCTCGGCCAGGCAGAGCGCCAGCTCGGTGTGCGCGCTGAACTGCCCGGATTCGACAATCGTCGCGCCGGATGCGTCCCGCACCGGTTCGTAGCCGGTGATCGGGCGTTTCGCCAGCGGCGACTCGCCGACGAGCCCGAGCGCGTCGCCGATGGCCATGCCAACGAGTGCGCCAGTCATACGATCGCTGATTGTCGGCGTGCGTTCCTCGTTCGTCATGGCGTCACTGCACCCTTCTGCGGGTAGAAGCTTAACCACCTTCCCGGCAGCCATCCCCAATCATGCCAAGTCGTTGATCATCTGACTTGGCGCGCCGCATTTTGGCGCTCAGCAGCCCGAAAATATGGCACTATGCCGCCACACACGCAACGAATAAGCACGACAGGAGGCTCCGATGGCTGAAGGTGGCAGCTCCCTGGGATTCTCGACGCGAGCAATCCACGCCGGGGAGCATCACGATCCCGCGACCGGCGCGCACAACACGCCGATTTACCAGACCGCAACCTACGCTTTCGATTCGCTCGAGCAGAAGGCCGAGATCATGGCCGGCGAGCGCGAAGGCTACGTCTACACCCGAGGCGGTAATCCGACGACCGCCGCTATCGAGCGCAAGATCGCCGATCTGGAAGGGGCCGAGGCCGCGGTCGCCGCCGCTTCCGGCATGGGCGTCATTGCCGCGGCATTCAATGCGTTCGCCAGAGCCGGCAGCCACATCGTTGCGTCCGACGACGTCTACCACTGGGCCGAGACGTTCCTGTCGGAGGAAGCACCTGCCTTCGGCGTCGAAGTCACGCGCGTTGACATTAGCGATCTCGACGCCGTTCGCGCTGCGATACAACCGAACACCACAATCCTCTACACGGAGTTCCTCTCGAACCCAACGATCCGCGTCGCCGATGTCCCGGCGCTGGGCAAGATCGCGCAGGACAGCGGCGCGCTGCTGATCGTCGACAACACCTTCACCAGCCCCTACATCTTTCGACCGCTGGAGCACGGCGCTCACCTCTCGCTGCATTCAGCCACGAAATACATCAGTGGCCACGGCGACGCGTTGGCCGGCGTCATCGCTGGATCGAAGGACCTCATTGCCCAGGTCAACCGCCAGATTCAGGTTCTCGGCTCACCAATCAGTCCGTTCAACTCGTGGCTGCTCCTGCGTGGCGTCAAGACGCTGGAGCTGCGCATGGAACGCCACTGCGCCAACGCGATGGAGGTCGCGCGCTTCCTCGAACGGCAGCCGGAAGTCGAGCTGGTCAACTACGCCGGACTCGAATCGCACCCGGGCCACGAGCTGGTCAAGAATCTGACCGACGGTCGCTACGGCGGCATGCTCTCGTTCCGCATGCGCGGAGGGATCGAGCAGGGCAGCCGCTTCGCTGACGCGCTGCAGCTCTGTGATCATGCCGTCAGCCTGGGCGATGTCTTCACGCTCGTCTGGCCGCATCGCGATGACCTCGTCCGCGTCTCGGTTGGCTGCGAGAACGCGGTCGACATCATCGCCGATTTCGAGCAGGCGCTGGAACACGTTTCTTCAGCAGTTCCAACCGCCGACTGAGACTGAGGCACTCATCGATTATTGGGATGAAGGAGCAGGGCTTTGAGCCCTGCTCCTGGTATTTTCTGAGATATCCCCCCATTTCGGTTGCGATGGAGCGGGAGGCGATGCTATTACGAAGTGTTGGCGACGACGCGCCCGGCGCGGGTGGCATCGGCCCGGTTGCATCGCCGCCATTCAGCGAGTGAGTGAGAGGGAACGTATGGGTGAGGTGAGTGAAGAGCTGGGCTTCTCGACGCGGGCGATTCACGCCGGCGAGCGCCATGACCCCGCGACCGGCGCGCACAACACGCCGATCTATCAGACGGCGACATTCGCGTTTGACTCGGTCGAACAGAAGTTGGCTGTCCAGTCCGGCGAGCATGACGGCTACGTTTACACGCGCATGGGTAACCCGACGACGTCCGCTATCGAATGCAAGCTCGCCGATCTCGAAGGGGCTCAATCCGCCGTCGTCGCCGCGTCCGGCATGGCTGTCATCGTCGCCGTGTTCCACGCCTTCGCCCATCCCGGCAGCCACATCGTCGTTTCGAATGACATCTACGAATCCACGCAGACGTTCCTGCACGAAAAAGCACCGGTCTTCGGCATTGACGTGTCAGCCGTCGACATCACCGATCTCGATGCTATCCAGCAAGCCATACGGCCTGAGACGGTGCTGATCTATACCGAGTTCCTCGCCAATCCTTCCAACCGCGTCAGCGACATCCCGTCGCTCGGTCGGATCGCCCGCGACAACGATGCCCTCCTTGTCGTCGATAACACCTTCACCAGTCCCTACCTGTTTCGCCCGCTGGAACATGGAGCGCACCTGTCACTGCATTCGGCATCCAAGTACATCAGCGGCCACGGTGACGCGCTCGCAGGCGCAATCGCCGGCCCGAAGACGCTGATCGATCGGGTGCGCCACGAAGTTGAGATCCTCGGTTCACCGATCAGCCCGTTCAACTCGTGGCTCCTCTTGCGCGGCGTCAAGACGCTGGAGCTGCGGATGGAGCGTCATTGCAGGAATGCGCTGGAGCTGGCGACGTTCCTGGATCGCCAGCCGGAAGTTGAGGTCGTTCTCTACGCCGGTCTGGAGTCACACCCCGGCCACGACATCGTCAAAGAGCTGACTGGCGGGCGCTACGGCGGTGTGCTGTCGTTCCGCATGCACGGGAAGACCGCGCAGTCCAATCGCTTCGCGGATGCGCTGCGGCTCTGCGCTCACGCCGTCCATCTCGGCGACGTCTCAACGCTCGTCTGGCCGCACCGCGAGGACCTTGTGCGTGTCTCGGTCGGCTGCGAAAACATCACCGACGTGATCGCAGACTTCGAGCAGGCGCTCGAAGCATCATCGCGCGGATAATGCGGCAACCGGCCAAAGCGGTTAGGATGCCCGGAATCGAGACACGCAGACAACAATGATCGCCGACAGCGAAGAGGAGGACACGTGACGGCAGCCATTGATTCCAGGGTCGCCTCTATCCGCGAACAGGTGCCCGCTGTCCTGGGCAAGGCGTATCTCAACACCGGCACGAACGGCCCACTCCCTCGCGTAGCCGCCGACGCCATGGCCGAGCTGGCTCGCGCCGAGTTCGAAGCTGGCCGCATCCAGATGGGCGGCTGGGAAGCCAAGATGAAGCTCATGCCAGCTGCCCGTGACGCGGTCGCACGGGCGCTCGGCGTCAAGGACAGCGAGATCGCGCTGACTGAGCTGACGACCGAAGGCATGAACATCATGATCCACGGCGTCGACTGGCAGCGCGGCGATGAGGCGATTATCACTAACCTGGAGCACCCCGGCGGGCAGCTCCCGCTCTACGTCGTCGCGCGTCGCCACGGCGTGCGCATCAAGATCGCCGACCTGGGCATCGGCGATGGCGACGTAGTCGGGAAGATCGAACGACTCATCACCCGCCGCACCCGCGCGCTCATCATCTCGCACCTCGCCTGGAACACCGGCGCTGTCCTGCCGCTGAAGGAGATCGTCGACATCTGCCGTCGGCATGGCGTCCTCGTCCTGGTCGACGCCGCACAGTCCGCCGGATCGCTCGATCCGAAGCTGTACGAGAACGACCCCGACGGCTACGCGATGCCGGGTCAGAAGTGGCTCTGCGGACCGGAAGGCACCGGCTCGCTCTGGATTCGTGAAGAGCGCCTCTCCTGGTTCGAGCAAACTTACGTCAGCTACTTCAACGCGATGGGTGGCCTGGATACCGCCGGTGGCTACCTGACGCCGACGCCCGGCGCAGCGCGATTCGACCGCATTGCCACTTACTACCCGCTGATCGCCGGTCAGGCCGCCGCGATGCAGTGGCTGGTCGATGATGTCGGCATGGACTGGATCTACGAACGCATCGCCTCGCTCGGCCAGCTGGCCCATCAGACGCTGTCGGCGATCGACGGGGTAGAGGTCATTACGCCGTCGTCGCGCATGGCCGGCCTGATCGCCTTCAACCTGACCGGCCTCGCGCCGGGTGATCTCGTCGCAGAGCTCGATCAGCGCGGATTCATCCTGCGCACGATCCCGTCGCCCGCTTGCGTGCGACTCTCGACCGGCTTCTACAATACTGAGGACGAAATCAGGCAGCTCGGCGCGGCCATTGAGGAGATTCGGCGCGGTTAACGAATCGCCCGATCTGAACGACAACGCAGAGGAGCACACAATGAGTGAGTCAACCAAGGATCTGGTACTGGCGAACCTGTCGTGGCCGGAAGTCGACGAGATCATCGACCAGGTCGAGGTCGTCCTGCTGCCAGTCGGCTCGAATGAGCAGCACGGCCCCAACCTCTCGCTGAGCATGGACATCGCCGCGTCCTACGAGTTCTGCCGCCGCGCCACCGAGCTCGCCCATCCGCGGCTGATGGTCGCGCCGCCGATGCCGTGGGGCGTGTCGTTCCACCACATGAACTTCCCAGGCACGATCACGCTCGCGCCGGAGACGTTCGTCCAGGTCCTGACCGAAGTCGTGTCGTCGCTCTACGAGCATGGCTTCGAGCGCTTCCTGATCGTCAACGGACACGGCGGTAACATCCCGGCGCTCGGTGTCGCGACGGTGCGCATCAAGGAAGAGATCGATCCGACGTTTATCGGGGCTTGCTCCTACTTCTCGTTCGCCGATAAGGGACTGGCGGAGAAGCACGACATGACCGGCATCACTGGCCACGCCTGCGAGATGGAGACCTCGGTCGCTAAGGCGCTTGTGCCGCACGTCGTCAAGGAAGACGACCTGGCTGCCGGTGAGCTCACCGACCTCACCTATGAGTTCCGTAACACCCTCCAGCGCTACAACGTCAGCGTGCCGTATCGCTTCGACGAATACACCCGCAACGGGGCGCTCGGCGATGCGCGTCGGTCGACGCTGGAATACGGCAACGACATCATCGAGTCCGGCTTGCGGAACTTTGTCGCCTTCACCGAAGAGCTGGTCGCGTGGTCGCCGATCAACGTTGAGCTCGAGTTCGCTGAATACGAAGAGGACGAGTAGCCCATGGTCGACGGACCAGGCCGTTGGCCTGCTAACTTCCGATCGGCGTTGATTGTCAGCATCGACGTCGACGGCATCTACGGCGAGGTCAACCACCACGGCCCGGATGACTCCTACTGGCGGTCGCAAGCCGAATACGATCTGGAGACCGGCGTCTGGCGGCTCATCGAGCTGCTCGACGACCGGTCGGTCGCTGGCACATTCTGCTGGGTCGGGCGTTGCGTCGAAGACCGACCGGATGCGGTCGTGCGCGCTCACGAGTCGGGCCACGAGTCGGCGATCCACTCATGGGACCATCGCTACTACACGCCGATGTCGCTCGACGAGCAGATTGCCGACATGACCCGCACAATTGAGGCGATTGAGCGCGTCACCGGACAGCGCCCTACCGGCCACAAGACCCCTGCCTGGCGCTACAACGACCAGACCACCACGGCGGTGCAGCAGCTCGGCCTGCGCTGGCAGATGGATATCGCGCGCTCCGACCTGCCGTGGCTCGAATCGCCCGCCGCCGACCGCGACCCGGTCGTGCAGCTCCCGCCATCGCGCTTCTACGACGACTACACCTACTTTGTCGACTGGACAGTAAACCCGCGCCACGCCGCCGAGTTCTGGCGCGACGACCTCGATGTCCTGCGCGACGAGGGCAAGCTGCTCTGCCTGACACTGCACCCCTGGGTCAGCGGGCGCCCCGGACCGTCACGCGCGCTGGCCAACCTGCTCGACTACGCGATCGACCAGGGTGACATCTGGATTGCGCGCGCTGACGACGTAGCGCAATGGTGGTTGAAGCAGGAGGGGTAGACCGACGTGGAGCAACCGACCGCACGATTCTGTAGCAATTGCGGCGCGCCGCTCTCGCCTGACGCCCGCTTCTGCCACGTCTGCGGCGCGGCCGTCGTCGCCTCGCCGGTAGCGGCAGGCATCAGGGACACTGAATCAACATCGTTTGCCCCGCCCACTTATCAGCCGCCGCAGGCCGAGCCGTCGCCGCAAAGCCCGCAAACCTGGCCCGATAGCATGCCGGTGACGTCAGGCTATGCGTCGTTCGGTGAGCGCTTCATCGCGTACATGATCGACACGATCATCCTGACGTTGGGATTCTGGGCCGTGGGCTTCATTCTGGTGGTCATTGTGCTTGGCATTGCCGGCTCAACAGACGCTGCGGAAATCACGCTCGGTTTCACGGTCGCGATGATGGTCATCGCCGCTCACTGGCTCTACTTCGCGCTACAGGAGAGCTCACCAAAGCAGGCAACGTTCGGCAAGCGAGCAATGAAGATCGTCGTCGCCGACGATCAGGGCCAGCGCCTGACGTTCGCACGCGCAACAGGGCGCGCATTCGCGCGCTTGCTCTCCAGCATGTTCTTTTCAATCGGCTATCTCCTGGCGCTGTTTACTGCGCGCAAGCAGGCGCTGCATGACCTGATCGCCAGCACAGTTGTGCTTCGTCGGTAGTCCAACTTCACTGCATCCGTAAGAAAAGGGGACGCACAATGCGTCCCCTTGGCCAAGTCTCTTGAATTCGCGGTTGCGGTTAGGCGAGCGCCCAGGCCGCGAGGCCGAACGGCAGCAGTATCACTGCTACGACGATCCCGGAGAGAATCGCGGCGATCAGCCCAGTCGCGATTGCGCGACCTGTTGACATCTCCAACGCTGCCTTGAGGCCAACGATGGCGGTCACGATGCCCCAGATGGCACCGACGAACGCGAGTAGCGGGCCGATGATGGCGATCAGGCCAAATACGGACAGCACGCCTGGAGCCTGCGCAAAGCCCATCACACGCAGCAACTCGCCCGGTGTCGCTGATGTGTATTTCCCGGGGATCAATCTCGTGCCGACGAAATAGGCAACGAACGAGAAGATGATCCAGCCGATGATCGCGCCGACAATGCCGCCGATCAGTCCGCTGATACCGTTATCGCGAATCGCGCCGATGCCACCGGCTGCGGCCACGATGGCCACGACTATCAGCGCCTGGGTCGTCGCGTCCCGGTCCCGCTCGATCTCCTCATACGTCGGTCCGTCGAGCTTCATGACGCCGATCATGCGATCGACTATAGAGGATCCAACAGCAGGCTGCACAGCTGCTTCCCTTCAATCCGACAACAGTAACTGCATCATGTGTCCGTACACAGTCCGCACATCTTCTACGATTTCAAGTGCAATGTCCAGTACCTGACCGTGAAGCAACCCGGCGGCAGACTGGCGTATCATGCGCTGCAGAGTGAGGACGACGAGGGAAGGGAACCACGATGCTGAATTGGGATCGCGATCGCTCGCCGTCTGTCGGCGATGTCATCTTCGTCAATGGTCACGTACTGACCGGCGAACTCGAGTCGAGCGGCGCGACTGGAGTGGCTATTCGTGTCGGTAAGGTTGCTGCGGTCGGCTCCGATGCCGATGTGCTGGCCTGGCGCGCTCCCGGTGTAGAGGTCGTCGATCTCGCTGGCCGGACCGTCGCTCCCGGCATGAACGACGCACACTGCCACCCGCTCTACACTGGCGCGGCGATGCACAACATCGACGCAGGAACGCCGCCAAACCGTACCGTGGCCGACATCGTCGGTAAGATCGCTGAGCGCGCTCGCAACACGCCTGCCGGTGCCTGGGTGCAGGCTCGCGGGTACGATCAGGCTCGGCTTGACGATCAGCGCCACCCGACTCGGCACGACCTCGATCCGGTGTCGCCCGATAACCCGGTGGTTGTCGTCCGTGCCTGCGGCCACATCGGCGTCGCGAACTCGCGCGCGCTGGCGCTTGCCGGCATCTCCGCCGCGACGGCCGACCCGCCGGGCGGCACGATCGATCGCGACGAGCACGGCGAGCCGACCGGCGTGCTGCGCGAGGCCGCGCTGCAGATGGTGCAATCGCAGATACCACCCCTGACTGTCGAGCAGATGAAGGAGCTGCTGCTCCTCGCCGGTCAGGATTTCCTCTCCAAAGGCGTCACAAGCTGGGCCGAGGCCGGTGTCCGCACGCCGGAGCACATGCGCGCCTACATCGAGCTGCGCAACGAGGGTCGCCTGCCGCTGCGTACCTACCTCATGATGATGATCGACGAGACACTCGATCATCTCATCTCCCTCGGCATCAAGACCGGCTTCGGCGATGAGTGGCTGCGCATCGGCCCAGCCAAGTTCTTTATCGACGGCTCGATCGGCGGACGCACTGCGCGGATGTCGCAGCCGTACCTCGACGAGGAGACGAACCTCGGCCTGTGGATGGATGACGACCTGGATGCCGTCAAAGCCCGCTTCGTCAAGGCCCACAACGCCGGCTTTCAGTGCTGCGCCCACGCGATCGGTGACGCCGCGATCTCACTGCTGCTCGACGCCTACGAAGACGCGCTCGCCGAAACTCCCCGCGCCGACCATCGCCACCGCATCGAGCACTGCTCGATCATCGATTACGACCTTGTCCAGCGCATTCAGCGTGTCGGCGCTGTTCCGATCCCCGGCACGACGTTCCTCTACGCCTTCAAGGACGCCTACCTGCAGAACCTCGGACGCGATCGCATCCGCTACGCCTACGGGATGAACACCTTCTACGAGCACGGCATCGTCGCGGCGGCGTCGACCGATGCGCCGGTCGTCGACACCAGCGCTGTCATCGGCCTGCAGACGATGATGACCCGCCGCGCCGAAGATGGGGACATCATCTGGGCTGACGAGGCTGTCTCGCTCAACGAAGCAGTCCGCGCCTACACCTGGAACGGCGCTTATGCATCGTTCGAGGAAGACATCAAGGGCTCGTTTGCGCCGGGCAAGCTGGGCGATGCGGTTGTCTTTGAGACGAACCTCTCGCAGGTCGATCCTGGTGAGGTCGGATCGGTCAAGGTCGATATGACCGTTGCCGATGGGCGGGTGGTGTATACGCGGTAGGAGTGGCCCTCACCCGCGACCCAGAGGGTACCCCGCCCCTCTCCCAACCGTTGGGAGAGGGGGAGAAGATTGGACGTGTGTGGATAAGCGCGAAACTACAAGCGGCCGAATCCGAGGAGTCCGACGCAGCAGTGACGGCATGGCCCGTGTGCTCCGGCAACGCATGACGCCAGCCGAGGAGCGCTTGTGGCAGAGTCTTCGTGAGCGACAGTTGGCTAATCTGAAGTTTCGCCGCCAACATGCGCTCGGTCCATACATCGTTGACTTCTGTTGTCCTGAAATTCGTCTGGTTATCGAGATTGATGGGGAGGTGCACGAAACGCAAAAGGAGTACGACGCAGGACGCTCCGAAGCACTACAACACTTCGGCTACCGCGTTATCCGCTTCTCGAATGACGACGTGCTGCTTCGCCACGAATCGGTGCTTGATACCATCCTGAGCTTGGTATCCAATCCGACCAAACGGCAGCCAAATCCGTAACAACACGACACCCCCCTCTCCCAACCGTTGGGAGAGGGGGCCGGGGGGTGAGGGCCAACCATTATGCCAGCAGATATCATCTTCACAAACGGAACGATTTACACCATTGATCGTGCTAATCCGCGCGCCGAGGCGATGGCGACATTCCGCGATCGCATCCTCGCCGTCGGCAGCGCCGACGACATCAACGCGCTGAAGGGGCCGGAGACAAAGGTCATCGACCTCGGCGGTCGCGTCCTGATGCCGGGCCTCAATGACAACCACTGCCACCCGCCGATGTATGGCGCGAACCTGCAGCTGGTCGATGCAACCGCTCAATCCGTCTCATCGATCGCCGAGATTATGGAGCGCTTTGGCGCGGCCGCTGCTGATGCAGCGCCGGACACCTGGATCCGCGGTTGGGGCTACGACGATACCCGCGTTGCCGAGATGCGCCACCCAACCCGCCACGACCTCGACGCCGTCGTCGGCGACCGACCCGCCTACCTGACGCGCACGTGCGGCCACATCGGCGTCGCATCGAGCGCCGCGCTGCGGCTGGCGGGCATCACCCGCGACACGCCGAACCCACAGGGTGGCGAGATTGACCATGACGCCGACGGTGAGCCAACCGGTGTCCTGCGCGAGACGGCGCAGGGGTTGGTGCGCGAGCACATCCCGACACCGACGAAGGACGACATCAAGCGCAATCTGATCGTGGCCGGCAAGAAGTACCTGTCGATGGGCATCACCTCGTGGGCCGACGCCAGCATCCGCACTTCTGACGAGCTGATGGCCTATCAGGAGCTGCGCGAGGCGGGCGAGCTGCCGATGCGCACCTACACGATGATGCTGATCGACGATACGCTCGACGCGCTTTCAGCACTCGGCATCAAGACTGGCTTCGGCGACGAGTGGCTGCGGATCGGCCCGGCCAAGGTTTTCCAGGACGGCTCGGGCGGCGGCCGCACTGCTGCGATGTCGATCCCGTATCCGGACGAGCCGGACAACTACGGCATTCAGGTTTACACACAGGCCGAGCTCGACGACCGCTTCATGCGCGCCGCCGCGGCCGGCTTCCAATGCTGCGCTCACGCTATCGGCGACCGCGCGATCGAGATGATCATTGATGCAATGGAGAAGGCGCTCAAGGCGCATCCGCAGGAGGACGCGCGCTGGCGCATCGAGCATTGCGGCATGATGCGAGACGACCTGTTGGACCGCATGGTTGAGCTAAAGCTGATCGCCGTGCCGCAGCCGTCGTTCATCCACTATCTCGGCGATTCCTACATCCGCAACTTCTCACGGCAGTGGCTGGAGCTCGCCTATCCGTCGCGCGACTGGCTGGACCGCGGCATTCTGGCCATCGGCTCGTCCGATGCGCCGGTCACGCCAGCCGAGCCGTGGGTTGGCATTCGTGCTGCGGTAACGCGCTTGACGCTGGATGGCGACAAGATGGGGCCGGAGCAGGGCGTCAGCGTCGCTGAGGCGCTGGAGATGTACACGATTAACGGCGCGCGGGGATCTTTTGAGGAAGCGATCAAGGGCACGCTGGTCCCGGGCAAGCTCGCGGACGCCATCGTGCTGGATCGTGACCCGTTCGCTATCGAGCCTGACCAGCTCCACGAGGTCCAGGTCGATCTAACGATGTCCGGCGGGAATGTCGTGTTCGAGCGCTAAACCCGCCGCACGAGTCAGGAGGAGGTATCCCGGATGGCGACAGACAAGCAGGAACAGCAGGAGCAAGCGCCAGAGGTCACGCTCCGCTACATCGGTCACTCAGCCTTCACGCTGGAATCCAACGGTAAGGTGATCGCCATCGATCCCTTCATCACGGGCAATCCCGTGGCGACGGTCTCCGCCGACGACATCCAGCCGGATGTCATCCTCCTGACTCACGCTCACGACGATCATGTCGGTGATACGGTCAAGCTGGCCGACAGGACCGGCTGCCCTGTCGTAGCCCAGGTCGAGCTCAGCGGCTATCTGGCCAGCAAGGGTTGTGAGACGATCACGCCGAATTACGGCGGCACGGCAGCCTTCGACGGCGGCACCGTCAAGCTGACGCCCGCATGGCACACGTCCCACCACTCTGAGGGCGGCCCGCTCGGGCAGCCCTGCGGCCTGATCGTGCGCTTCGCCGGCAAGACGTTCTACTTCGCCGGCGATACAGCGCTGTTCCTCGACATGCAGCTTATTGGCGACGAAGGCATCGATGTCGCCGTCCTGCCGATCGGCGACTTCTTCACGATGGGACCGGACGACGCTGTCAAGGCCACCCGGTTTGTGCGGCCGAAGGTCGTGATTCCGTGTCACTACAACACCTTCCCGCCGATCAAGCAGGACCCCGAGGAGTTCCGCAAGAAGGTCGAGGAGCAGACGAACGCGAAGTGTGTCGTGATGGCCCCTGGGGAATCCTGGACGGTGACGCTCCAGAACTAACAACGGGATGATGGCAGAAGGGCGAGGAGGATGAGCGACCGCGAGACCGTCTCGGCGGAGATGGCCAGAACGAAATTTCAGCGCAAAGCCGTGTCGCGCCAGCCGCCCGACGCGGTGCTCGACGCCGCAGTCGCATTCTTTACCGAGCGCGGTTACCGCTCCGGGCGGACTGGCCGACCGAACCAGGCGTTCGTCATGGGTGGCCGCGAGGGCGCGTTGCCGCGCGTCACCGCTGAGATTCTGGTGCAGGCGAACGTCGGCAAGGGCAAGGTCACGATGGTGACGATCTCCGGATTCGGCGAGTCCCTGTCGGCACACCTGGCCGACTTCGCTGCCTCGTTGCGCGCGCGCCGCCCCCCACCCGACGAGACACCGTCAGTCGACTAGGCTGCCCGGGCTGGACTCGGTGGGCGCGGTTTTCGGATCGCTCTGCCCCCAGCGCAACAGCGCATCCCATATCTGATGCTCCTTGACGAGATAGCCGACGCCGAGGATGACCGGCGGCAGGAACATCACCAGGTGCGTCAGGATGGCGAACGACACCGCCGGGCCGCGCGGCGCATCGTAGACCGTCACCAGCGCCTCAACGAGGACGGCGTGGTAGACCCCGACAAATCCCGGCGACGACGGGATGACCATCGACAGCGCCGACATTGTCAGGATGAACAGCGCAGCCGATAGCGAGCTCGGCAGGTCGAACGCCCGCAACATTGCCCACATGGTCAGCCCGCCACACAGCCAGGTCAGCAACGAAAGCAGACCTGCTGAGCCGGTCGCACGGAGCGAACCGAGCACACTGAAGCCGTCTATCGCCGCGCCCGAGAAATCCTCGACGCGTGCCCAGATTCGGCCACCTGTCGCGTTGCTGCGTCGCGCAAGCACGCGTCGGATTGCGTCTCGCCGCACCCAGCTGATGCCGATCGCCAAACCGATCAGCGTCACAGCAGCGAGACCGATGCCCATGCCCAACCGCGCTTCGTAGGGCAGCGGTACGAAGGGGATCAGACAGGCCATGATGACGATAACCGTCGAGACATCGAGCAGGCGCTCGACGATGATCGTCGCCGCCACCTGCAGTGTCCGGTAGCCCTTCAGGCGACTCAGAAGATAGATGCGCGCGAAATCGCCCAGCCGCAACGGCAGCACAGCCGTCACCGTATAACCGATCATCATGATGCCGAAGAGTTCGCCGACCGGCGGCCGCAGCGGATGGAAGAGTGCCCGCCAGCGATATCCCCGTGTTACCAGCGAGACGACAGCCAGGGTAATGGCCGGAATGAGCATCCAGTAGTTGGCGTCGCGAAATGCCTCGGCAACCTCATCGCGATCGACGCCGCGAGCGACCACGACCAGTGCGACAATACTGACGAGTATCCCGATCCAGAATCGCGGGTTGCGCAACGCGCGCGTCATCAGCAGCAATCCTCAGTGCTACACGCTCAGTCCTCTCGCGTCGCACGAGGATACCCGACTCGTGGAGTCATCGTGATCCGACGCGGCGCGCCCGGCTGGGATAGAATTCTCTGTTGGAGATTCCTGTGTGGCTGTCTCACGCGACAACCCCACCCCGCTCTCCAAACCCGCCCCCGTAGTTCAGGGGACAGAACGGCGGCCTTCTAAGCCGCATGTCGCAGGTTCGAGTCCTGCCGGGGGCACCTCGTTTTTCGCATCTACAAGCCAAAAGCCGGAACATGCTATTAGTCTCCTGCTGGTTGAAGACCAGTTTGACAGCAATCTGACAGCAAAACAGCGGGGTCATGCCGCCTCCTGATCATCGAGCAGCGCGTTGAGCCTGTGTGCCGCTGACTGCTTCATCGAGTCCAGCACAT
>JBDHWD010000051.1:0-18996 GCA_039810005.1 Thermomicrobiales bacterium | reverse complement strand
CGCGGACGGGCGATCTCGACTCGCACAGCACGACCGCGCAGCTTTGTTCGCCCCAGCGCCTCGATGACGCGCTGGACAAGATCCTCGGGGATCTCGACGAACGAGTAGATGTCCCGAATCTCGATGACGCCGATGCTCTTGCCAGAGATGCGCGCTTCGTTGGCGATTGCGCCGACGATGTCGCTGGGCCGCACGCCGTCCTCGCGGCCGACGTTGAGGAACAGTCGCGCCATGCCGCGTTCGGCACCGACCGCGCTCACCGGTATTTCGGTTTCCTCCGGCTCTGGCTGCAGCAGCATTGAGATGGCCGCCGCCGCGATCTTGGATGGATCGTAGTGAATCGCCAGCTCATCGACCAGCGCCATCGGGCGATCCAGCTCGTCGGTCTCGATCATCTCGCTGAGCGTCGCCGCCAGCCGCTCGCGCTGCTTGGCCGCCACGTCCGACGCGGTCGGCACACGGCGCAGCTCCAGGCGCTGCCCGACTGCACGCTCGATCCAGCGCAGCAGACGGCGCTCGCGCGGCGTGACCAGCGAGATCGCCTCACCGGCGCGACCAGCGCGTCCCGTGCGTCCGATCCGGTGGACGTACGACTCCGGGTCGCCCGGCAGGCTGTAGTTGATGACGTGCGAGACGTGCTCGATGTCCAGGCCGCGCGCGGCGACGTCGGTCGCGACCAGCAGGGTCGCAGTGCCGTTGCGGAAGCGGTTCATGACCCGGTCGCGCATCATCTGCGACAGATCGCCGTGGATCGCCTCGGCGCTGTAGCCGCGGCTCTGCAGCGCCTGCGTGACGTCATCGACCTCGACCTTGGTCCGGCAGAAGACCATCGCCGATGTCGGGTTGGTGATGTCAAGGATGCGGGTGAGCGCCTCCAGCTTCGCGCGCTGGACGACCTCGTAATACGACTGGTGGATCTGCGGGACAGTGACTTGCTCCGGCTCGACCGCAATGCGGATGGGGTTGCGCAAATAGCGGGTTGCCAGATGGCTGATGCGTGATGGCAGCGTCGCTGAGAACAGCGCCGTCTGGCGCTCCTCCGGCAGCGCACCGAGGATCGTCTCGATGTCCTCCATGAAGCCCATGTCGAGCATCTCGTCCGCCTCGTCGAGGACGACGAAGCGCACCTGATCGAGCTTCAGCGTCTCGCGGCGCATGTGGTCCATCAGGCGGCCCGGTGTGCCGACGACGACATCGACCGGCTTGGAGAGCGCCCGCAACTGACGGTCGATCGGCTGGCCGCCGTAAACAGCAACGACGGTCGTGCCACGGTGCTTGCCGAAGCGATGTATTGCCTCAGCGACCTGCACGGCCAGCTCGCGTGTGGGAGCGAGGACGAGCCCTTCCGGCCCGCGCGATTCACCACCCAGGCGCTCGATCATCGGCAGACCGAATGCGGCGGTCTTGCCGGTGCCGGTCTGGGCTTGGGCGATGACGTCCTTACCCTCCATCAGTGGAGGGATTGCCTCGCGCTGGACAGGGGTCGGTTCTTCGAAGCCGAGTTCATCGAGCGCCCGCAGAATATCTTCACCGAGCCCAAGCTCTTGAAACGGTCCTTGCATCCTTACCCCTATCACTGTCTGCTGCTGCCATCAGCATTGAACTCATAGAGCATACGTCAGGATGTCACCGCTGGAGCAGGTTTCGGGTACGATGCTGGCGAACAGCGGCCACAGATCCGTGCCGCAAGGTCAATTACGGAAAAGGGAGTGCGATGACTTCGTTCAAACCCGCGGCGCTCGTCAGCGCCATGATGGAGCAGTCCGAGCGTCCGGTGGTTGGTCCAGCACCGGAGGGCTTGATCGGACTCTCATCGGGCGACCCCGATTTCCGGACTCCAGCCCACATTCGCCAGGCGATGATCGATGCCGTCAACGAAGGCTATTCGAACTACCCGCCGGGCAATGGCGATCCCGAGCTGCTGCAGGCGTTCGCCGATCTGCTGAAGCGCCGCTACGATGTCGACTGGAACCCGAACGACATCACCGTAACCAATGCCGGCACCGGCGCGCTCTTCGCGGCGATCGCCGCATTCCTCAATCCCGGTGACGCAGTTCTCATTCCACAACCGACGTTCTCGCAGTATGCCGACATCTCACGACTGGTCGGAGCCGAGGTCGTCTGGGTCAACCAGACACCCGACTTCCACCTCGACCCGGACGCAATTCGGGCGGCGGCCGAGGCGCACCCGAACGCGAAGATGCTCGTCATCAACAACCCGAATAATCCCTCCGGCGTTGTCTATGGCCGCGAAGAGCTGGAGGCGGCGGCGGCCATCGCGCGCGAGCATAACCTCCTGATCCTCGCCGATGAGGTCTACGATCACCTGATCCTCGACGACATCCCGTTCACGTCGATGCTGTCGATCCCGGACGCGCAGGATCGCATGCTGTACTGCAACTCCTTCTCGAAGACGTTCGCCATGACCGGCTGGCGGCTCGGCTGGGTCGCGGCCAGCCCGGGGCTGATCACGGCAGTTTCGCGCGTGGCGCGCAGCACCGGCGGTGGCGTCAACTGGGCGATGCAGCGCGCCGGTATCGCCGCGATCAACGGCCCGATGGACGCCACGGAAGAGATGCGCGCCGAGTATGCGGCGCGACGCGACCTCATCGAAGAGCTGCTGGAGGGCGCCGAAGGAATCACCTGGACGCGGCCGCAGGGTGCCTTCTACGCCTACTTCAAGTACGACGCGCCGGTGACATCGCGCCGGATGGCCGAGCTGACGCGCGAAGCCGGCGTCGCTCTGCGCTCTGGCACCGAGTACGGACCCAGCGGCGAGGGCTACATCCGGCTCGCGTTCGCCGCCAGCCGCGCCTCGATCACCGAGGGCATGCTGCGCCTGCGCTCAACGGTCGCCGCCGCCCGTGACGGCAAGATTTCCTGACGCAGATCAATACAACGCCCCTGCGCTTCGATTGGAGCGCAGGGGCGTTTGTCATTGGCAATGAGTCGATCTAGCCCCGGAAGCCGGCAGCAATCAGCACCAGCAGCCCAAGGCCGATAACGACGCGGTAGATGACGAAGATGTCGGTCGAGTGGCGCTGCAGGTAGCGGATCAGCACGGCGATGGCGAAGTAGCCGACGACCGCAGCCGTCAGCACGCCGGCGATGAATACGCCGCGCTCGTTCGCTGGAACACCATCGCTGAACAGGCTGACCATCTCCTTCAGCCCGGCACCGAGGATGATCGGCACACCAAGCAGGAACGAGAAGCGGGCCGCTGTCGCGCGCTCCAGGCCAGCGAACAGGCCGGCGGTGATCGTGCTTCCGGATCGTGAGACGCCCGGCACAATCGCCAGCATCTGCGCGAAGCCAACCAGCAGCGCCGTCCGGAATGTGACCTGCTGCAGGCCGCGGCCAGCGCGCCGCTGCCCCACGCGGTCGGCGATGCCGAGCAGGATACCCATGCCGATCAGCAGCACCGCCAGCACGACCATCGCCGTCGCGCTAACTGGGTCGGAGTGGAAGTAATCGTCGATCGCTGACTCGAACAGGAAGCCAGCAATCGCGGCCGGGATCGTGGCCGCCGCGATAAACAGGCCAAGCCGGCCCATCTGGTCGTCCGGCAATCGACCGCGCCGAAGCTCCGGCAGGCTGGTCAGGACGCCGCGGATCATCGCGATCAGGTCGTAGCGGAAGTAGACGAGCACCGCCATAAGCGTGCCGAGGTGCGTTGCGACATCAAACGACAGTCCAAACGGCTCCCAGCCGAACAGCCACGGCACGATAATGAGGTGCGCCGACGATGAGATCGGCAAGAACTCGGTCAGACCCTGGACGATGCCGAGGACAATCGCCCGGAGAATGTCTGTATCCAACGACTCAAACCGCCTCTTCCGCTGCCCGCGCCTCACGCCACGAGAAGCTCTCACGCCACCAGTAGATGAGTCCCAACAGAGTCACCGGGAAATAGAGCACCGCGTGGACAACGATCGCGTAGGAGAGCGCCAGCGGCCGGGCGATGCCCAGCGCGCCGTTCAGCACGAGCAGCACGCCGGTCTCGAACGGCCCGACGTAGCCGGGCGAGCTGGGGATAAGCGTGGCGAGATTCGCGACCGCGGTCACCATCAGAATCGCTGCCGGTGACAGATCGAGGTTGAAGCCCTGCGCGATCAGCAGATACATCGAGGCTTCCAGCAGCCAGGCCAGGATCGACGTCAGGCTGACGCCAATCAAGTCCTGCCGCCGATTGAGGATGCCCAGGCCATCGACAAACGAGCGCACCAGCGACTCGGCACGCAGGCCGATCCGCTCCGGCAGTAATCGGATGCCGAGGCCGACGAGAGACTCGCGCAAGGAGTCGGAACGCGCGATGACCGCGAGGCCGATCATCAGGACCGGGAAGAGCACCAGCGCGATCAGCGCAATCGTCCGCAGATCGCCAGTCAGCGCAATCGAGAGCGACGCGACGGCGATGAACAGCAGCATCGTGAAGCCATCGAAAATGCGCTCGATCGCGATCGTGCCCAACGAGGACGACTTGCGGATGCCGAAACGCGCTGATAGCGCATAGGAGCGCACGACCTCGCCAGCGCGGAACGGCAAGATGTTGTTCGCCATATAGCCGATGACGACGATGGGAAACAGGCGCCGGGGCGCAATATCGCTCACAGATCGGAGCAGATAGTGCCAACGCACCGAGCGCACTGCGACACCAAGGAAATAGAGGACGAACGAGGGCAGGACCCAGCGGTAATCGGCCTCGCGCAGGGCCTGCCAGATGTGGCCGAAGTCCTGATTGCGCAGCGCGAAGTAGATGAAGAAGAGACTTACGAAGATTCCGACCCAGAATCGCCACGAGCGCATGCGTATCGTGTTGCTCCGCTACGAAGGCAATGCGCCTCAAGCCATGACGCGACGTCATGCCGTTGGCTCCACCTCGGCATCCAGTCCTGCATCGTATCCCGAGGGGACACAATCGCGAAGGATACCACCGCTGATGACAACACCCCCGCCGAGCCAGCGTCACGAGTGGGGAGGCGAGTGCAGCACATCGCCGAGCGAGCCGCCGTCTATCCCTCCGAACGGACGTGCCCCGGCTTGTCCATCGCCGTGAGGCGATCTCCCCCGCATCGATCAATCGGGAGCCGGACGCGCGGTGCAAGCGTTGAGATTCCGGTCAAGGATGGCTGGCCATGCGTGAGTCATCCACGTGTGTTGCGGTCGTGTACATGTAGGGGCGTATCGCATACGCCCGGCCAGAAATACGACCATCCAACATGGGCACCCGGCGAGTGCGGCTGCCGATCGATCGGACCACGATGCCAAACGGGCGTATGCAATACGCCCCTACACGCCGACGATCGACGTGGTGGAGATGTGTCGAGATCCCAGCCATTCGACGCGGGGGAGTCGCCTCACGGCGAGGACAGGCCGGGTCCCGTCCGTACCAACGTGTTGCGGGCCTCACTGCCGCTAGCTCTACGCCCTCCGCTGCTGCTTCTTCTCGCGCGAACGCTTGAACCAGGCGAGGCCGAGGCCGACGGCAAGGGTCGAGATGCTGGTGACGATGCGTGTCAGCGCACCCGGCTTGCTCGACTTCGCGGCAGCTGCGGGCTCGGGCGGCGGGGCGGCGAGGATCGGCGTCGACATGCCATCAGTGATGTGGGTGCCCTCGCGTGCGTCCATCTGGCGGGCTGCCTGGCGAGCCGCGAGCTCGTCCAGCGGCGATTCGACCTTGTGCAGGTTGTGGGCCAGGTCGCGCACCGTCTCGGGATCGTGCGCACGGGCGATGACGGCATTCACCTCTGCGCCGGTAATGAAGATGATCGAGCTGGCATAGAGGAAGAACATCAGGACGACGACGCTGCCTACGGTGCCGTAGGCGCTGCCCGGATTCGCGAATGACGTGTAAAAGCGGAAGCCGAAGAGCAGGCCGATCCAGGCGACCGTCGCGAATACTGCGCCGGGCGACACCCAGCGGAACGACTGCTTGACGTTCGGCGCGAAGTAGAACAGCAGCGCCAGCACGAACATGATGAAGATGATTGGCGCAGCGATCTGCACGATCGACCAGACAATATCGAAGACCTGACCCAGCCCAAGCCAGCCCGCGACTGCGTCACCAATGGGCTTGCCGAAAACCAGCATTGCGAAGGCGAGGATAACCAGCACGCCAACGACGAGCGTCAGGCCGATGGCAGTTAGCTTCAGGCGGACGAAGCCGCGATCTTCGGTGACATCATACGCACGGTTGAAGGCCTTCATGACCGTCGAGATACCGTTCGAGCCGGACCAGAGCGCGATGCCGGCTGTCAGGATAACGCCGAACAACGCCGCGCCGCCGCCCACCTGCTTCACGGCACCATTGACGAGTTCCAGCAGCAACTGGCGCGTCTGATCTGGCGCGTTCTCGTTGATCAGATCAACGAGGCGGTCGGCAATCGGCACATTGGCAATCTGATTGAGCAGCGCGGCAAGCGCAATAACGAGCGCGATCAGCGGCGGAATCGCGAAGATCGCGTGGTACGCAACGCCGGCCGCAATCTCCGGCACATCATCCTTCTTGAACTCCTGAAGTGTGCGCTTGGCCAGCATCGTCGCTGGAATTTTGCCCTGAGATTGAGCGGAACTTTCCCGCGCCATCCCCCTGCCCTCCCGGAATGCGTCGTCTTCGTCGTTTGTTGTGGACGCAAGTGTCATACCATGTTGGAGCCGGTCATTCACGATGCTGGCCGCCACAACGAAACAGGGAGGCAAACATGGGACGTGGCTTTGCGATCGCAGCCGCCGTTGCGCACGACGTTACACGCGCCGTCGCGCGGGAAGCGGAAATTCACGGATATACGTCGTTCTGGGTGAACGACACCCCCGGCGCAGACGGGCTGGCAGCTCTGGCTGCCGCGGCGAGCGTGACCGAGCGCATCCGACTCGGGGTTGGCGTCGTCGCGCTCGACCGCCGCCCAGCCAAGTCAATCGCTGAGGATGTCGTGCGGCTCGATCTGCCGCAGGATCGGCTGTGGCTCGGTGTCGGCTCGGGCGGCGACTCGAAGGGCCTGGCGCTGGTGCGGAGCGGCGTCGAGGAGCTGCACGGGCTGGTCAGCGCGCCGATCATCGTTGGCGCGCTCGGACCAAAGATGTCGGCGCTGGCCGGCGAAGCAGCCGAGGGTGTCCTGTTCAACTGGCTGACGCCGAGCTTTGCTGAGACAGCCGGCACCTGGGTGACTGCCGCTGCGTCCGAGCGCGGACGTCCTCGCCCGGCACTGATGGCGTTCGTCCGCTGCGCGTTACTCCCGCAGGCCGAGGAACGGCTGGCGCAGGAGTCCGGCCGCTACGGCAGCTTCCCGAAGTACGCGGCGCATTTCCAGCGCATGGGCGTCGATGCGCGCGGCACGACCGTCAATAGCGACCGCGCCGATGTCCTGCAGGCCGGCATTGCGGCGCACGAAGAGGTGCTGGACGAGGTTGTCGTCCGCGCGATCACCGCCGATGACAGCGCCGAGAGCATCCTTGAGCTGCTGCGCGCCTGCGCACCTCCGGTAGGAGGGCAGTAAATGGGGCGTGGATTCGGAATCATTTCGACGACGCCGCTCGACGTTGTCGCGCAGGTCGCCGCCGAGGCCGAGCGTAGCGGCTATTCGTCGCTGTGGACGAACGATATCCCCGGTGGCGATGGGCTGGAGGTGCTGGCGGCAGCAGCCAGAGCGACAACGACACTGCGGCTCTACACCGGCGTGCTGGGCGTCCGGCGGCGCTCTGCCGACGACATCCTGCGCGAGATCGACCGGCTCCAGCTGCCGCTGGATCGCCTGACGATCGGGCTGGGCACCGGCGGCGCTGCACGGCCGCTGCGCGCGATTCGCGAGACGATTGAAGCGCTGCGCCCGCGCATCGATGTCCCGATCATCATCGCGGCGACCGGGCCGAAAATGCGCGCGCTGGCTGGTGAGATCGCCGACGGCGCGCTCTTCAACTGGCCGGTGCCGGAGACAGCGATCGAGGCCCGCACGGCAGTTTACGACGCTGCGCAACGTGCCGGAAGGCCGCAGCCATTCACCAGCGGTTACGTCCGCTGCGCTCTGATGCCGCAGGCAGTGGCGTCGATGAACGCTGAGATCGACCACTTCGCTGCCGGTGGCGTGTACGCCGAGCAGCTCGCCGCAGTCGGCAAGACAGCTCACGACGCCGTCATTCAGGGCACCGATGCTGCGGGCCTTCAGCCCGAGATCGCTGCCTTCGAGCCGATCCTCGATGAGGTTGTCGTCCGGGCAGTGACGGCAGACGAGACGGCCGCCAGTCTCCTGGAGTTGCTGCGCGCCGCTGCGCCGCCGGATTGACCGTCTGACCCAAGAGAAAGGTTCGCGCCATGCAAGCCAAGGAAATCCTGGACCGCGCGAGAGACACTATGACCGTTCAGCGCGTGTTCGGTGAGCCGATCCGCGATGGCGACACGATCATCGTCCCGGTTGCCCGCGTCGCCGGTGGTGCGGGAGCCGGCACTGGCCAGAACGACGACGGCGGCGGTGGCTTCGGCATGAATGCGAAGGGCATCGGCGTCTTCGAGATCCGCAACGGCACTGCTACCTATAAGCCGGCCATTGACGTCAATCGCGTTATCATGGGCGGGCAAATCATCGCAGTGGTGCTCATCCTCGTTGTCGGCTCGATCATTCGCGCCAAAGTGCGTTCCGGCGACTGAGGACTGGGTGACGCGAAACGGAGCCAGCCGTGCCACGCCGCATCGCCATTCTCGGTCTGACGCATGACCATGTCTGGACGCACCTGACAGAACTTGTGCAGCGCGACGATGTTGAGGTGGCGGTCGCCGAGCCGCGCGCCCACCTCCGCGAGCAGGCCGCTGCCACGCACGGTGCGATTCGGCTCTACGACGATGCCGCGTCCCTGATCGAACGCGAGCGACCAGAGGCGGCGCTCATCTTCACCGACAACGCAGCCGCCGCTAACCTCGTCGAGCAGGCGGCGAGCGCGGGCGCTGCCGTGATGGTCGAGAAGCCGATGGCGAATCGCCTCGCGAACGCTGACCGGATGGTCGTCGCTTGCCGCCTGGCCAACGTGCCACTGATGGTCAACTGGCCGACCGCCTGGAACCCTGCCATCCGCGCGGCGCTTTCGATGGCCCGCGCTGGCGCAATCGGCGAGATCACGCGCTTCACGTTCCGTGGCGGCCACGCCGGCCCGCGCGCGTTCGGTGTCTCGGGCGACTTTGCCGAGTGGCTCTACGATCCACAGCGCAACGGTGCTGGCGCGTACATGGACTACAGCGGCTACGGCACGTCGATGGCGCGCTGGCTGCTCGGCATGCCCAGCCGGGTGCAGGCCACAATCGGACGCCTGCGTACCGACGATATCGCGGTCGATGACAACGCCGTCCTGACGCTGCGCTATCCCCGTGCGATGGCGGTCATCGAGGCCACCTGGACAGCGGCAGGACCAGTGCCGCAGCCGGGGCCGATTATCTCCGGCGCACAGGCCAGCCTCGTCGTCCTGCCGCGCACCAGTGCCGCGCCACCACGACTGCTGCGCTACGCAGCCGACACACCGCAGGGCGAACCCATCATCGTGCCGCCGCTGCCGACCGGCGAAGAGACGGCGATGGGCTACCTGCTGGCTCGCCTCGACGACGGCAACCCCATCGACGGGCTCGTCAGCCCGGAAGTCGGCCGCGACACCCAGGAGATTCTTGAGGCAGGGCTGCTCGCCGACCGCCAGGGAACGTCGATTTCATTGCCGCTGCCGCTGACGATAGCCTTGTAGGGGCGTATCGCATACGCCCGTTCAGAGACACGTTCCGTCGGATTGGTAGTCACAGCGATACTGACCCTCATTTGATGAGTTGTGTGTTCGGACAAGCGCATTCCGGCCTCGCTCACATAATCGCGCTGCCTACAACCGCCACCAGCATCCCCACCGCGAGGCAGATCCAGACTTTGCGAGTCAGCCAGGCAGCAATCGAACCAGCGGCGAGGGCGGTAAAGCCGATGGTGTCGGGGCGGCCGGCCCCGCTGATGATGGCCACTGTCACTGCAGCAAGGACGGCGATCGGCGTGAACCGCAGGCTGCGCTCGATCGGCGGCGGCAGGCCGACACCCGACAGCACGAAGCCACTGAGGCGCACCGCGAACAGCGCCACCGCCATGACGATCATGGCTGCCGTCGTCATCCAGCCACCACCCTGTCTCGCACTCGCGCATCCCACCAGCTCCCTGCTGCACTGCCGATGACCGCGGCAGCGAGCAGCGCAACACCGACAGGCACGGTGCCGGTGAGAAGGAGCATCGTGGCCCCTGCCGCCAGCAACGTCACCAGCGCCGGGGAGGTGCGGATGACAGGGGCGAGCACGGCCAGGAACGTCAGCGGTGCGACCAGGGCAAGCTGCTCAGAGGGCAGACGCGATGCCGCTCCACCAGCTAGCGCACCCATGAGCGTTCCGATGTTCCAGCCGACGTACATGCTCAACCCGGCACCCAGCAGCACCTGCCAGCGGATCACGCCTTCACGCGCCGAGATGGCGAACGAGCTGTCAGTCAGGAATGTCGCGACCAGCACCTTGCGCCAATGCGACAATCGATTCGAGCGACCGGCGACAACACCGAGCAGCACCAGATGAATGTTGATCGTGACCACAACCAGCGCGTATGCCCCGAGCGATGGCGAATCGGCGACGACCGCCAGCGCGGCCAGTTGCGCACCAGCTGAAAAGACCGTCAGGCTCATCGCCTGAATCTCGATGAACGACAGTCCCGTGTTGTGTGCTGCGACGGCGAAGGCGATGCCGGTCGGTATCGCGCCCGACCAGAGTGGCACCATCGCGACGAACCCGTCGCGCAGCAATCGGCGGTCGGTTTGTTCGTTGGGGATGTTCAGGTCGCCAGTGGTCGTAATATCCACCTGTCCCGGCTCCAGATCGGTTCTTGACGCATCGAGATCACCTGCGCACCATGCTAGGTAGCGATCCGCACGCGGTCATCGTCATCGGAGTCGAATTCGTCGGAGCTGGTGGTGGGCGATGCCGGAGGACCTGACGACACAACAGCCACACCCTGACGGAGACCTGACACTTGATGAAGGCTGGACGGGCCTATGCGCCGGCGGCGATCTCATTCGCGCCCTGCGTCGCGCCGCGAAGCAAACCCAGCTATGGGTCGAGGCCGAGGCCGGTCTTGGCACCGGCTATCTTCAGCGCGTCGAAGCCGGCAAGGTCGCCCAGCCGACACGGGAGACGGTCGAGCGGATTCTCGCAGCGCTCGACGCGCGCCACAGCGAGCGCCGCCTCGTCCTGGCGCAGTACGGGTACGCGCTGCCGACGCTCCCGCCCACCGAGGCAGAGTGCGAATGGGCGCGAGCCGAGATCGCCCCTGATCTGCTCGCGACACCATTCCCGGCCTACCTGCTCGACTGCCTGCATCGCCTGATGAGCTGGAATCGGCTTGTCCCACGCATGTTCGGCATCGTCGCCGACGACCCGACGCTTGGTGGGCTGGCCGGCCGATCGCTGCCGGCTGCCTGGTTCGATCCAGCCTCAACGCTGCCTGACCGCGTCGCCGACCCCGATAGCTTCTTTCCGGCGCTGATCCAGACGCTGCGCTACGAGATGCGGCAGTACGGAGCCGAGCCGTGGCAGGCCGACATTCTCACAGAGCTGCTGCCGCTACCCCTGTTCCGGCACTACTGGGAGATGGCCTTGCAGCAGCCGTTAGCGGCGATCTCGCAGCGCGCGCTCGTCCCCATTCGCCTGCGGGTACCGAGGGCAGGGACGCTGACATTCCGGCTCGTCTCGGAACCGCTGACACGCGACCACCGTTTCCGCACAATCGGCTTTGTGCCGGCCGACACCGCAGCGATGCAATGGTGCGTGGATGTCTCGTGCAACAACGCAGCGGGGGATGACCGCGAGCGGCACGTCACGTAGGATGGCGGCATCGAACAATGAACGTCAGCGAAGGGCGCAGCATATGGCGGACCCGATTCGGATCGGCGTGGTCGGTTGTGGGCGTATCCTGCCGGCGCACCTGCGTGGGCTGCACGCGCTCCGCGAGGCTGGCATCGACGACTTTCGGGTGACGGCGCTCGTGGCGCGCGATCCCGACGACGCGCACCGCTTTCGCAAGCGTGGCGAGGGTCCGCCGCCCCGCCCGCCAGTCTCTCTGAACCCGAGCGATTCACTGGCCGCGCCGCACCGCTACATCAGCGACTTTCAGGACGATGTCGAGGCTGAGGTCTATCCCGACGTCGCCACGATGCTGGCGTCCGGCACAGTCGACGCGGTCACGATCACCGCGTCACTGCCGCTGCACCACTCGATAGCCGTGCAGTGCCTCGACGACGGGCGGCACGTCATGGTCGAAAAGCCGCTGGCCGTGTCCATCCGCGCCGGACGAGCGATGGTCGACGCGGCTGAGAAGGCCGGACTGACGCTCGGCGTGATGGAGATGGTGCGCTACGCACCGGCGCTGCGGCAGGCACGCTGGGCGATCGAGCGTGGCGAGATCGGCGACGTGCAGATGATCGCGTCCGTGTCGATCGGAACCGAGGAGTGGTCACCCGACATCATCGTTGCCGACACACCGTGGCGGCACCACAAAACCGAGGCCGGGGCTGGTCCGGCGCTCGATATCGGCGTCCACATCGCGCACCGGCTGCGCTACCTGGCCGGCGATGTTGAGCGCGTCTCAGCAATCACCCGCACCTTCGAGCCGCAGCGCGTCCGTCGTCCTGCTGCGCCGCCCAGCGTCGCGGCTTCGACGACAGCAGACGTCGATGACGCATTCTTCGCGCTGGTCGCGATGGAGTCCGGCGCGGTCGGGACGATCTCGTTCACCTGGGCAGGACACGGCGCACCTATCGGGCTGCCCGGCGGCATGGCGATCTACGGCTCGCGCGGCTGCATCCACGGCACGACCATCGTGCGCGACGACGGCACGCGCGTTAACATCGCCGACCTGTTCGAGCAGCGCGCGACGCCAGAGGAGCACGCAGCCGCCACGCCCCACGGCGTCACCGACGCGTTCGGGCTGGCGTATCTTGACTGGCTCAATGCGATCCGCACCGGCGGACAGCCGGAGACGAGCGGCGCAGAAGGCTTGCGCGACCTGGCAACAGCGTTCGCCATCAGCGAATCATCCGTAGCAGGCTCCTCGGTCGCGGTTGCTGACGTTGAGGCTGGGCGGATTAATGCCTGGCAGCGTGAGATTGACGCGCATTATGGGTTGTAGGCAGGAACCGCCACATTGGCTACGCTCCTGCGCAGATAAACAGGATATCGGAGCGATCCATGTCGACCATGTAGGGGCGTATCGCATACGCCCGGCCAAAAGCGCGACCATGTGGGGTGTGCTGGCCGGCGGGGTTGACGATGCCCTCCAGGTCACTCCGAGCGAGTGCTAATCCAGCCGGGCGTATGCAATACGCCCCTACATACACTGATTGCGGTAGGCTCCATCTACTGCGTCGCCGGTGCCTGCACTTCCGGCGTCGAGCCGATCTGCGTGAGCTGGTAGTCGATGGCGAACTTGCCGTCGCCGCCATCAGCGGTGGTCCAGCTGAGGTCACCCTCCATCTTCAGCGGCGTCTTCAGCTCCGAGTCGACCCAGATGTCAAGCTCGCCTTCCGGATTGGTGACGGCCGCGCCACCGAGGAAGGACGCTTGCTGGAGAAACGTCTCAGCGGTGACGCGACGGTGCTCGGCTGTCCGACCGTCGATCGTCTCAGTGCCGAGATCCTGTGCGTTCGTATCGGATGCGACGTTCGGCACGAGCTGCAGGAACGTGGACGGTGAGAACAGAGTCGTGTCGGTTCCCTCCGGCTGCGGCGCGGGGTCGCCGCCAGCCTGGGCGATGTACGACTCATCACCGATCTTCCATAGCTCCAGCTGGGTGCCGCTATTGTCGGCCTTGAGATGGAACCGATCCGTCGCGGACTGCTCGATCTGATAGTCGATCGTCGCGTCGCCGGGGCCACCGATGCCAGTCGCCTGAATCTTGATCGCCAGCGTGAAGTTCGGCACCTGGTTGGGGTCGAGCTGGACGATCTCGCCGATGGCGGACTCTGGCACCGCTGTTTCCGTCGGCGATGCTTCGACCGTCGCCGTTGGCGACGCGCTGCGTGTCGGCGACGCCTCGGCGGTCGGGGATGCGCTTCTCGTCGGCGATGCAGCCGCTTCTGGCGAGGCTTCCGCCTTGGTCGGCGATGCCTCGGTTTCGGCTGTCACGTTCGCCGTCGGTTCGGACGATGCGGTCGTCGCAGTTGGGGTGTTGTCGTCACCACCGACCGAGCAAGCCGCCAGGAGCAGCATCAGGGTCAGGCCGGCGGCAAACGCAATGAAGCGGCGACGTTGGGCAACCATCAGGTGGTTTCCTTTCAAGCCAGGGCACGGGTGTCGTGTCAGAGTGCCAGAGCTGTTACCAGCGGACATCTGCGGCTGGGCGGCCACTGTCGTCGAACGACGAGATCACCCAGGCGCACGAGCGGACGAAGCCGCCCAAACCATCCTCGATCAGGAGCTCGCGAAGTGCCGCAGGCTCCAGATCGGTGTCCGTGCTCACACGCACGAAGCGCGCCCCCGGCTTGCTTTCGACGTCGTCAGCGTCCTCCAGCGCGCAAAGGACGCAGACCATGAGTTGCCGACCGGCCTGCTCAACGAGATAGACGATGCGCTCGGGCCGGACAACCGCGCCGACTGAGGTCAGCGCGATCCGGCGCGCAGCCTGCTGGAGGCTCTCGCCCTTGCGCACTTCGCCGTTCGGCAGTGTCGCACTGCCAAAGGCAGCCAGCAGCAGCACCTCACCACTACCACCCATGTCCGATGGCATCGGGATGACCGGCGCAACGCGCAACTCGATACCGCTCGATTCCGGGCTGGCCGGCTTCGGCAGCCAGTCTTCTTCAATCATCGTGGTGTACTCCCTGGCTTGGCAGAGGGGCTACCAGCGCTCGCGATGCACGAAATCGTCCAGCGAGCGGCGCCCGCGCTTCAGTGATGGCGATGGGATGTCCTGATCCGGGTAGCCGATCGGGATGACGCCAACCGGCGTCACTTCGTCGGGGATGCCAAGTAGCGCCTTGAGCCCCGCCGTATCCGGGATGCCGGCGTAGCCGGCCGCGAGACCGGCATCGACGACGGCAAGCAGCAGGTTCTGCACCGAGCAGCCGATGTCGATGAACCAGAACGGGACGGGCCACTCGATCTCGCTACCATCGTCCTCAATCTTGTCCGACTCCTGATAGCGACGGTGGTAGGCCGCCTCGCTGACGCAGGGGATCGCCTGTACCGGCGCTTCGGAGATCCACGGGTGTCCGAAGGTGGTCGTGTAGTTCTCGTCCTCGCCGCAGCAGCGGGCGACGGCCTTACGCATCTCCGGGTCGGTCACGATGATGAACGACTGCCCCTGGGTGAAGCCGGCGCTCGGCGCGCGCTGCGCCAGCCGCATCAGCGAATCAATGATCTCGGGATTAATCGGGTCCGGCTTGAAGTGGCGGACCATCCGGCGCTTACGGACGACATCTGCAAATTCCATGGCTGCCTCATCCATCGTCGGTCGTGCGGATTTTGGGCGTCCGTCCGGCAGGCGGACCGCGGCTGACGATACCCTCTCCATGCCAGCGAGGCAAGCACGTCGACGAAAGACTGTATTCTCTCCGTAGGCCAACGATGGAACTTGGAGGATGTCATGAGTAATTTGCAACAGGCACAGCAGCGCCTTTTCGACGAGCTTGAGAAGCGCGAAGGGGAGCTGATCGAGCTCATCCAGAATCTCGTCCGGGCACAATCAACGCTGGGCAACGAGCGCGAGGCGCAGGACATCGTCGCGCGCTACGTTCGTGAGGGTGGCGTCGAGCCGGATATCTGGGACCTCGACGACTCAGTCCTCGATCTGCCGGGTGCAGGCAACAGCGGCGTGCCGTTCGCCGAGCGCCCGAACGTCACCGCTGTCTACCCCGGCGCGGGTGGCGGCAAGTCGCTGATTCTCAACGGCCATATCGATGTCGTCAGCTCCGAGCCGAACGTGAACTGGACGCGCGACCCGTGGGCGGCATCGATCGAGGGACGCCGGATGTACGGGCGTGGCGCATACGACATGAAATGCGGCACGGCGCTGAATTTCTTCCTGGCGCGCGTCATCCGCGACCTCGGCATCCAGCTCGAAGGCGACCTGATCGTCGAGAGCGTCATCGAGGAGGAATGCACCGGCAACGGCGCGCTGGCCGGACGCTTCCGCGACGGCGCAGACTCGACGCGCTACCGCGCCGATGCGGCGATCATCACCGAGCCGACTGATGGCGAGTACATCGCAGCGCACGTCGGCGTCACCTGGTTCCGGGTCACCGTGCTTGGCCAGACGGCGCACGCAGCCGTCGCCTGGTCGGGCGTCAACGCGATCTATCGCATGATCCCGATCATCGAGCAGCTTCGCGCGCTCGATGCCGAACTGAACACCGAGAGCCATCCGGCCTACGAGCACGTCCATCATCCGATCAACCTCAACATCGGCGTCATCCGCGGCGGCGACTGGCCGTCGAGTGTTGCCGGCGATTGCACGATCGAGTGCCGCCTGTCGATGTACCCGGGCGTCACCGTTGAGGACACGCGCGCCCGTGTCCACGCAGCGATCGAACACGCCGTCGAGCGCGATGAGTGGCTGAGCCAGCACCCGCCGACGGTCGAGTGGTACGGCTTCCAGAGCCCGGGGTCGGTCGTTGAGCCGGGAGAGCCGATTCTGGAGACGCTGGCGCGGCACCATCTGGCACTGCGCGGCGGGGAGCTTGCGCCGCGTTCATTGGCCGGCACGACCGACATGCGCAACTTCAACATCTACGCCGGCATCCCGGTCTTCTGCTACGGTCCGGGCGGGTCCGGCGCACACGCCGCCGACGAGTGGCTCGATCTCGATTCGCTTGTTCCGACAGCTAAGGTCATCGGAGCGACCATCCTGGAATGGTGCGGCGTGCATATCGCTTGACAGTTTTGTCTCGTCGTCCCGATAATCAGCAGCGTCGGCCGCCCTCGGGCGGTCGACGCATGTCGTGCGACGATCGCCAGCCAGATTCGGAATACCCAGATGACCACACTGCTGCATCTCGATGATTCCTACCTGCGCGAGTTCAGCGCGACAGTCACCGCTGTCGATGACGACGGCGTCGTACTCGATCAGACGGCGTTCTACCCTACCGGCGGCGGACAGCCGCACGACACCGGGACGATCGCGAGCGGCGACCGCTTCTGGCATGTCACGAAGGTCAGCAAGCGCGGCGGCGATGTCGTTCACGCGCTGGAAGAGGGTGCCGAGCCGCCAACGGTCGGCTGCGAGGTGCATGGTGTCATTGACTGGGAGCGCCGCTACCGGCTAATGCGCACGCACACGGCCCTGCACGTCCTCTGCGGCGTCGTCTTCCGCGAGTTCGGCGCGCTGGTGACTGGCGGCAACATGGGCACCGACAAGGCGCGGATGGACTTCGAGCTGGAAGATCTGTCGAGCGAGCGCGTATCGCACATCGAAGAAGTCGCCAACAGTGTGATTCGCGACGGCCGCGCCGTCAGCTGGCGATCACTGCCGCGCGAGGCAGCCTTTCAGATCCCCGACCTGATCCGGACCAAGATCAACCTGCTCCCCGAATCGATCACCGAGGTTCGCATCGTTGAGATCGAAGGGCTGGACTTGCAAGCGGACGGCGGTACGCACGTCCACAACACGCAGGAGGTCGGAGGCATCCGCGTCATCGGCACGCGGTCGAAGGGGCGCATCAACAAACGGCTTGAGATTGAGTTGGTGGACGACGGCATAGAGGTGGGGGGCAGATGAACTGGGATCGGATCGTCTCGAAGAGGGCGCCGGACATTCACGGCTGGCTGAAGGCGAACCCTCCGGGCATCGAGCGTATGTGGGCCACCGAGGGACTCATCTATCTCTCCAATGGCGCTCCCGCGCTGGAACAGATCCCAATCACTCGCTTGCGCCAGGCGCACGCCGATGCCTGGGAAGATCCCGGCCAAACCCTCTCCTACGGCGAGACCGAAGGCCACCTGCCACTGCGCGAGGAGATTGCCACCCGCATGGCTCGGCGCGGCGTCTCGACCGACGCCAGCCACATCCTGATCACCAACGGCTCGCAGCAGGGACTCGATCTCGTCGGACGCGCGCTGCTCGATCCGGGCGATATCGTCATCATCGAGGGGCCGAGCTACTTCGGTGCGATGCAGGCGTTCGACGCGTTCGAGATCCGCTACCGCATCGCACCAGCCGACGAGCACGGTCTGCTCCCGGAGGAGCTCGAGCCGCTACTCCAGCAGGAGCCGCGCCCGAAGATGCTCTATACGATCCCGACGTTCCAGAACCCGACCGGCACGACCATCCCCGACGAACGCCGCCGCAAGATCCTCGCGATGACGCGGGCTGCAAACGTCGCGGTCGTCGAGGACGATCCGTATGGCGACATCTACTTCACACCGGAGCAGATTCCACCGCTGCGAGCGCTGGACGAGGATGTCATCTACCTCGGCACGTTCTCCAAGACACTCGCGCCGGCCCTGCGCATGGGCTGGATGGTCGCGCCGGAGCAGATCCGGCAGCTCGCCGAGTGGTCCAAGGAGGCGGCCGACATGATGTCCGACCGCTTCGTCCAGCGCGCCGTCACTCGCACGATCGAAGGCGGCTGGCTCGACAACCACATGATCGCCGCTCGCACGTTCTACCGCGAACGCCGCGATGCGCTGCTGGCAGCGCTGGAGCGCGAGATGCCGGAGGGCGTCACCTGGACGCACCCACAGGGCGGGTTCTTCCTCTGGGTAACGTTGCCGGAAGGCTACAACTCGGACGATCTGCTGCCGCTGGCCGTGGACGAAGGCGTCGGATTCCTGCCCGGCTCCTGCTTCTATCCCAGCCCGACTCCACACCGCGGCCTGCGCCTGTCGTACCCCAGCCCCGACGCCGTCACCATCGCCGAAGGCGTCCGTCGTCTCGGCATCGCCGTGCGTCGCCTGCTGGCTAGCTGACGGGAGAGAGACACTGCCTACGCATTCGTAGGGACAGCGCTCGCGCTGTC
>JBDHWD010000050.1:0-19040 GCA_039810005.1 Thermomicrobiales bacterium | reverse complement strand
CCCTGAAACATGAACTCTCCACCATCCCCACCACCTGACGAAAGCCGGCGCGAACCATCCGCCGGCTTTCGTCGCGACTGGCGTACAGGAAATATTCGGACACGCCAGACCTGTCGGGGCGACAGCTGCGAACCTTGCCATGACGAGCCGCGTGATTGAGGCAAACTAGGGCGTCCGCAAGAGAGGGTTGCCACGCGTGCCGCCCGTGTGCTGACCGGGCGTATGCGATACGCCCCCCAACATCTTCGTGGCTGCCTGCAGTCCCGCAGCATGTGCCATCAGGTGCGCCGTGCATCCGAGGTAGGGGCGTATCGCATACGCCCGTTTCGATGCCAGCAACGCCCGAATGGCAAACACCCGTTGCCTCCACCTATCGCACCGCACCAACCCGCTTACCCGCGATCAAGCGCCTCAAGGATCGGGCGGAACTGCTCGACGCCTGCTGCGTTCGTCACGCGCGAAGCGAACTGAATGTGCGAGATGCCTTCGCGCGCGAAGCCACGCAGCGCTTCGGCGATCTCTTCGGGGTCTCCAGCGAGCGGGCCGTTCGGCACCGGCGTGATGCCGGGGCGCGGATCGACCATGACCGTCGCCGTCCGCTCCAGCGTCGCCGGATCGCGACCGACCTCACGACACGCGGCATCAACCGCCTCCCGGAGCGGTGGGATCGCGTCTGGAGTACTCGGACCGCGCACCAGCCAGCCATTCCAGGCATCGGCGTGCTCGGCGGTAAGGCGCAGCATCCGCGGGCCGCGCGTGCCGATCAGGATCGGCAAGCCATTCGGTCTGGGTCCGCGCGGGCGCAGCTCACACTGTTCGGCGGAAGAGTACGTGCCCGTGAAGTCGACCTTACCCTCGCGCAGCAGCGGAGCGATGATGCGCAGCGCCTCCTCGAAGCGCGCGACCCGGTGATCGTAAGGGAAGCCGAACGCGCGATATTCCAGCTCAAAGTAGCCTGCGCCCAGCCCGAGGATCACACGCCCACCGCTGATTTCATCAACGGTATCGGCCATCTTGGCCAGCAGCGCCGGATTACGGAAGCCGGTGCAGGTCACCAGCGTGCCGAGTTCTGCCGTCTTCGTCGTGGCAGCCAGCGCGGCCAGCATCGTCCAGCACTCCCAGATGCCGCGCGGCGGATCGTCTGCGCCGAACTGATAGAGCAGATGATCGACGATCCAGAGCGAGTCGAAGCCGACCGCTTCCGCGGTTTGCGCTGCCTCCAGAATGTCGGTCCATCCCGGAGTCGTGCCTTCGCGGCGTCCCTCGATCTGCGGCAGGATGAACCCGATCTTCAGTGGTCGCGCCATGACGTGTCCTCCCCATCCCGATTTGCTGACATCATCGGCAGCGACAGTATCAACGGAGTGCACATCTGAGGCAACCAGCACACAGAAACGCAGCGCCGGACACGACGATCCGACGCTGCGTTTGGATACACAATACCGCGGCGCTAGCCTGACTTGACCTTGTTCAGAATGTCTTGTGGCTCGGGGAACTTGCCGGTTGCCTTCTTGGAGTAGATCAGGTCGTTACCGAGCATGACCTCAAAGACACCACCGGAGCTCGGCGTGAGAGTCAGCTCGCTGACCTTATCCGAGTTGCTGTCGAGTACCTGTTCCGCCAGACTGGCGGCTTTCTTCAGGTAGCCTCACGAGGTGCAGTACTCGATCGACATCGTCTTGCGGTCGTCCATACGCCCACCTTTTCTAATAGCGGCCAGTCGGCCGCGCGGCTCAGGATACTGAGCACAATATCGCATGTCACAGACCAAGCCAAGAGGAGCCGCAGCGCCGCGATGGTTGCTACCGCCGACCGATTACGACATGCTTAGGTGGAGTACAAGGGAGGTTAGGGAGATTCATGGCTTCAAATAGCTCATTTGACATCGTTTCCAAGTTCGACCATCAGGAGCTGCGCAACGCGATCGACCAGGCGATGCGCGAGATCGGCACGCGTTACGATCTGAAGGACAGCAAGACGACGATCGACCAGGAAGCGAATCAGCTCGTCATCTCGACCGACACCGAGATGTCTCTGCGCGCCGTTCGCGACATCCTTGAGAGCAAGCTCCTGCGCCGAAATCTGTCGCTCAAGATCCTCGACTACCAGAAGGAAGAGGATGCGTCTGGCGGTCGGGTGCGCCAGACGATCAAGCTGCGCGAAGGGCTCAACGACGAGTTCGCCAAGGAGCTGAGCAAGCGCATCCGCTCGGAGTTCAAGAAGGTTTCCCCGCAGATTCAGGGCGACCTCGTACGCGTTTCGGCGAAGAGCCGTGATGATCTGCAGTCGGTCATCCAGATGCTGAAGTCGGAAGAATTCGAGACGCCGCTACAGTTCGTTAACTACCGCTAGTCCGCTTCGGGGTCGGCCGCTGCCGATGACGCATCTGCCGACCCCGACGACAAGCGCCGGTCGGCCTCCTCCTTGAGGATGTCGATCAGCCGTCGGCGCTTTGTCTCTTCCGGCCACACCCGTTGGAACATCACCCACTGCTCCGGGCGCATCGAGATGTAGTGCTCAAGCGTCTCAACCATGCGACGCATGCCGGCTTCGACATCAGCGCGCTCATCGGCCGTCCGCTCGATCACGAACGGGTCGGCGATGTGGAATGCGTAGCGCTGGGCGCGGCCACCGTCGTCATCGCGCTCGGCGAAGACCGGGACGATCGGCGCGCCGGTCGCGCGGGACAGACGGACCGCACCGACCGGCAGCGTCGTAATCTCGCCGAAGAGCCGGACCGGCACGCCGGTGTCGGTGAAGTCGCGGTCGGCCACAAAGCCGACATAGCCGCCCTGCCGCAGGACACGCATCATCCGTCGAATCGCCGCCGGGGAGATATCCTCGATTGGCGCGCCCTTCGATTTGCGCAGCCACGAGACCGCCGAATAGACGAACTCACCGACCGTTGGCGAGGTCAGGACGTAGGGGTTGTAACCGCGGACAAACAGCGTCTGGCCGACGAAATCGAACGCGCCGAAGTGGCCGGTGAGGATGATGCATCCCTTCCCCTCGGCGTGCAGCGCTTCGATCATTGACCAGTCGTTTTCGGGCAATCGCGTCATGCGGTTGAAGTCTTCGCGGGACAGGTGCGGCACTCTCCCGAGGTCCCAGAAGTTGCGTGCCGAAACCCGGAATGTCCGCCGCGCCTGTCCGCGCAGCGCCAGCTCGGTCAGCTCGCCTCGGTAGGCGTGGCGCAGGTTATCTATGACGTTCAGCCGGTAGACGCGCGTGCGCCAGTACGCGAAATCGCCGACGCGATCGGCAAGCCAGTAGCCAACCCGCGTGGGCGTAATGCGCGTGAAGTTGGCAAACAGCCACGCCGCGACGATCCCCCAACGCTGCTTACGGTTTTCCGGCTTCCGTGGGGGGATGATCGGCTTCTCAAGGAACCGCGAATTAAGCTGGCTCACTCTGCTCGACCCGCTCGGCGGACGACGCCACCTGAGCATCAAGCGTTTCCGGACGATCGTCCGGGTCCTTCAGGTAATACATCGCGTCGTAAATCACCGGCAGTCCACGAATGACGCATAGCGCCACCGATGCATACACCAGCACCCAGCCGACGAAACGGAACGCCTGCTGATCGTAGAAGGTGCTGAGGAAGCGGCCGTCCGCGTCGGGCAGCTGCCAGGCGAGCAACCAGGCCAGAAAGACGAAGCCGAGCGCCTTTGACCAGCCATACGCAGTGCGACTGAAGCGCGATGCGGTCAGGAACCAGGTAATGCGCGAGCGCGCCATCGTCTCGTCACCGAACGGCGTCTTGCCTTCAGCAAGTGCGACCGAGCGCATAACATCAACGGTGAAGGAGCGCGTCAGCACGACGAGCGGCGCCCAGACGCCGACCAGGCTCAGATGCGCAAACACGACCCAGAGCGCATTTTCGACAACACGATCTCCGGCAATGTCGAGCACAGCCCCCAGCCGGGATGTCGATCCGCGCTTGCGTGCAACCCAGCCATCGAAGCCATCTCCGGCGAAAACGACAGCGATGATGAGACCGGCGATGAAGATCGCGACATAGTTCTCGCTATACAGCATCGCGATCGCGCCGAAAAGCAGGAGTACACGTCCGACGGTGATGAGATTAGCCATGTCCCCCCAACCGTCACTGACGGCCTGATAGACCGCAGGTTGTTTGGCCAGTATAGCAATGCCCGCGTGGATCGGGAGCGGCTTCGCGCCAGGATCAGGAGACCAGTCGGATCAATGCAATCGCCGCGACGATCTGGACGAATGGCGTCGCCGCAAGGATCAGGCGCGCAAGAAAGCGATCGACCGCCATCAGCAACGTTGCCAGCGCGGTATTACCAATCAGAATCAGCCCGGCAAGCACCGGCAACTGCCATAGCGCCGCGGGAGATCCAGTGTGCTCAATCTCACCGAGCGCATCCCAGTGCAACGCAACCGGATCGGGCACGCCTTCCATCTGGCTGATGAGATAGGCGACCATCAGGAGCGGAATGATGACGCCAACCGCAATCAGGTTTGATGACAACCGATCACTCAGCAGCCCCGCGCGGAACAGATCACGATAGAGGAAGACGAACGGACTCTGGCGGCCGGCGCGGGCTACCGGCACAGGCTCATCGAGCGGCGGCGCAATCGGCAGCTGCTCTTCCTCTGCGACAATCGGCTCTTCGTGGCGGAGGGGTGACTCAGGTCGGCGACGCGGCAACACCGGCTGCTCTACTGGGCTCGCCGGCATGTCCGGGCGGCGCGCACGCCGGTGATCGATGTCGACCAGAAAGAGGATCGGTCGCAGCGGCGAGATCTCCACGCCGCCACTCGTCGTGCGGATACGCACCCTGCTCCGGCGCGGGAGCGTGGCCCAGACGCGCCAGATGCCGTCAGCACGACGATGGGTCGCCACACTCAGCCCCGGCCAGAACGGCTCCCAGCCCGACGCACTCACCGGCACATGCGGGTCGTATTCAACGGCGACGATCTCAGCGAGGGCGATGACGTGCGGGCGTCCCATCCAGTGGACGGTCAGCTTCTCGTCGTCCAGATCGTAGACAAGCCCACTGAGACCACGCAGCAGCCAGGATGTTCCAACTGCGGCGGCAACCATCGCCAGCATGAGCAGCCAGAGGATCCAGAGCGCTGCGCCACCGGCTGACTGCGAGCGCCAGAATGCAATGATGATGATCAGGATCTCAAGGACGAGCAGCGCGATCCCCACCGTGCGCCCGGCACCGTGCGCCACCGGCCAGACGCTGGCAGGCTGGCCGGCCAGCGGTCCACGACCAGATCGCATCTCAGGGTCTGGATCGATCATCGCGCCACGATTACCCTCCAGCAATCAGGCGACACCGGCAGGATAAGGTAAACCGGCGCGAGTAGTCACACTCGCGCCGGTTCGACGGCGTTACTGCGTCGGCGTGCCGGTATCTTCCGTTGGCAACGGAGCCGGCGTCGCGGTCGGCGGCAGCGGCGCATCAGCCGGTGCCTGGAACGTCGAGTTGTTCGCCTGATTCTGCTCGCGCTGAAGCGTCGTCAGCGGAATATCCGACGAAATGTCGCTCTCGTTGCGGCGCGCCTGAATCCAGTCGCTATAGGCTCGCGACTTCAGCGACTGCATCATCTCCAGCGTCAGCGGGCGATCATCTTCGTGCTCGAACACCTTGATGACGTGCCAGCCGAACGATGACTGGACTGGAGCGGAAACCTCGCCAGGCTGCAGCGCGAACGCCGCCTCCTCGAACGGTGCAACCATGACTCCGCGCGGGAACCAGCCCAGGTCGCCGCCGTTCGGAGCAGTCGACGTATCGGTGCTGACTTCCTTGGCGACTTCAGCGAAATCCTCGCCGTTCTTCAGTCGTTCCTCAACCGCGTTCGCGGCCTCTTCGGTCGCAACGAGAATGTGGGCTGCATGGATTTGCTCGGCACGCTGCGGCACCTGGCTTTCCAGCTGCTCCTGCACGCGCGTGCGGGCCAGCTCCGGCTTGACGATGAGCCGCTCGTAATCCGATCTGCTCATGTCCGACGGTTCAAGGTAGTTGGACTTGTACTGATCGAAGCGCGACACCGCTGTAGCGCGCGCATCGTCCGGCGCAATCGTCGGTGACGGCGTTGGTGACGCAGCCGGCGAAGCATCCGGCGTGCCGGCTTCGTCAGTAGCCGGTGTGGTCTCTGCACCAGTCGCCTCTGTTGCTTCCGAAGCAGGCGTCTCTGTCGCCTCTGCTCCGGCTTCGGTCGACGCGGTTGGCTCCGTCGTCTCGGACGCTTCGGCGGTGCCAGTTTCTTCGGCAGTCGGTGAGGCAGCCGCCGCAGTCTGTGCGGCCTCGACAGTTGCTGTCGAGGCGGCCTGGTTCGCCTCGGCCGTGCCGGTCGCCCAGGCTGCCGCCGTTGAGTCAACCTCCGGCGTCGGGGTTGGCGACGACAGTGGCGCGGGCGCGAACTGCTCAGTGACAAACTCGTCCATATCGGCCTGGGTGATCTCGATACCCATATCATCGATGTTCTGGAGAACGATCAGGTTGTCGACCATCGCCGATAGCGTATCTTCTGCCAGATCTGCCCCACGCAGGTCATCGAGCTCAGCCTGGATTTCAGCGGCCTGCTGCTCAAGCTGCGGGCGCTGGTCTGCCGAGGTGATCTGGTACTGCTGGCTGATCTGAGCAAGATTCTGGCGCAACTGGAGGCCGCGCACCTTCCAGTAATCGCGCCGCTGGATGTCCGTGCCATTCACTGACGCGATAGTGCCGTGCGGATAGAAGTAGTACTGATATGCCGCGCCGACAATGAGCGCCACAATGACAACAGCCCCGGCGATACCGGCTGCGAGATAGAGGAGCCGTTGCTGGCGCTCTTCGCGCTCACGCCGCGTTACTCGTCGTGCCTGACGAGACGCGGTCTGGGAACCGCCGGGCCGGATGCGTTCTCGAAATCGATCTAGCATGCGGGGATTCTCGCTTCGCTGAAGCTGGATGCAAGCAGGGCCACCGGCCCGGTGACCAGCGGCCACCGGGACACGGCAAGTCGAGCGCGCCAGCGATGATGGCTAGCGACGCAGGTGCTCACAATCCTATGCGTTGCTATCAGACTGCGGAGTCGGCTCTTGCGGACGCGAGTCCTCGCGCGGACCGCGATCGCGGTCACCAAAGCTGCGCGGTCCGCGATCCCCGAAATCGCGAGGACCACGATCTCCGAAGTCGCGCGGACCACGATCTCGGCCGCGGCCGCCGCGGTCGGGGCGTCCACCACGATCGCGTCCCTCACGCGAGCCCTCGGTGAAGGAGAGCAGCGCCAGGTGGCGGGCACGCTTGATCGCCGTCGCGAGCGAGCGCTGGTGCTTCGCGCACGTGCCGCTCTTGCGGCGCGGCTCGATCATCCCGCGATCGGAGACGTAGCGGCGCAGCCGGGGCACATCCTTGTAATCGACGTGCTTGATGCCATCGACACAGAAGCCACAGACCTTGCGACGCGAGAACGAGCGACCGGGGCCGCTGCTCACGAATCGGCGTGGCCGGGGTCCTGATTGCTCTCCTTGCGACGACTGGCGATCGTCAACCATCAGGTCGTTCCTTATCTCTATCTATCCGCTCAGCGCCCGCGCGCTAGAACGGCACATCCTCGATGTCGTCGTAGTTGTCAAACGGGTCATTGCGCTGCTGGTCCTGACCCTGCTGCGGTCGGGAGCCGCCCTGTGGGCCGTTCTGCCCGCCGCCGCGATTGTCCCGGTTATAACTGCCATATGAGCCGGCGGCCTCACCCATGGACTCTTCGCGGGAGGTCAGGTTCAGGAAGCTATCGGCCGTCACATCGACGCTGGTGCGTTCGACACCGTTGCTGTCCGTGTACTGCCGGATATTGAGCTGACCTTCGACGAGAACCTTGTTGCCCTTTCGCAGCCATTCGTTCGCGTTTTCCGCCTGGAAGCGAAACAACGTCACTCGGAACCAGCTCGTCTCGTCCTGATACTGGCCTTCCTGATCGCGACGGCGTCGATTGACGGCCAGCGAGAAGGTCGTAACCGGCGTGCCATTCTGGCTATAGCGCATTTCGGGGTCGCGACCGAGGTTCCCAACGAGAACTACGCGGCTGAATCCTCGCGACATGACGCTCTCCTGTTCCACTTCCAGACTACTGCGGACGGTACGCTAGGCGTTTGCGTTCTCAGCAGTCGCGTTTCCGTAGCAGTGCGTGTCCACGAGCGTCCCGGCGGCGTCGTGCAGATAGGCGCAGTCGCCATCGTTGTTCCACCAGCGCAGCGCGTTGCCGACATAGAGGTCTTCCGCGCTGTCGTCACCAGCAGCCATGTGGACGCGAACGCTTCCACCCGCCGCCAGCGCGAAGGCTGGGAACACGTAAGTGTGCTTCTCGCCATTGTCAGCGAGCTTCCAGCCTTCCAGCTGAACCTCGCTGTCGCTGCCGTTGCTCACAACAACCCACTCGTGATCGCCGTGGTCGTGTCCATCAGCACCGTGGTGAACCTCGCTCACCTTGACCGCTGCGGTGGCTGCCTCAGCCGGGGCCTCAGCGAACGTCGCCGGTGCTACCTCGGCAAGTGCCGACTCAGCCGGGGCCTCAGCGACAGCGGCTGCCTCGGCGGGAGTTGCCTCTGCCGGAGCCTCTGCAGCTGGTGCGGCTGCGGCTGGTGCCGCAGCGGCCGGAGCCTCTGCAGCAGCGCGTGCTGGTGCGGACTCGCCACGGCGGGCACCCTCACCACGCGGTCGTTCCTCGTGCTCAGTAAGCACATCGTACCGCATGATCAGGTGGCGAATCACCTGCTCATCGAGACGAAGATCGCGCTCCAGCTCATCAATGGCGGTAGTTGTAGCGTGGAAGCGGTAGAGAACATAGAACGCATCGGGAAAATCGTTGATCGGGTACGCCAGTCGGCGTCGGCCCCAGGGGTTCTGGCTATTGGTCGAATCGACCGTGCCATCCTGGGTTGTGATGTAACCCGACACGCGATCGACGACCTCCTGAAGGCCCTCTTCGGTCACGGTCGGGGCGACAACGAGCATCATCTCGTAGTCACGAAGTTGGGGATCAGCGGCGTGCTCGCGCAACGCGTGCTCCTTCCTCCCGGTTAATGCGACGCTCGGGACTCGAGTGGTGGTTGCGCATTCCACTCGGTCGGCGGCGCAGAAAGGCGACTATCCATCTGTCTCCATCGCGGCCCACGCCGCGACAACCGCGAATTGTAGCAGATATCCGGTGATTGCTGCTGTGCGCCTATCTCGCGGCGGCGTGGACCTCGACCTGTGCGCCCGGCGCGACGGCCAACGGCAGCGCCCGACCGGCGAAGCCGTGTTCTGCAGCGGTTGCTTCCATTGCAATGGCAACAGCGCTCGCGTCGGCCGGCTCGGCGAAGGCGAGGATCGTCGGGCCAGCGCCGGAGAGTCCAGCGCCGAGCGCACCGGCAGTTAGCGCCGCATCGATGACCGGGTTGAGGTGCGGGAAGATGGCAGCACGATAGGGCTGGTGCAGACGATCGCGCGTCGTCTCGCGCAGCAGATCGCCACGTCCCTCGCGGAGAGCCAATGCCAGCATCGCAGCGCGCCCAATGTTTGCCGTGGCGTCCGGCATCGGGATCGCCGTGGGCAGAATGCCGCGCGCTTCACTCGTGAACGCCGGAGCGTCTGGCACAAGCGCGACGACGGTCCACGGCAGCTCGGCGGCCAGCACTTCGGCGATCCAGCCATGCTCGGCGCGGAACGAGACCGTGACGCCACCAAGCTCCGACGCGGAGATGTTGTCGGCGTGGCCTTCCATCTCGCCGCCGATGTCGACGACATCGCTTGATTCGAGCGCAATGTCGAGCAGGAATCCCGCGGCGTGAATACCGGCAACGATAGCCGAGGCGGACGAGCCGAGACCGCGCGCGACCGGAATGTCGCTGCGCACGCTCAGCTCGCAGGCTGGTAGTGTCCGGGCATAGCGATTGGCCGTGATCTGCATCGCCTCGACGACCAGATTGCCGCCACCGAGCAGATCCTCGCTGTTCAGCACGCGGATCTCACCGGACTCGTCGCTGAGGCGCGTAATGTCGACCTGCATCCACAGGTCGAGCGCCATACCGAGCGAGTCGAAGCCGGGGCCAAGGTTCGCGCTTGATGCGGGAACGCGGATGCTACAGGATGTTGGCGAGTGCACGGTCGAGCGCCTCCAGCGTTGGATCGATGACGACCGGCTGCGCGCCCGCGTTGGTGATGTAATAATCCGCGCTCGCTTCGGTGTCCTTCAAGAGATTGCCCGTCAGATAGGTTAGCACTCGCTCGCCCTGCTGGATCACGCCCTCAGAGATCAAGCGCCGGATGCCGGCCAGCCCAGCGGCAGAAGCGGGTTCGCAGCCGATCCCGACACGATCGATCATGGCTTTGGCAGCCAGAATCGCGTCGTCATCGACGGCCGTTACGGTGCCCTCGCTATCGAGCACAACCCGCCGCGCCTTCGTGTAGTTGACCGGATCGCCGATCTGGATCGCTGAGGCAACTGTCGAGGCGGCAATTGGCGAGTACTCGGCGAAGCGCGTCTGCCAGGCGCGATAGAACGGCGCAGCGCCGGCGGCCTGCACGACCGCAATGCGGGGCATCGACTCAATCAGGCCGGCAGCGAGCGCCTCACGTAGCGCCTTCCCCAGCGCGCTCGTGTTGCCCAGGTTGCCGCCGGGCACCACGATCCAGTCGGGCAACTGCCAGTGCAGCTGCTGCAGCGCCTCCAGGACGATCGACTTCTGGCCTTCCAGACGAAACGGGTTAAGCGAGTTGAGCAGGTAGATGCCGTAGCGGCTGGTCGCCTCGCGCACCATGTTCATTGCAGCGTCGAAATCACCGCGCACCTGGATGATCGTCGTGCCGTAGGCGATCGTCTGTCCAAGCTTGGCTGCCGAGATCTTGCCTTCAGGAATGAAAACGACCGACGGGATACCGGCAGTGGCAGCGTAGGCGGCGACGGCGGCGCTCGTGTTGCCGGTGGACGCGCAGGCGACCATCGTTGCGTTAGTCCAGCGCGCGTGGCTGATGCCGACCGTCATCCCGCGATCCTTGAACGAGCCGGTCGGGTTCTCGCCCTCGTGCTTGAACCAGACATCGGTGCCCGCGTAATCGCTCAGGCGCTGGTCGTTGTAAAGGTTGGTGTTGCCTTCCGGCTTGGAGACGATCACATCGTCCGGGAAGTTCGGCATCAGCTCGCGAAAGCGCCAGACACCGGAACGCAGCGGATGATCGACCGCACCAAGGCGACCATCGAACAGCTCGCGCGTGACTGGTGGGATTGCGAGATCAACCTCAAGCAGTCCTCCGCAGTCGCAACTGGTCCGCACATCCTCGGGCGCGTACGTCAATCCACACTCAATACACCGTAGCTTCACGCGCCCCCCATCGGCATTCGTAGCGGCCAGCCGTCAGCTCCAACTAACAATCATGCTCCGCAAGCAGAACTCCGCGCCAGTGCTAGAGCGACTTACGCGGGTCGAGCGCATCACGCAGGCCGTCTCCAACATAGTTGATCGAGAGAACGGCCAGGAAGATCATCAGCGCCGGGAAGATAACCATGTGCGGCGCGATCTCCATGAAGTTGATTGAGTCATTCAGCAAGCGTCCCCAGGTCGGGACGTCCGGCGGGAAGCCCAGGCCGAGGAACGACAGCGTTGATTCGGTGATAATTGACGACCCGACTGCCAGCGTCGCGGCGACGATAACCGGGCTCATCGCATTCGGCAGGATATGTTTGAAGATCACCGTTGTCTGGTTTGCGCCGATGCAGTGGGCCGCCTCGATGAACTCTTTCTGCTTCAGAGAGAGGAAGGAGGCGCGCACAAGCCGCGCGACCGACATCCAGCTCGTGATACCGATCAGCGAGACAATCAGGATGAACGGGCCGAGCGTCGTACCCAGACGCTGCGCGAGTGGATCGCGGAACAGATAGATCGTCAGGAGCAACAGCGGCAGGTCGGGCAGCGAGATGAACATGTCAACGACGCGCATCAGCGCCGAATCGACAGCACCGCCGAAGTAACCGGCCAGTGCGCCGATCAGTGTGCCGAGGGCGACCGACACAAGCATGGCGACGATGCCAACCGACAGCGATACGCGCCCGCCCCAGAGGACGCGCGCCATGACATCGCGCCCCATGTCGTCGGTGCCCATCGGGTGGCTGGCGGAGACAGGCAGCGTCGCGTACTGGAAATCGATCCAGGTGCTGCCATGCCAGAGCATTGGGCCGAAGATCGCTGAGAGAGACAGGAGAACCAGCGTGGCCGCGCCAGCCATTGCCAGGTGATGGCGTCGGAACTGGCGCAGGGCGTCCGACCAGAGCGAGCGCGCCTTCTTCGAGCGTAAGCCCCCGACATCTGAGAGGCGTTCAATGGCGGCCGTTGACGAGGATGAGCGGAGCGTTCCGCGAGACATAGGGTTGCGATCCTTTACCCGGGCTGACGGCGCTATGCCAGAGGCATGCGCTCCTGCCGTCCGCCCCACCGCTACACAGAAGGAGCCGGACTGCCTGTAGGCAGCCCGGCACCGTTGAGACAACGCGTCGTAGCGACTATCCGGTGGTCTTGCGCGGGTCGAGAGCGTCGCGCAGACCGTCGCCCACATAGTTGATCGAGAGAACGGCCAGGAAGATCATCAGCGCCGGGAAGATGACCATGTGCGGCGCGATCTCCATGAAGTTGATCGACGTGTTCAGCAGCTGGCCCCAGGTCGGGACGTCCGGCGGGAAGCCCAGGCCGAGGAACGACAGTGTCGACTCGGAGATGATTGCCGAGCCAACGGCCAGTGTTGCGGCGACGATAACCGGACCCATCGCGTTCGGCAGCATGTGCTTGAAGATGATCGACGAGCGGTTCGCGCCGATGCAGTTTGCGGCCTCGATGAACTCCTTCTCCTTCAGGGATAGGAACGAGGCACGCACAAGGCGGGCGACCGGCATCCAGTTCGTAATACCGATCAGGAAGACAAGGAGCAGGAACGGACCAAGCGTTTGCCCGAACTTCCCGATCAGCGAGTCACGGAACAGGTACATCGCCAGCAGCAGCAGCGGCAACGTCGGCAGCGAGATGAACATGTCGGTCAGACGCATGAGCGCCGAGTCGGTGAAGCCGCCGAAGAAGCCGGACAGCGCACCGATGAGCGTGCCGAACAGAATGGCGACGAGCATCGCTGTCACGCCGACTGCCAGCGAGATTCGCCCGCCCCAGAGGACACGAGCAAAGAGGTCACGACCGAGGTCGTCCGTGCCCATCGGGTGGCTCAGCGAAACACCCAGCGTCGACTTGCTGAAGTCGATCGTCTTCATGTTCTCTGGCCAGACAATTGGCCCGAGGAGGGTTGCGACGATCAGCAGCGTGAGCACCACCACACCACCAACCGCAAGGGTGTGCTTACGGAACTGGTGCCAGGCATCACTCCACAGCGAACGCGACTTCTTGGAGGCCAGGCGGCCCATCTCTAGCGCTGCTGCGCCACTACTCTGAACCTGAGCGTCAGAAACATCTGCCATCAGTTCGTCCTCTCTCCCTCGTACGCTCTTGCCACGCGCCTACGAGTACTTGATTCGCGGGTCGAGGACGCCATAGATGACATCCGCCACCAGGTTGAAGAAGACCACCAGAATCGAGAACATAAATGTGATCGCCATGACGACGGGTGTGTCGTTGTTCTGGATCGCGGTGATGAGCAATGCGCCCATGCCAGGGACCTTGAAGATCTGCTCGGTGACGACCGCGCCGGTGATAACGCCCGGGAGCGAGAGCGCGATGATCGTGATCACCGGGATCAGCGCATTGCGCAGGGCGTGCTTGCCGATGACGTTGCGCTCGGCCAGACCCTTCGCCCGTGCGGTGCGGACGTAATCCTGGTGGATGTTCTCCAGCATCGATGCGCGAACGAAGCGCATCAGTGCAGCAGCCTGGAACATCGCAAGCACAGTGACAGGCATGATCGCCTGACGTATGCGTTCCCAGACTCCGGCCAACCCCTCGGTATCGAGGGTTGACCGGTAGATAGATGGCAACCAGCCTAACTTGATCGTGAAGAGCAGAATAAAGAGCAGGCCGGTTGCAAACGTCGGCAGCGAGAAGCCAATAAAGGCCAGCGTCGTCGCGACGTTGTCAAAGACCGAGTATTGGCGCACCGCCGATAGCACGCCGATTGGTATGGCTATCAGAATCGCGAGCAGGAACGCCGAACCACTGATGTACAACGTAGTTGGCAGACGCTGCTTGAGCAGGTCAATGACCGGACCGCGGGTGCGGAACGAGTAGCCAAAGTCGAGCTGGAACATCGAGCTGGCCCAGCGTGCATAACGCACGGGGATCGGGTCGTCGAGGCCCATGCTTTCGCGAATTCGCTGCCGCACTTCCGGCGGAACCGATGGGTTGAGCGCCAGGTCAGACAATGGGTCGCCTGGTGCCAGGGCAAGAATCGCGAAGATCACCATGCTGATCGCAATCAGCGTCGGAATCGCCGTCACGAGGCGGCGAATGATGTATCGACCCATGTCTCCCGATCCCTACATCCATTACCGTGGCGTCTGATACGCCGACAGGTCCGCCAATACGACGGTACTTACGGTGGTTGGTGTGTGCGAACGAAATGCCCCCGCGTTTGAGAATGCGGCAATACTAGCACGCCGAACACGCCAACCGTTACCCCGCGCCGAAATCTGTACCCCGATCGTACTCTGGTTCCCAGTCAGAGCCGGACCTGTGCCGGACCCGCGCAGTGTACCCGCACTGGCCGGCACAGTACATCGTCTCTGCCTCAGGACTGGCGCGTCCAGTTCTTTATGTCGTAGACATCGCTGGCCCAGGTCGTCCCAACATAGCCAGCGAGCGTGTTGGCCGCGCAGGCGACCGCTGCCCGGTGAATGATCGGCACTTCGACGAAATCGTTGACCGACAGATCGTTCATCGCTACGAACAGGTCGACCTGCTTATTCGGATCCATTTCGACGCGTGCCTGGTCGTGCAGCTTGTCGAACTCCGGGTTGTTATAGCGGGTGATGTTCGTGCCGGCCCAGCTGTTGGCCTTGGACGCGATCTCATCGGTGCGGAACCGCTCGCACCAGGAGACCGGGTACGGGCTCGACGGCCCGTTGGTGTACATCTCGAGATCGGCGTAGAAGTGCGGATACGTGTCCGGATTCCCAGCATCAGACGCGAAGAACACCGCCGAGTCGACGCTCTTCAGCTCGACGACGAACCCGATCTGCTCAAGCGACTGCTTGACGATCTCCTGCGTCTTCTGACGGACGGAGTTGATCGACGTCTGGTATAGCAGCTTGTATCCGGCAGCTTCCGGAACGTTCGCCAGCAACTCCCTCGCCTTATCGAGGTTGTATTCCCAGGTCGTGTTTGGCGAGACAAGACGGCCTGGCGCGTTGAGGTTGTTAGAGGTCGCCTTGCCAAGCTCAGCGCTCGTCCCTTCGCCATACAGCTCCTTGGCGATAACATCGCGCTCAATCGCGACCGCGATCGCGTTGCGCGCGTCCTTGTTCCTGAAGATCGGATGCTCGGTGCTCGGCTCGGAGCGCGCGCCATCAACCTCGGTGTTCGGGTCGGCGAAGTTGATCATGATGCGCTCGGCGCTGGCACCCGGACCGGAGACGATCTTGCCGACGCCACCCTCGGCCATCTGACTGAGGATCTGCGGCTCGGCCTGAATATTCCAGGCCCAGTCGGCCTCGCCGGATTGCAGGACAGCGCGAGCTGCGCCCTGCGCATCGCCACCACCCTTCATCTCGACACTGTCGAAGAACGGCTTGCCGGCATCCCAGTAGCTTTCGTATCGATCGCACAGCACGACATCGCCCGGGCGGAACTCGTTGATCTTGAACGGGCCGGTGCCGACCGGCGCGAGATTCGCTTCGGCATCGCGCGATTTCTCGCCGATATAGTCGCCAAAGATATGGCGCGGCAGGATCATGCCGTTCGGGCCGGTGAACACATCGAACCAGGCCGGGTTCTGCTGGGTGAACGTGATCTTCACTGTCACGTCGTCGACCGCCTCGACCGATTCAACGGTCGCAAAGTTGCCGATGGTGACCGCAGCCGTCGCCTCATTCGAGGCGTATTCCCAGGTGAAGACGACATCATCGGCGCTAAACGGCTCGCCGTCGTGCCACGTCACACCATCGCGGAGCTTCCAGGTGACGCTCAGGCCGTCCTCGGAGACGCCGCCGTTCTCCAGCGACGGCATCTCAACCGCGAGAGCCGGTATGCCGTTGCCATCAGCATCGAAGTCAGCCAGCGGCTCATAGACGAGGCGTGAGGCGTCGAAGTCCTTGGTCCCTGTCGAGAGGTGCGGATTCATGATCGTCGGTGCCTGCCACCACATCAGGCGAAGCTGACCGCCGCCGCCGGCTTCGGCAGCGGGCGGCTCCGTTGCTTCGGCCACCGGCTCCTTCGTTGCCTCTCCCTCGGCCCCGGTGGGGGAGGCTTTCGGCTCTTCGGTTGCCGACTCTTCGGGTGCCTTGGTCGCGTCGCCAGAGGGCGCTGTAGTTGCTTCTGCCGGAGCAGTCGTTGGCTCCTCGTCTTCGTCACCACCACAGGCCGCCAGCAGGCCAGCCAGCAGCGGCGCGCTCAGGCCGAGCGCTGCCCCGCGCTTGAGGACTTGTCGTCGGTTAAGACGGCCGGCGCGTACATCCGTTCGCAGACGCGTGAACTCGTTGAACACGTCACTCATGGGTCGGTCGTCCTTTCCACAGCTGGGAATCGCGCCACTTTGGCTAGCGAGCCAGGATGCTGTTCGCGGAACGCCCCGCAGATACGGTCAGACGCGCAATGGAAAAACCGTCACTGATGCGGCTATGTCGGGCCTTCCCCGTCATGCCAGGTCTTTCTGGTTACGCTCCTCGTACGGGATGTTCTTCTGTGAGATCCACCTGGGCTCAAGACGGGTACGCGAGAACTCCGTGCGGCTCTCTAGCAGCGCTCTATCGGGCGATCGATACGATGACAGACGGAAAGTGCGGATGCGACGCTAACGCGTTTTGCGCAAGCGGCGCGCAGGGAGACGAGCTTCAGCACCTCGGGGCTAATAAAGGCACTGGCGAGCGCCCGACCGAAGTCGACCGACGCTCGCCAGCGGAACAATCACCAGACCGAAGGACTAGTCCTCCAGAGTCCAGTTCTTGAGCTCCCAGACAGGGTTTGCGGCCCACGGAGAGCCAACATAGCCCTTGATCCGGTTGCTCTTGGCAGCCAGGCCAGTGCGGTTGACGAGCGGAACCTCGACGACATCCGTCTCAGTCACCAGCTTCATCATGTCCTGGAACAGCTGCACCTGCTTGTCAGCATCCATCTCGACCCGACACTGATCGTGCATCTTGTCGAACTCCGGGTTGGAGTAGCGGAAGTAGTTGCTACCCGCCCAGCCGTTGTCCTGCTGCGCGATCTCGTCCGTTCGATAGCGCTCGAACCACACCGCCGGGTAGACACCAGCGCCGTTCGTGTGCATTTCAAGGTCGGCGATGAACTTGCCCGACGTATCCGGGTTGCCCTGGTCGGTCGAGAAGTACACAGCCGCGTCAACGCTCTTGATCTGGACGGTGAAGCCAACCTGCTCCATCGCCTGCTTGATGATCTCCTGCGTCTTCTGGCGGACAGAGTTGATCGAGGTCTGGTAGACGATATTTCCGCCGGAGAAGCCCATCTCATCGAGCAGTGCCTTGGCCTTGTCGATGTTGAACTCCCAGGTCAGCTCCTTGTTGGTGAACTTCGCCGGCTCGTCATACTGGTTGGTTGCGGCAACGCCGCCCTTGCCATACAGCTGCTCGGCGATCGTGCCGCGGTCGCAGAGGAAGGCAAGCGCCTGGCGGGCGCGCAGGTCAGACCAGATCGGGTGTGGCGTACCGAAGTGCGAGAACTGGCCATCAACTTCGGTATTCGGGTCCGAGAAGTTGATCATCAGGCGCTCGGTGCCACCACCTGGCTGAGCATCGATGGTACCGATGCCGGCATCTTCCATCGGGTTGAGGACGGACGGCTCGACCTGCAGGTTCCAGGCCCAGTCAGCTTCGTCGGACTGCAGCACAGCACGCGCCGCGCCGACCGAGTCACCGCCACCCTTCATCTCGACCGAGTCGATGTGTGGCTTGCCCGGATCCCAGTAATCCTCAAACAGGTCATAGAGGCAGACATCGCCAGGGCGGAACTCGCGGACCTTGAACGGGCCGGTGCCGATGATGTCCAGGTTGGCCGGTGCGTTGCGCGACTCAGAACCCTGGAAATCCTTGAAGATGTGCTCCGGGAGAATGCAGCCCTCGGTCGTCACAAACGGGTCGTACCACGCCGGTGTCGGAACCTTGAAGTTCACGCGCACGGTGTAGTCGTCGATCTTCTCAACGCTTTCGACCGTCTGGTAGCGACCACTGGTCGTGGTGGCGTTGTCCGGATTGACGATGTACTCGTAGGTGAAGACGACATCATCGGCGTTGAAGTCTTCGCCGTCGTGCCACTTCACACCCTCGCGGAGCTTCCAGATGCACCAGGTGCCATCCTCGGCCAGCGTCTCGTTCTCGACCGAGGGGAACTCGGTGGCGAGGAACAGGACGGGCTCCAGGTTAGCATCCCAGTCGGCCAGCGGCTCCATGCAAACGCGGCAGGCATGATAGTCCTTGGTGCCGTTCGCCAGGTGGACGTTCAGGATGACCGGTGCCTGCCAGTAGAACAGGCGAAGCTGTCCGCTACCGCCACGCTCGCCGGTCTCTGCAGCCGCTTCTTCGGTCGGTGAGGCTTCTGCCTCGCCCTCTTTCGTCGGCTCAGCCTCGGCTTCGGTTGCTTCAGCTGCAGGTTCAGTTGCCTCTGCCGGGGCCTCAGTCGCTTCACCGGCCGGAGCCGTCGTTGCTTCTGCGGGGGCAGTGGTTGGCTCTTCGTCGTCGTCACCACCGCAGGCAGCGAGCAGACCAGCGATGATCGGCGCGCTCAGTCCGAGAACCGCGCTACGCTTCAGCACCTGACGGCGGCTGAGCTTGCCGGCAAGGACTTCCTCCTGGAGTCGCTCCAGACCGAACTCGGGTTGCGTCACGAGATGTCCTCCTTGATCCCGACCACAATGCGCGCGTTGCGCTGTGCCACTTGCTCGATG
>JBDHWD010000049.1:0-19125 GCA_039810005.1 Thermomicrobiales bacterium | reverse complement strand
TCGTAGAGCAGGTCCATCTTCTCGCCGGTGATGTCGATCAGCTGGAAGTTCTGCGGGTGCAGCGGTCCGACCGGCGTGAAGCGGTCGATCGCCCACTTGTTCAGCGCGATCAGGTACTTGCCCTTGGGGCTGACCGTGTCGCCTTCGCAGACACTGAGGTGACCGACGTTGTAGTGGACGGGGATCTTCTCGACCATCGTCCACGTGTCCGGCTTGCCCGCCTCGCCGACCTTCCACTTGGCGATGGCGCTGTCGAGGAAGAGGCTGGTGTAGGCGTGGCCGGTGTTGTCGAACTGCGTATGCAGTGGGCCAAGTCCGAGCTCAACCTGCGCTTCCATGCAGTCCTCGTAGGCCAGGATCGGCACGCCGAAATCGTCCATCTCGTAGCCGCCCTTGGCGATGGCAGCCTGGATCTTCTCGAAGCTGTAGATCGTGACGTGCGGGTCGAGCTTGCCGGCGACGACGATGTGCTTGCCGTCCGGCGTTACGTCGACACCGTGCGGACTCTTCGGTTCCGGTACCTGGAAAAGGATGCCCTCGGCAACGGCGGTCTTGATGTCAATCAGGGGCATCCCGTGGACGTCTTCGCCCTTGCCCTCCTGGATGAGCCGTTCGGCCGTCTTCCAGTCGATGACGGTCATGTAGTCCATATCGTTCTGCGACGCACCGGCCTCGACCGGCGGCACCGGCGGGCTACCGTCAGCGCGGTTGCCACCGATAGCCATCTCAGTGTTGAGCGAGTTGGAGAACATCCAGCCCTCGCTTGGCCCCTTGCCGCAGTCGGCCAGGTCCTGCCAGTACGGCGGCAGCTCGATCGAGAAGGAAAGATCCGTATCGATCCGGCCCTTCTCGCGGTCGAACTTCCAGAAGGTCATCGCGCCGCGGTACTTCTCCTTGTACTCATCGAGCGGCGCGTACTCCCAGCCCCATGGCGCAGCGTACTGCGAGCCGTCGGTGATGTACTCGGTGTTCGGCGTCACGAACGCGCCACCGTGGTTGCTGATGATGTGTGGGTTCTTGACGATCTGCTTCGTTTCGAAGTCGCGCAGATCGATGACGGCCATACGGGCGTTGGCCTTGTCGTTGATGAACAGCCACTCGCCGTCATATTCGCCGTTTGTCTCGCTCAGGCCCGGGTGGTGGGTATCGGCCCAGCCGAGCACCTTGTCGTCGACAGCGCCCTCGGCGAGGATAGCCTTCGTCTCGTCGGAGAAGCCATAGCCCTGCCACGGCTCCGGCGTGAATGTCGCGATCAGCTTCAGCAGTCGCATCGACGGCACGCCGATCACCAACACCTGGCCGGAGTGCCCACCCGACGCAAAGATCAGGAATTCGTCGTACTGCCCGCCGGGAACGTATGTCTTCACCGCGCGGGTGATGTCGTCCGGCGTGAGCCCACGCGCCTCGGCGATCTCGGCGACCGAGCTGGGTACGCCTGCGCCGGTGTTGCCGCTCGACGGCGTCGGGTCATCATCGTCGCCACCGATCGAGCAGGACGCCAGCAGCGCGCCGCCCGCCGGAGCGAGGATCGCGGCAGCGCCGACACCCTTCAGGACGTTGCGGCGGTTGATCCGAGACCGGTTGAATGGATCTGACATCGAATGTGCCCCCGTTCACTCTCCGTCGCGCCCGCCAGGACTCGTCCACCATCCGGCTCTTGCCGTGCTCGGAGCGTCGCGCGCGACACCTAATCCGGAGCCATACACCTGTCAGTAGCCTAGACAGAACCGCCTCGAACATCCGTGTCGAATGCGATTTTCGTGTTACAACTTCGTGTCAACTCTCTGTGCTACATTCAGCACTCTCGGAAATACGCTGACAATCTCGCATACTGTGACTTTAGTCACAGCGATACTCTTTGAGCCACCGTAGACTTGTCTCGGGTTTGTCGCGGACATCGTGCTGACCGACATCCCCAACACACAACGATGGCGCTCTCGTTCCAGTTCGGGGAGACACTGGAATGAGAACAACGCCCCCCTTCGCAGCGGTAGAGATGGACTCGGGTGCCTCTGTCTCTACCGCTTCGTTTTGCCCCTCATTCACCGAGGCAGCGCAACTCGCAGTATCATCGGCAGCACGACGGACTGGCTGACGGGGTGAGGGGGCATGATGACAACGGCGATCGACGAGCCACAGGCTGCGACACTGCCGACCGCCGCGACGATGCTGGAAGGCACGGCATCGATTGCGATCGTCGGCGGTGGGATCGTTGGCCTGGCCGCCGCGCGCGAGATCCTGCGCCGCCGACCAGGGGCATCGCTCGTCCTGCTGGAGAAAGAAGCGAGCATCGGCCAGCATCAGACCGGCCACAACAGCGGCGTTATCCACTCCGGCATCTACTACGCCCCCGGCTCATTGAAGGCGCGCCTCTGCGTGGCCGGCGCGGCGGCGATGATGCGCTACTGCGACGAGAACGAAATCGGCTGGAAGCGTTGCGGCAAGGTCATCGTCGCCACCCGCTCCGAGGAACTGCCCCGCCTGCAGGCGCTGTACGAACGTGGGCAGGAGAACCAGGTCCCCGGCCTGCGCATGATCGAGCCGGACGAGCTTCGCGAGCGCGAGCCGCATGTGCGCGGCGTCCGAGCGCTCTGGTCGCCCAATACCGGCATCGTCGATTACTTGCAGGTGGCCCACTCCTACGCCAACGACATCCGCGAGATGGGCGGCGAGATCCGCACCAGCCACGAGGTGACCGGCATCCGTCGACGCAATGGCCGGACGCTGCTCACGACCAGCGGTGGCGACATCGAGGCGTCGCTCGTCGTGGCCTGCGCCGGGCTCTATTCCGATCGCGTCGCTCAGATGACCGGCAACGACGAGGACCCGCGTATCGTTCCATTCCGCGGCGACTACTACGTCCTGCGGCCGGAGCGTCGCAGCCTCGTGCGCTCGAACATCTACCCGGTGCCGGACCCGCGCTTCCCGTTCCTCGGCGTGCACTTCACGCCGCGGATGAATGGCGATGTCTGGCTCGGGCCGAACGCCGTCCTCGCCTTCGCCCGCGACGGCTATTCGTTCCGCACGGCCCGCGGCAAGGACCTGCTGGAAATGGCGCGCAACCCCGGCTTCCGCGCCTTCGCCCGCAAGAACTGGCGGACCGGCCTGAGCGAGATGGCGCGCGACCTGTCCAAGAAGCGCTTCCTGGAGACGCTGCGCGTCTACATCCCCGAGCTGGAACCGGAAGACTTGCTGCCGGGCCCGGCCGGCGTGCGTGCCCAGGCGCTCACCCCGCAGGGCACGCTGGTCGATGACTTCGTCTTCGATCGTGCCGAGGGTGTGCTGCACGTCCGCAACGCCCCCTCGCCGGCGGCGACCTCCTCGCTGGAGATCGGCCGCCTGATCGCCGACGAGGTGGAGGCGATGGCCTAGGCGTCGCTCTCGGCGGCTGCCCGAGCCAATGCCAGCACGCGCTCCAGCTCAGGCAGCGCCGCGATGTCCTTCGGGCGGCGGCGCGACATCTTCGAAGCCACCAGATCCTTCAGCCCGGCCACGCGCACCGGCATGCCCAGCGCGGATGTCGTCGTTGCCCGTGCATCCAGCGCAGCGAAGTCGAAGCGATCGTCCGCGCCGGATGGTCCGTTGGGACGCGGGACGACATCGAGATCACCGAAGCGCGTCTCAAAGAGATGGTCAAGCTGCGCCTCAGTCAGCGGTTCGGGTCGCCAGCGCTCGACCTCCTCGCGCGTATTCCAGTTCGGTATCAATCGCGGTCGCGCGCCGACCTCCTGCAGCACAGCCGCCAGCCGCCGCAAGTTGTCCTCATGGAGCGCGGGGCAGACATCGAGATCACCGGGCGTCAGCTTCGCGCCCCAGGCGACAGCGCCGCCCGAGCCGAACACGACAAAGCGCACCTGATGGCGATGCAGCACTTCTAATAGAACAGGGATATTCGGCGGCGTGCGGAAATCACTCGGCACTCGCAACTTCCTTTGCGTGCAATTGTTCGCCAAACCAGTCTTCGACGAGCGCCGCAACCTCTTCCGGGCTCGTGCTGCCGTCGATCTCCACGACGCGCAGGCCGAGCGCGGTTGCGCGCTCGCGGATGAAGCGGCTCATCTGCATGTCGCGCTCGATCAGGTTATGGGTCGCGCGCTCGGGGTCGCTCGTCTCATGCCGTGAGCCGGGCTTGCCGCGTGCGGCCACAGCAGCGAGCTTGAACGCCTCGGTCGGCAGCAGGAAGATCGCCTGTCGCGGATCGTCGATCTGCGTCGCCACGCAATCGGGAAAGAAGCCCGGCCCTTCGGCGATAACAGGAGCGCCATTCGGCAGCGCGGCCAGGTCATCGACCGCCATCCAGAACCGCTCGGTCCAGCTGACGATCGTCTCACGCGCCATCACCTCCGGAGGTGCGCCGAGCCAGCGCTCCTCGGTCGTCATCCGATCCGGATGGGCCAGCCAGAGGGCAGGCTGGTAGACAGGATCGGCCTGCGCGAAGTGCCGCATCTCCTGCCGATCGAAGTGGTACATCTGCAGGCCGTGCCGTTCAGCCAGCAGCGTCGCGACCGTCGTCTTGCCTGCATCGGTCGCCCCGCCGATCCAGAGCACATGCTGCAATCGCCGCCCTGCTTGATCACTCGATCGCATAACCCTCCCTCTCGCATTCGTCCAACCACAGGGTCACGACTCTAGCGAGATCACGCCGCCATGTCTTCGGGCCGGAGACACGATGTTTGAGGGTGGGCGGGTCGATATACTTGGTGTATCAGGATGGCTGGCCCTCACCCACGACCCAAAGGGTGCCCCGCCCTCTCCCAATTCTGGGAGAGGGGTGTCGTCGTTATGGCAGATTGGCTGCCGTTTCGGGTGTCCCGTTATCTTATGAAGGAAGCGAGCCAAACTGGCTCGAGGTTGGCTCTGCTCAACAGAACCACGATTCGGTGAGGCGTGGGGGTTGGCCGGGCGGCCGGGTGCGCTTGCGCTCGATAGCGGGCGGGGTCTTGCCGGCCATGGCCCACGAGGCGGCCTTGATCTGCGCGAACGTTTCCTCCGGCTCGCATGACGCCGATTCGGCGGCTTCGACGATCGCGGCGATCTCGCGCTGCAGATCGTCGACGCGTGGGTCGGGGTTCTTCCATGTATAGGTAAACGCGGCGGCGTCAAGCTCGCCGACCCACTCGACTGAATCAGGCTGGTCCAGCAGGGCCGAGCCGGGCGGCACGAGCAGCCGGATCGAGAAGTGAACCGGGTCAACGTTGCTGACTAGCTCATACTCCTCGAAGAACGTCAGCAGCTCCAGGTAGTCATCCAGCGTCGTCCACGGAGTGAACGGCAGCAGCGATGGCCGCATGGTGATACCGGCTGCGTCGAGGATGCCCAGTGCCTCAATGACGTCCGCCTTGGTATGGCCCTTGTCGATCTTCTCCAGCACCAGCTCACTGATCGATTCGAGCGCGGTCAGGACGAAGACGCAGCCGAGCTCCTTGAACTCCGTGAAGTTGTCGCGGTTCTCAAGGATGTGCTCGATGCGCGTCGTCATATCGAAGGTGACGTGCGGGAATTCCTCGTGCATCGCTCGGCAGACGCGCAGCGCGTGGGTCGGGCCATTCAGGAAGTCGGGATCGCCAAAGGTGATGTGCCCGGCGCCCTGCTGCACCTGGCTACGGATGTCGTCCAGCACGACGTTGCGCGGAACAGCGAAGAAGCGACCGCCGTAGATCGGGACGACCGGGCAGTGGCGGCAGGTGTGATGGCAGCCACGGGTCGTTTCGGTATAGCCGGCCGGGATCGCCTGACCGTTCAACAGCAGCCGCGCGTACTTGTCCGGCGACGGCAGCGCATCGCGCACAGGTGTCGCGAACGCGATCCGCTCGATGGCCGGCGCTGCGCGGTAGTCGCGGTTGCTGACGCCGTCCGGCAAGCCGCCGTCGCCGCGCTCGATGGCGCGGACGAGGTCGAGCAATGCGCGCTCCTGCTCGCCGCCGATCACGTAATCACCGCGGCCATCGAGCAGATAATCGGCGTTCATCCAGGCGTAGAGGCCGTAAAAGCAGATGGGCGTATCCGGCTTGCGGGCGCGGATGCGGTCGGCGATCTGGACGCCGAGCCGCAGCGCGGTGTGCATCGGGACGGAGATGGCGACAAAGCCTGCCTGCATGATCTCGTCGTCGTCGAGCGACTCGACCGACGTATCACGCGCGACCGGGTCATACCCCTCGGCGCGCAGCGTTGCCAGCGGGAACGCCAGATTGAGCGGCTGATGGCCAAGCTCGTAGCAGGAGAGCAGGAGGATGCGCCCGCGGTCGCGGAGATCGGACTGTGCTGTGCTGTTGAGAACGGTCTGAGACATCGAGGCCCTCGTGCAGTCTGCCCTGTTCAGGACAGGTATCGTCCAGACAAGGGTACGTCGCATTGCGCGGGGCTGCCACTATGTGGCACGCGCGCCGATGAAACGGTATGCTCCTGCGTTGAGTTCGTGACTTTGAGTCGCAGAACCTGTTCATTATGGTCTGAAGATTGGTATCTTTACGGTTGCAGGATGCCTCGTCGTGTGACGGGCTGAAAGGGAGGCGTTGTTGGCGCGGTACACAGGACCAAAGCATCGGCTTTCTCGCCGCGAGGGAGTGAATCTGACCGGGACGCGATCTGAGTCGCTCCGGCGGCGGCTGAACCGCCCACCGGGAGCGCATGGTGATCGCCCGGTTCGGCGGCGTAGTGAGTATGCAGATCAGCTGCGCGCAAAGCAGCGGCTGAAGAGACGCTTCGGGATGACCGAGACGCAGTTCGCGCGGACCTTCAAGGAGGCCGTGCGCGCAGTTGAGCCGACCGGCGATGCGCTGCTCCGGCTGCTGGAGCGTCGGTTGGATAACGTCGTCTACCGGATGGGCTTCGTCCCGACGATGCCGATGGCGCGCCAGATCGTCAACCATGGCCACGTGCTGGTGAACGGGCGCAAGGTCGACATCCCTTCGTATCGGGTGATGGCTGGTGACAAGATCGAGCTTCGCGAGCGCGCGAAGGAGATCCCGACCGTGATCGAATCGCTGGAAGCGACCGCCGGCCTTGTGCCGTCGTGGCTGACTCGCGAGGCGACCGTCCCGGCCGGCACGATGCTGAACTATCCCGAGCCGTCCGAATTCGACATTCCGGTTGACCTGGAGAAGATCATCGCGTTCTACGCGCGATAGCTCCCACTCGTCGTGGCAGGGGCGCGATACTCGCGCCCTGTGCCCGATAGTGGTGTCGTCTCCCGTCCCGATTGACGATTGCTCCTCCGTCGCGCGCCACTGGTGCCGTGGAGGGGCATATTCGTGTTTCCGGAACATAGGCCCTGGAGCGTTCGGAAAGCCCTGGTGTTGCCCCTGGTCGATATCCTTTGCGGTCGGGGTCTTTACCTCTCATGACTGAACGACTCATCGACCACAGAGGATCATTCAGATTATGAAGCCAATTCGTACATTCTCCGTTGTGCCCGTTCTGCCCGATGCCCTGCATCGGCTTCGTGATATCGCTATGAACATGCGCTGGTCGTGGGATTCGCAGACCCGGGCGCTGTTCGCGCGCCTCGATCCCGATCTCTGGCAACGCACGAACCAGAACCCGGTTCGTCTGCTGGGCTCGATCGATCAGGCGCGTCTCGAAGACGCAGCCAGCGACGAGGGATTCCGCCTGCATCTGGAGCGCGTCGCTGCCGATCTTGATGACTACATGTCGGCGACAAACACGTGGTACACACGGACCTACGGCCCGGCCGCTGGTCCGCAGATCGCCTACTTCTCGCCGGAATTTGGCGTCGCGAACTGCCTCAACATCTTCGCCGGTGGCCTCGGCCTCCTGGCGGGCGATCACCTGAAGTCGGCCAGCGATCTCGGTGTGCCGCTGGTTGGCGTCGGCCTGCTCTACCAGCAGGGCTACTTTCGCCAGACGCTGAACGATGGCGCATGGCAACAGGAGTTCTCGGAGGAGAACGACTTCCCGAACCTGCCGCTCACGCTGATGCGCGACGAACGCAACGAGCCGCTGACCGTACGGGTCCCGCACCCGGGTCGCGAGGTTGCGGCGCAAATCTGGCTGGCGCAGGTCGGTCGCGTCCAGCTCTATCTGCTGGATACGAACATCACCGAGAACCTGCCAGAGGATCGCGGCATCACCGACCAGCTCTATGGCGGCGATCTGGAAATGCGCATTCGCCAGGAGGTCGTGCTCGGCATCGGCGGCTGCCGCGCGCTGGCCGCGCTCGGGTTGCAGCCGTCCGTCTACCACATGAATGAGGGCCACTCGGCGTTCCTCGCGCTGGAGCGCATGCGCGAGCTCATCGGCTCGGCCAACTTGTCGGTCGCCGAAGCCCGCGCGGCGGCATCAGCCGGCATCGTCTTCACGACGCACACGCCAGTACCGGCTGGTCACGACGCGTTCCCGGCAGAACTGATCGACCGCTATCTCACCGCCTACGCGGAGGACTTTGGCCTCGATCGGGCTGCCCTGTACGAGCTGGGCCGGATCAATCCGACCGACGAGGGCGAGCTGTTCGGCATGACCATCCTCGCGCTGAAGATGGCGGCGCGGACGAACGGCGTCAGCAAGCTGCACGGCGTGGTGTCGCGTGACATGTGGCAGGCGATCTGGCCTGGCGTGCCGGTCGACGAGGTTCCGATTGGTCACATCACCAACGGCGTCCATCTCGACACCTGGGTATCGGACGATCTGGCTGAGAGCTTCGATCGCTACCTCGGCGAACGCTGGCGCTCGGAGCCGACCAGCGAGGAGTTCTGGACGCAGGCGCGACAGATCCCGGCCGAGGAGCTGTGGCGGGTACACGAGCGCCACCGTGAGGCGCTGGTGTTGTTCGCTCGTGCCGCCCTGCGGGCGCAGGTAGAGCAGCGCGGTGCATCGAACGCCGAGATTCAGCTCGCCAACGAGGTGCTCGATCCCGAGATTCTGACCATCGGCTTCGCCCGTCGCTTCGCAACCTACAAGCGCGCGACGCTGCTGCTGCGTGACATCGACCGGCTCATCTCGCTGGTCAGCAGCACCGAGCGGCCGATCCAGATCATCTTCGCCGGCAAGGCGCACCCGCGTGACGACGCCGGCAAGGAGCTGATCCGACAGGTCGTCATCGCCAGCCGACGGCCGGAGCTGCGCCACCGCGTTATCTTCCTTGAGGACTACGACATCAACATCGCTCGCCACCTCGTTCAGGGTGTCGATGTCTGGTTGAACAATCCACGGCGTCCGATGGAAGCGAGCGGCACGAGCGGGATGAAGGCGGCGGCGAATGCCGTTCTCAACTTCAGCACGCTCGATGGCTGGTGGGACGAAGCCTGGCGCGATCACACCGGGCCGGCCGGACCGGCCGGCTGGGCGATCGGTCATGGTGAGACGTACGCCGATTGGGAGCAGCAGGATCAGGTTGAGGCGCAGGATATCTACGATGTGCTGGAGCAGGACATCATCCCGGCGTTCTACGACCGTGGCCCGGATGGCCTGCCCCGGCGCTGGATCTCGCGCATGGTCGCGGCGTTGGAGAGCCTCAGCCCGTTCGTCAGCGGCTTGCGCATGGTGTGCGACTACGTCGAGCAGATCTATGTGCCGACGATCGAGCTGTCGGAAGAACTTGCTACCGATGACATGGCCGGCGCGCGCGAGCTCGCCGCCTGGCGAAAGCGCGTCGAGGCCGGCTGGCCGACGGTTCGTGTCGCCGCCGTCGATGGCGATGCGCGTGACACGATCGACGTCGGCGGGTCACTGCACGCTCGCGCCTTGGTAGAGCTTGGTGACCTCGATCCGGCGGACGTCATCGTCGAACTCTACGTTGGCCGCGTGAATGCAGCCGGCGAGATCGTTCGCGCCGACGCCCTGCCGATGGCGCTCGAGGATGGCGTGGCGACGGATTCCGGCCGCGTCTACGCGCTGGATGCGCCGCCGCTGCGGATCAGCGGCGCATATGGCTATACGGTGCGAGTCCGACCGGCGCACGCGCTCCTCGGCGCGCCGATGCTGCCGGGGCTGATCACCTGGGCGGACGGCGCAAGCCCGGAGTAGATCCGGCGCAGCCGCATGACATACTTTGATCGATAGTTGGCTCATGGTTGCGGTAGGGAGAACGGAACACGCATGGCAGGAACGGCGAATCTCGGGTACCCACGCATCGGCAGACATCGCGAGCTGAAGCGTGCGATCGAGCGTTACTGGGGTGGCAAGAGCGACGAGGCCGAGGTCCGCGAGGTCGCGGCCGGCATCCGCAAGACCGCCTGGCAGACGCAGCTCGACGCAGGCATCGATCGGATTCCCTGCAACGACTTCACCTTCTACGATCACATGCTCGATCTGGCGTGTGTCCTGGGAATGGTCCCGGAGCGCTTCGATCATGTCGCCGGGGAGCCCGTATCGCTGGCAACCTACTCGGCGATGGCACGCGGCGCTGACGAAGCACCGGCGCTCGAAATGACCAAGTGGTTCGACACGAACTACCACTACCTGGTGCCCGAGTTCAACGGCCCGGCTCCGCAGCGCACCGGCAACGCGCCAGTCGATGCCTTCCGCGAAGCGCAGGGCGTCGTTGGCGATAAGGCCACGCCGGTGCTGGTCGGCCCGATCACCTTTACGCTGCTGGGCAAGCACCATCAGCGCTCGATCGCCGAGCACGTCCGTGAGCTGCTGCCGCTCTATCAGGAGCTACTGGCCGACCTGGCTGCGGCCGGCGCTACCTGGGTGCAGCTCGACGAGCCGTGCCTCGTCCAGGATCGCAGTGCCGATGATCTGGCGCTCTACACCGAGGTCTACGGCGCACTCGCTGCGGCGAGCGACCGGCCGAAGATCATGCTGCAGACCTACTTCGGCTCCCTCGGCTCGGCCTGGGAGACCGTCATGGCGCTGCCGGTCGAGGGCATTGGCCTTGACTTCGTCCGCACGCCCGGTAACCTCGCTGACCTGCTGGCCAAGGGCTTCCCGTCCGACAAGGTTCTCGGCGCTGGTGTCGTCAATGGCCGTGGTGTCTGGCGCACCGACCTCGCTGCCACGCTCGGCACGCTGGAGCAGATCGCCGAGCGCGTCGGTGGCGCGGACAACATCGTTGTCTCGCCGTCCTGCTCACTCCTGTTCCTGCCGCACGACGTCCGGCTGGAGACGGGCCACGCAGCCGACGTGCTCGCCGATCTCGCCTTCGCTGACCAGCGGCTGGAAGAGGTCGTCACGCTCGGGCGCGGGCTCTCCGTGGGACGCGACGCGATTGCGGCGCAGCTCGATGCCGACAAGGCGCGCCTCGCCGCTCGCAGCGAATCGTCGGCCCACCACGCCGGCACGCAGGAGCGCCTGCGCGCGCTGACCGACGCTGATTTCCAGCGCGATGCACCATTCAGCGACCGCATCCGCCAGCAGCAGGAGCGTCTGAACCTGCCGGCCTACCCGACGACGACGATCGGCTCCTTCCCGCAGTCCGGCGAGGTGCGCTCGATGCGCGCCCGGCTGCGCTCCGGCAAGATCACGGCCGATGAATATGACGCGTGGGTCAAGTCGCGCATGGACGAGCTGATCCAGCAGCAGGAGGAGATCGGGCTCGACGTGCTGGTGCACGGTGAGTTCGAGCGCACCGACATGGTCGAGTACTTCGCCGAGCAGCTCGGCGGGTTCATCGCGACCGAGCACGGCTGGGTGCAGTCCTACGGCTCGCGCTGCGTCCGCCCACCGATCATCGTCGGCGACGTGCATCGCCCGCACCCGATGACCGTCGCGGTCAGCAGCTACGCGCAATCACGCACGAAGCGCCCGATGAAGGGCATGCTCACCGGCCCGGTCACGATCCTGAACTGGTCGTTTGTCCGCGAGGACCTGCCGCGCCACGAGGTTGCCAACCAGATCGCCCTGGCGCTGCGCGACGAGGTCGTTGACCTTGAAGCTGCCGGTATCGGTATCGTCCAGATCGACGAGCCTGCCCTGCGCGAGGGTCTGCCCCTGCGGCGCGCCGAGTGGCAGGAGTACCTCGACTGGGCAGTCAAGGCGTTCCGCCTGTCGGCCAGCGGTGTGCAGGCCGGCACGCAGATCCACACGCACATGTGCTACTCCGAGTTTAACGACATCATCGACGCCATCTCGGCAATGGACGCTGATGTCATCTCAATCGAGAACTCGCGCTCGAACGAGGAGCTACTGGCAGCGTTCACCAACAACAAGTACGAGCGGGAGATCGGCCCGGGCGTGTACGATGTGCACTCACCGCAGGTTCCGGAGACTGACGAGATCGTTGAGCGGTTACGCAACGCGACCCGCGTTCTCGGCGCAGAGCATCTGTGGGTCAACCCGGACTGCGGCCTGAAGACGCGCGGCGACGCTGAAGTCTGGCCGAGCCTGACCAACATGGTCGAAGCGGCCAAGGCGCTGCGCAGCGCGCAGTCGTAACAGACGAACCGGAAGACAACGCGATCGCAACGGCCCCAGCAGCGTATGCTGGGGCCGTTGCGGACAATCCAGCACACGAGGAGGCGCAGATGACCGAGCACGATCACGCGGAATCTGGAGCGCGCATCGTTCGTCTACTCGCGATCGCCCGCGGCCTTGAGGACGAGGGCCAGTACAACGTCGCCCGGCTGTTCCGCGCTACCGCCTGGGGCGAGGGCGTTCGCGCGACCGTCGATCGTCCGCGCCTCTCGACCGATCTGCTCGATCAGATGGACGCCGCGATCACTGACCTCCGCGATTCTGGCCGCGCTGACGTTGCCGAGGCGATGACCGAAGCGCTCGCAGCGGTCCGCGATGGTGGCATTCCGACGCTCGAAACGACACCACTGACCTTCACCTGCCGCTCCTGTGGCGAGGTCATCCTCAACGAAGCGCCGGTCGTCTGCCCAATCTGTCGTGCGCGCCGCCTGACCTTCGAGCCAACGGCGACTGTCTGGTATTCCGCACCGATGACACCGGCCGAGATCCTCGGCGCGATGGAGGCGAACGTCGAAGATATCCAGGCGATGACCGATGGCGTTCGTGAGTCCCGCGCCGACGAGGGTGCCTGGCCAGCCCGGGCGATCCTCGAGCATTTGCTCGGCTGCGAGCGCGTCCTCGTCGGTCGCGCGTTGCGCATGCTGGAGGAGGACGAGCCGCAGTTCGTGCCGGTCGATCCGAACGATATCGGCGTTGATGAGGGGGACGGGGCGGTTATCCCCGTCGCCGCGCTGGTCGAAGACCTGCTACAGGAGCGGCTGGCGACGGTTGCGCAGTTCGCCGAGATCGCGCCGGCCGAGTGGCTGCGCGCGGGAACACACCCGGAGTTCGGCCGCATGACCGTTACCCAGCAGCTCGCCTACCTGGTGCGCCACGAGCAGTGGCACCTGGCCGAGCTTGAGGCGCGCTGCCGCGAGGCGCGCCAGCCCTAGCCGGAACACCTCGCGACAGCTAGCGTGCGTCACGACTCCCTGTGCTTCTCGTGGCCGGGGAAGTCGTCGTTGGCGTCCGGACTGTCCGCGCCCGGCGCGAACTGCCCGAGCACACCGCCACTTGAGCCGGCTGTCGAGCCGGTGTTGCCCTCGTAGCCGCTGCCGGGCGAGATGCCGGTGGACGTGCCGGAGCTGGTCGCAACCCCTGCGCCCGATCCGGTGCTGGAGTCGAGGTATGGATGATGCCCGGTCGAGGCGTGATCCGAGCCGGTGTACTCCAGCCCACCGTGGATCACGTCGTAGGCCAGCTGAGCCTGCTTGCCGGCATTGACGCTCAGAAGAATCTGGCTGGCGGCGACTTCCGGCTGAAAGCCGCGCCGGTGACCCAGCTCCTTCACCTTTTCGTGCCCCTTCAGCCGATCAATGAAATCGCCGATCGCCTCGCGCGCCTGCTCGAAGAACCCTTCGTGACTCAGGTCCTCGGTCTGATCCTCAATGGCCTTGAGCGCTACGTCATCGTCGCTGGCGAGGCGGATCTGCTCGGCAGTGAACCCGGCAGCCCGCAGCCCCTGGATCGCGCGGACAACATCTTCGGGATTCGAGAATGCCTGCACCACTACACCGGGAGTCGTGTTCGCATCATCAGGTACCATCGTTGGCCTCCATCGTCGCATTGGCGATCTCGACAGGTATGTCTCTGCTATCGGGGCATGTGAGCGGCAAGTATCCCGCGAATTGCGCAGGAGAGCAATGCCGAATGTTGTCACGAACCGCTCGGGTCAATCGACGAGACATCGATGAGAATCCCGCGATCGCGCGTGACGCGCAGCGTGCCCTCAACCCTGACTTCCTGATCGACCAGCTCATCGAGCGTCGTCTGCAGGATGCCACGCAAGCCGACGCGATTCTGGGCGGCATCCTCGATGGCGTAATGCTGCATCGGCGTGCCAACGAGGAAGACGCGCACCGTGCCGGTTGTGGAGACGTGCTCGTTCGCGTGCTCCTCAGGCCGCAGCCACAGTTCGTGAATCGACACGTTGGATGCAGCGCCGCGGCCCCAGCCCCAGACGATCAACGCCAGCCCGACGACAACGATCACCACGAACCCCGCGACGACAACGCGACGGCCCGGGTCGGTGCTTCCGACCTGCTGCGGTTCCATCATCGATCGCCGGCGGCGTCTGCTCGCCATTCGTCGCGCAGGATGGCATAGAGCTTCATATCCCGGAACCGGCCTTTGGAGTACACATGCTCTCGCAGCACGCCGTCGAGCCGCATCCCGACCTTCTGCATCACCCGCTCCGAACCGACGTTCTCCGGCTCGCAACGCGCCTCGACCCGGTGGAGCTCCAGATCATCGAACGCATAGGCGAGAACAGCGCGGGTCGCCTCGGTCGCCAGCCCCTGGCCCCACAGTGGGCGGCCAAGCCAGTAGCCGACCTCGCCGCGCAGATGCGGCCAGACAACGGAGAGCTGGATCGCGCCGATGATGCTGTCGCTCTCACGCGGGACCATTGCCCACGGTGCGCCCAGCTTCTCGTCCTCCATCATCCTGGCCCAGTCGAGAAAGCGATGGGTGTCGGCGAGCGACTCGTGCGGCGACCAGCTCGTCATCCGCGCCACCTCGGGATCGCTGCAATAGCGGAAGATGTCCTCCGCATCGTCACGCCGAAAGCGGCGCAGCAGCAGCCGTTCGGTCGTGATCTCGGGCGTGTCCAGCGGTCGTTCTTCACGCATAGCAGGCTCCTCGCATCGCCCTATTGTGTCACGCGGGGAAAACGGCCTTCTGGGGCTGGCGCGTCATGGAGCTCGGTGACGGGCCGCGCCCGATCCCGCAGAAGCGGCTCACTGCCGAGAAGCTCGCAGTCGCGATCCGCGCCACGACCGACCCAATCATGGTAGCCAGAGCGAGCGCATCCGTACCGAGGACGGCATCGCGGCTGCCGTCCGGATGCTGAACCTCCGATTCAATTTCGGTCGCGGGTAGACACCGCCTCCCGGCTAATGAATGATTGCGGCAGTATTGCATCGGGAAGGGATAGGCCATGGCGACGACCACGGGCGCGGACCAATCCGGCCGTACTCGCACCACGCCGATGCGCGACTCACTGGATGGCCTGCGTTGGGGCAATCTCATTGTCGGGCTGATTCACCTTGCCCAGGCGATCGCGATCTTCATCCTCAGCAACGACTTCACCCTGCCGATCACCGCCCGCTTTCTGGCCGGCCCGCCGGGGACGGATTTCTCTGCGCCGGAGACGATCTGGGACGTGCGAATCGGGCTATTCGTCGGGGTCTTCCTGCTGCTGGCGGCGATCGACCACCTGCTGATGGCCGCGCCGGGGATCTGGCCCTGGTATCGCGAGAACCTGCGTCGCGAGATCAACTACGCGCGATGGTGGGAGTACTCGATCAGCGCCTCGGTCATGATCGTGCTGATCGCGCTCGTCTGCGGCGTCAGCGACATCGGCGCGGTGATCGCCATCTTCGGTGCCAACGCGGCAATGATCTTCTTCGGCATGGTCATGGAGATCTTCAACCGCGACCGCGACCGGGTCAACTGGACGCCGTTCTGGTTCGGCTGCGTGGCCGGTGCGGTGCCGTGGGTCGTAATCGCCTACCAGGTCATCGGCGCCGAGAACCGCGCGGTGGACGGCGGCATCCCCACGTTTGTCTACGGCATCATCGTCTCGCTTTTCGTGCTCTTTAACAGCTTCGCGATCAACATGGCCCTGCAGTACCGCAAAGTCGGCCGCTGGCGCGACTACCTGTTCGGCGAGAAGGCCTACATCGTCCTCAGCCTCACTGCCAAGACACTCCTCGCTTGGCAGATCTTCGCCAACACGCTGATTGGCTGAGTCACTCATGCTCGCTACGACCCCGCCAGACGCTGCCGATCGAGGCGGGCACGGACAACGAGCAGCAGCACCAGCAGCGGGACCGTCGCGGCGAGGGCGACGTAGAGCGGAAGCTCGGGACCAAGCTCGTAGAGCGCGCCAGCGATGAACGGCGCGATGGCGAAGCCGGCCCCGCCCAGGATCTCGGCCAGCGCGAACGTGCGCGAACGCAGTCTGCTGGGTGTGACTTCGCCCAGCGCTGCGTACATCGTGCTCCAGGCGACCAGATACGCGCCGCGCGTGAGGTAGCCAAGCGCGAACCAGCTCGTGCCGGTGCCGCCAATAAAGAACATCATGGCGATCGCGCACATCGAGACCGTCAGCAGCAGCGCGTTCAGCGGGCGACCAAAGATGCCGACCTTGGCGATCACCAGCCCGAGGATGACGCTGCCGAGCGCCGAGACCGAGCCGAAGCGCCCAATCGTGCCGAAGCTGATGCCGTGGACGTCGCGCAGGAAGTTCGGCACCAGCGTGAAGCCGGTCGTCAGCACCAGCAACAGGAGCAGGAAGGTGACCGTCAGAATCGCCACTGGCCGATAGGCGAACGCCTGCCGATAGCTGCCCGACGACTGCGTCTCATCGCTCGACTCCACTGGCCGCAGACGCGTGAAGCAGAGGACGGCCGCGAGCTGCGCCAGCGCACCAACGAAAAAGATCGACCGCAGGCTGACCGTATCGGCCAGCAGACCGCCGAGGCTTGGCGACAGCAGCGTCGCGACGCTCGGCCCGACGGTGAAGACGAGCGTGAATGCGCGTGTGCGAGAGCGGTCGTCCGACGAATCGGCGAGGACTTTCGAGATGGCGGGGAAGGCGATGTTACCGGCCGCGATCAGGACAATCACCGGCAGCAGGTGCCACCACTCCTGCGCCAGCCCGTAGGCGGCAATGCCGAGGACTGACAACGACCGCGCGCCGACGATCAGCTTGCGCGGCGACATCCGGTCGGCGAGCATACCGGCTGGCGCGAGGAAGACGAGCCGCACCAGCCCTTGCAGCCCGATGACCAGTCCGACGACTGCCGGACTGGCGCCGAGCGACTCGATATAGAGCGGTAGCAACGTCTGGTAAAAGCCGAACGAGAGCTCGTTGAACAGCATGCCCCAGAAGAGGCTCTGGTTGTTGTGGCCCAGGCCGAGATCGTTGCCGATGCCGGGAATGCGGCGCAGCACGCCACGCCCGCGCCGGGACGATGCCGGCTCCGTCTCTACCTGATCGATGCTCGACACCGATTGCTCCGCCTGACTCCGGTACGCCAACGCCCGGCGCCATTGGCCGGGCGAGCGCGATAGTATAGCCCCGCGACGACCCGCGCTGCAGCAACTGACGAAAGGATCACCTGAGATGCCGGACCGACTGATTGACCTCTCCAGCGACACGGCCACGCGACCCTCCGCCGAGATGCGGAAATTCATGGCCAAAGCCGAGGTTGGCGACGAGCAAAACCGCGAGGACCCCACCGTCAATCTGCTGCAGGACATGGTCGCCGAGCTGCTCGGCAAGGAGGAGGCGCTGTTCGTTCCCTCCGGCACGATGTGCAACGCCATCGCGATTACGCTCCACACCCGCCCCGGCGACGAGATCATCCTCGACCGCCACGCTCACCCGTATTCATCCGAGGGTGGCGGCCCGGCCGCGCTTGCCGGCGTCTCCTTCGCACTGCTCGATGGTGAGCGCGGCGTCTTCACCCCCGAACAGGTGCGCGATGCCATCCGTGACAGCGGCCCGCACTCGCCACGCTCGCGGCTGCTCTCGATCGAGAACACAACCAACTATGGCACTGGCAAGGCGTGGCCACTGGAGTCGGTGCGTGCCGTCGCCGATGTCGCGCGCGAGCACGGTCTGCGCGTCCATATGGACGGCGCGCGGCTGCTGAACGCCGTCGTGGCTGCCAACATCCCTGCCCGCGACTACGCCGAGTTGGTCGACACGACCTGGATCGACCTGTCGAAGGGGCTCGGTGCGCCGGTTGGCGCGGTGCTGGCGGGCTCTCACAAGGACATGGCCGAGGCGCGCCGGTTGAAGCACCGCTTCGGTGGCGCGATGCGACAGGCCGGCATCATCGCGGCAGGCGGCGTCTACGCACTGCGTTACAACGTCGAGCGGCTGGCCGACGACCACGCGAACGCCCGTCTGCTCGCCGAGGGGCTGGCCGACATCCCCGGCATCCGCTGCACACCCAGCGACATCGAGACGAACATCGTCCACTTTGATGTCGGCGAGACGGGCCGCACCGGCGGCGAAGTTAACGCCGCCATCACCGAGCGCGGCGTCCGGATGGGTGGCGGCAGCGGCACCCGCATGCGCGCCGTCACCCATCTCGACATCTCCCGCACCGACATCGAACGCGCCGTCGAGGTCATGCGTGAGGCGGTGTTGGCGGGGTAAGTCGGTGCGGAGATGTTGCGCTGCGATCCGACGCTGTCAAACCGCGTCGGATCGCAGTATCAGGGGTCGCTAGCTTCACTCCTGGTTTGTCATCTGCAACAGTCTGTCAGCGTCAGATTGTTTGATAGCCAGCCGACCCATTTTCTCTGTCTTCATGAGTGGGTCGTCAGCGCCCAACTGTCTTCTCGGCAGCGTCTCATTTTCTCTGTCTACTCGAGCCTCAGCGAGAAATCTCCCAGAGCTCGCCATAGTCCAACGCAGGAGAGATCCTTCGCAGCGGCTCAGGATGACAGGATAGGGAGTGAGTGTCTAGTCAACGTACGTGCCACGGGGACGTGGACACCCTATTGAGCGCAGCAAAGCAACGGCTCTCCTGGTAGGCGTCGGGCCAGCTCACACCAGTACACAGGATCTCTCTGCAAGCGCCTGCTGCCGCAACTGCCGGATGCGCCCGGCGACGTGGTCGATCTGGCGAAGCACAGCCTCGGGCGGGCCGGCGAGGTCGAGCGCAATGACCTCCAGGTGCTTGCCGAGGTGGA
>JBDHWD010000048.1:0-19484 GCA_039810005.1 Thermomicrobiales bacterium | reverse complement strand
CGCCCGTTCAAAACCAACGACGGCATGCATTGCACCCACCCGTGTGGCCCGCGGCCCATGGGAACAGCACCCACCACGCCATCTGACGTTTTCGCCAAGCGCACATGTCAGACAGCAATGCACACTGGCGCACGATCGGTGAGTGCGCGCCAGTGTGGCTACGCGTTATTTCGCGGGGCGGACGAGGCCGTGGTACCAGAACGGGACGGTGCCGCGGACGCCGTCGGACCATGACCAACCGGTGAACTCCTCGCGGTAGGGGAGGTGTTCGCCGTGCTGCATGAACGGGACGCGCGCGATGTCCTCGGCGAGGATTGCCTGAAGCTCGCGATAATGGCGGCCACGCGCGACTCGGTCAACGGTGGCGCGGCCGGCGCGGATGGCGTCGTCGACGGCCGGGTTGTTGTAGCGCATGGTGTTGCGCGGGCCATCGGAGGCGAGGAAGCTGGCCATAAGTTGCGGGTCCGGGCCGATATCTCCGCTGTCGAGCAGCAGGTCAAACTCGCCGGCGTCCTGGAAGCGCTCCTTCCAGCCGACAGGATCGACCGACTCGACGTCGGCTGCAATACCGATGCGCGCGAGTTGCTCGGCCATGATTTCGGCAGCGACGCCGTAATGCGAGTAAAGCGAGCGGTAGGCAAGACCAACGCGGAACCGGATGCCATCCTGGTTACGCAGGTAGCCTGCCTCGTCGAGCAGCTGCTCGGCGATGACGGGGTCGAACTCCGGCGCTGCGGCGTCCGGGTTGAAGGCCCAGTCGACGCGTTCGAGGTAGTAGTGGGTCGGCGTGGAGGCAAGCGGGCAGACGCCCTCCGCAATCGGGCCACGGTCGAGCGCCCGGGCGATCGCTTCGCGAACGCGGTGATCCTGGAACATCGGCTTCTGCCAGTTGAAGGCAACGAACGCAATGGCGTTGCCGGGGTGGAACATCACGTCGACGCCATCTTTGGCACGGAACTCATCGACCCGCTTGCAGGGCACGTCCTGCACAACGAAGTGGACCTCGCCGTCCTCAAGCAGCTTGAACGCATCGTTCGTGTCCGGGATCACGCGGTAGGTGATGCGTTCGAGGTACGGACCCTCGCGGAAGTAGTCGGGATTGGCAACGAGCTCAATGCGATCGCCTTCGTCCCACTGCTCGAAGCGGAACGGTCCGCTGCCGATGGGTCGCAGGTTGTGCGGGTTAGTGGACCAGTCGGTGCCCTCATAGAGGTGCTTCGGCAGGATGTGGGTGAAGACGAATGCGCCGAGCTGCGCGAGGAACGCGGCGTTCGGCGCTTTCAGGCGGCACTCGACGGTGTGGTCATCGAGCGCCACGACGGTGTGGATGTCCTGTAGCCACGACAGGCCGTGGTAGCCGTTGATCAGGACTTCGCGGTAGGTGTAGGCGACATCTTCGGCAGTGACCGGCTGACCATCATGCCAGCGCGCATCGCGGTTGAGGTGGAAGACGTAGCGCGCACCATCGTCGAGGATATCCCACGAGTCGGCCAGATCGGGGTGAATGTCACCGCGATCGAAGACATCGAGCACGACCAGCCTGCTGAAGATGTTGTTGGCCGCGAAATAGCCGCCCGCTCCGGTGTAGTTCCGCCAGACCTCATTGAAGCCTTGCGCGTCGAAGGGCACGGCTACAACAAGATGCCCGCTCGGGTTGTCGTTCGCCAACTCTCAGTCCTTCCGCTTGTATCCACTCCGTTCGGCAGAGGGTACTGGCAAGTGGCGATTTTGGCGAGAAGATCGCTGCTCAATCTGCCGCTACCGGCGAGACGTGGGAGAACATGCTGAGCTGGAACCAGCCGGGGAACTGACGCACCAGATCACTCGGTCCATCGAGCTGGATCGCGCGGCTGGCCAGCGCCGACGGGAACGAGTGGTGCCCGAGCCAGACGCGATGGAGCGTCATCGTGTCGGCGGTCACATAGACATCGACATCGAAGCCGGGGTCGGTGACGCAGACTGCGACTTCTGTCGGCAAGAGCACGAGCCAGAGGCGTTTGCTGGAGATGCCGGTGAACTGGAACTGGACGACGACCCGCCGCGCCGGAAGCTGGTCGAGATTGATGCGGCGGTGCATGTCCCAGAGCAGCAGATCGACGTCGATATCCTCGTCACGCACGTCGCGATTCATCCAGCGCGCGCCCCAGACACCCAATTGGTGGATGACGTCAAAGAGTTCGCGGCCAGCAGCAGTCGGCAGATAGGTTGTGGCACGCCCGTTGTCGCTGGCGTGGCGCTCAATCAGGCCATCGCGCTCCAGCGATTTCAGGCGTTGGGCGAGGACGGAGCGGGAGATGCGCGGCAGGCCACGCTCGAGCTCATTGAAGTGGCTACTACCGAGCAGAATCTCACGCATGATCAGCGGCGTCCAGCGCTCGGCAAACACTTCAGAGGCTTTGGCAACGGGGCAGAACTGACCGTATCCGGGCATGGTCGACTCTCCTGTGAGGGATAGGCGGTCAACGACAAATTCAGTATGCGGCACAGACTCATGTGGCTACCAGATGAGGTTCGAAGATCGAACTAGTCGAGGTCTCCGACACGCCTCAGGATGTCGGTAGGAACCTGATCGGCGCAATCGGGCGCCACGGTTTGACTGGAGGACCTCAATGACATCTGCAACCCAATCACGGGCCACCAGCAGCAGCACTACGTTTCAGCCGCGACCGCTTCAGGCGGGCGATGACCGCTTCGTCGGTCTGGCTCGGGAGCTTGCGGCCGAGTTTGCTGAGCGGGCGGCGCAGCACGACCACGACAACACGTTCGTGGCCGAGAACTATGAACGGATGAAGAAAACGGGCTACACCAGACTGGCGATCCCCGAGGAATTCGGCGGTCTGGGCGCGACGATGCGGCAGGTGCTCTACGCGCAGGCAGAACTGGCGAAGGGCTGCGGCTCGACGGCGCTGGCGATTGCGATGCACCACTACAACATGCTGGCGCTGAACTACCGCTTCAAGCACGGCGCAGAGGGTGTGGCGGCGAGCCTGCGCAAGATCGCGGACAACAACCTGATCGTGATGACGAGCGGCGGCTCGGACGGCATCTGGCCGTCGGCGACGGCGACACGCACCGAGGGCGGCTTCCTGTTTTCCGGGCGCAAGGTGTTCTGCAGTCAGGCACCGATCGCGGACCTGATGACGACGATGGCGCGTTATGACGATCCGTCCGACGGGCCGGTCGTGCTGATGGCAGCGGTGCCGCTGCGCCAGCCGGGCATCGAGATGGTCGAGACGTGGGATACGCTCGGGATGCGCGGAACGCAGAGCAACGACCTGGTGCTTAACGATGTCTTCGTCAGCGACGCGCAGATTGCGGCGCGCCGCACCTGGGGGCGCAACGACCCGCCGCTGCGCAACGCGCTAATCCACTTCGCGCCGGTCGTGGCTTCTGTCTACTGGGGCATCGCGGCTGGTGCGCGAGACGAAGCCGTTGCCGCAGTCATCAAGCGCAGCGAGCGCGTCGGCTCGGTGCTGGCAGACTCGGCGATTCAGCGGCAGGTCGGTGAGATCGACGCACGGCTGCAAGCGGCATGGTGGTCGCTGCTTGGCGCAGTCACGGAGATCGGCGACGACTACGCGCTCGACGAGCAGACGGCGAACACGGTCGTGATCGGCAAGCGCGAGGTTGTCAACGCCGCGACAGCCATCGTCGATATGGCGATGGACCTTGCCGGTGGCGGGTCGTACTTCCGACGCTCGCCGATCGAGCGAGCATATCGCGACGTGCGGGCCGGCAAGTTCCACCCACTGACGCCGGAGAAGACCTTGCTGCACGCCGGACGGCTGGCGCTCGGGCTTGATCCGAACGACATCTGGTAGGACGCCTGGCTGGTTAGGCTCGAAAGGTGGGGGGCATGGCTCTGTGGCCATGCCCTTGCCTCTTTGCCCTGCGACTGATTCGACGATGACGAGGCATTTGACAATGGCTTCCGCGAGGAGCTGTTGCCTTTCGGGATGGCACAGGGCTAGCCGGGCGTATGCGATACGCCCCTACAGCAACGTGGTCTCTGCCGTACCGCGGAAGATAGCAGGACGTGCATTCGACTTGCGGTTACGGCACGATGGGCCATGCCAGCGGCCGTTCGATCACTCCACGCCAACGACGGCTGCCAGTTGCTTGAGCATCACCTGCGGATCGGTAGTAGGGAGTTGGCAGGTGAAGTTGCGGCAGACGTAGGCGGTGGGCTGGTTATCGATCTGCGGACGATCGGCGAGTAGCGGAACGTGGTCGCCGTCGGTGCCGACGGCGATGACGGCGCGCGGCAGGAATGTCTGCCGCAGCGGGTCGATCAGGGCGACGAGGTCAGGCGATGCCGGATCGGCGCTGATGGCGATCTCGGCGACCGGGCCGATGGCGATGTCAGCGGCGCAGAGCAGGCGGCCGTAGCCAAGCGCGTTGCCAGCGGCGTGCGTCGCCAGACTAGTCAGGACGTCGCGGGCGATCTGCTCCAGGTCGCTTCGGCCGGTCAAGTGAGCGAGGCGCAGCAGGGCATCGCAGGCGACGCTGTTGCCGCTCGGCGTGGCGCTGTCGCTGAAGTCGCGCGGGCGACCAATGAGCTGCTCGGCTGACGCACCGGCGTCGAAGAATGAGCCGTCGGCGTGGAACTCGGCGACCATCGCATCAGCAATCGCTTCTGCGAGGGTAAGCCACTGCGGATCGAACGTTGCATTCCAGGTGGCGAGCAGGCCATCGACGACGTTTGCGTAGTCCTCGAGGTAGCCGTCGATCCGCGCTTCGCCGTGCATCCAGACACGGAACACGCGCTGGCCGTCCCAGAGATTGTCGCGGATGAATGTGGCGTTGGCGATTGCGGCGTCGCGGTAGCGGTCGTCATCGAACGCCCAGGCGGCCGTGGCGATTGCGCGCAGCATCATGCCGTTCCAGGCGGCCAGCACCTTGTCGTCGCGGCCGGGCGCGGTCCGCGTTGAGCGCGCGTCGTAGAGCTTCTGGCGGGCGGCAGCGAGCGGCTGCTCGCGCCAGAGCATGCGGTCTTCGGCGCGCTGGATGGCGAGGACGTTGCTGCCTTCGAAATTGCCGCGCTCGCTGACGCCGAGGAGCTCGATAACCTGCTCGGCGAGGGCATCGTCGCTCAGTGCGGTTCGGATTTCGGCCGGCGTCCAGACGTAGAACTTGCCCTCTTCGCCCTCGGTGTCGGCGTCCTGCGTCGAGTAGATGCCACCTTCGGGCGAGGTCATCTCGCGGAGAACCCAGTCGATCGTCTCGGTCGCGATCGCGCGATGGAACGGCTCGTCGGTCACCTGCCAGGCGACGGTGTAGAGGTGCGCCAGCAGGGCGTTGTCGTAGAGCATCTTCTCGAAGTGGGGGACAAGCCAGACGGCATCAACGGCGTAACGGTGGAAGCCACCGCCGACCTGATCGTAGATCCCGCCGCGGCCCATCGTGTCCAGTGTGTGCTCGACCATCTGCATAGCGCGCTCCGCGCCGGTGCGCTGATGGACGCGCAGCAGGAGCTCCAGCACCATCGGCGAGGGGAACTTTGGAGCACCGCCGAAGCCGCCGTTGACGCGGTCGTATTGCGGCGCGAGTGAGCGGGCGGCGTCGTCGAGCAGCGCCGGCGTGAGCGGTCCGGCCTCCGGCAACGCCTGGAATTGCGCTTGCAGCGCGGTCGCGAGGCGATCCGCGCCGGAATCCACCTCATCGCGGCGCTGCGACCACGCTTCATGGACGGCGAGGAGGATGCGCGGGAAACCGGGCATCGGGCCGCGGTCGGCTGGCGGGAAGTAGGTACCGGCATAGAACGGGCGGCCATCGGGGGTCAGGAAGACGGTCATCGGCCAGCCGCCATGTCCGGTCAGCAGCTGGGTCGCGGTCATGTAGATCGAGTCGAGGTCGGGGCGCTCCTCGCGATCGACCTTGATATTGACGTAGAGACGGTTCATCAGGGCGGCGATCTCGTCGTTCTCGAAGCTCTCATGGGCCATGACGTGGCACCAGTGGCAGGCGGAATAGCCAATCGAGAGCAGGATCGGCTTGTCCTCGTCGCGGGCGCGGGCCAGCGCCTCGTCTCCCCACGGATACCAGTCGACCGGGTTGTCGGCGTGCTGGAGGAGATACGGGCTGGTCTCGTTCGCCAGTCGGTTCGCCATTAGTGCATGGTCCCTTCAAGCGTGGCCGACTCGGCTGCGGCGCGGCGACCACGTTCGTGGCGCACGAGCTCAACGGCCGTTTCGGCCAGATCGGGTAACTGCGGGTTGGAGAGAAATATCGAGCGCATCGCGGACGGCGACCACCAGGCGAACGCAACAACGTTGCCGATCTCTGCCGGCACGAGGCCATCGAACACAATGTCAACGGTGTCCATCTCAACGGCAAAGAAGTGGCCACGACCGAGGTAATGCAGGCCATCGTACTGGTAGGGTCGCAGGCCAACGTGAAAGGGGCCGAGGAATGCTTCGGTACTCACGAGTACGCCAGTTTCTTCGGCGAGCTCACGCTGGGCTGCCTCGCGGAGTTCTTCACCAGGCTCGACGCCACCGCCAACAGTGAACCAGTACAGCTCATCCGGTCGGGCTGGGTCGCGGCCCTGTAACAGCAGGACCTCGTCGTGTGCATTCACTGGGAAGACACGGGCCGTCTCGCGCTCAATCGGGAGCTGCGGCGTCGCGCCTGCGGGTGTCTTCGGCATGCGCTCACGTCCTTCCCGATCAGTCCGATTACCGTAACGGCCCTGAATAGAGCATACGATGCCCTGTCTGCTGGGTTGTCAGCTATCGAACTCGACTGTCGCGCCGAGCGTGCGGGCAAGCTGGACGGCATGGGCGATGTCGAGCTTCGCGCCGCGTAGATTGAGCAGCGACAAGTCGACGCCATCGAGCTTTGCCCCGCGAAAGTCAGCACCCCGCAGCTTGGCTCGGATCAGGCTGACGTTGGTGAGGTCGCAATCGCGGAAGTTCGCGCGTTCAAGGTTGCACTCTTCGAGGTTGGCATCGCTGAAGCGGATGCCGCGCAGGTCGCGACCACGCAGGTCCTGTCCGACGAGGACGACGAACGACCAGTCGCCGCCGATGAGTGTCGTGTTCAGCATGCGAGCCTTGTCGAAGGCGGAGCCGGTCATCTTGCACGACTCGAAGCGCGTCTGCGTGAGGTTAGCGAGATCGAAGCGACAGTTGACGAAGGCTGTCCCCCGGTGGAACGAGCCGTTCAGTCGCGCACCGGAGAACTCGCAGCCGTCGAAGAAGCAGGCGTCAGTCGTCGCCTCGTCGAGGTCTGCACCACGAAACGAGCACTCGACAAAACGGCAGTGCTGCATCTCGACCTGATACAGGTCGGCACTATCGAACCGTTCGCTAAGATATTCGCGGTCAATCCACGGATCTGGTTGCGTGCTGGTCTCGCTCATTGCGCCCCCTTTATCTCAGCGGACTATACCCGCACATCGACAGCGGACGGTGTACCGTTAGCCTCGACTTTTGAGCAGAGCAGGACATTGGCTGTTTCAAAGGAGATGCAGGCACGATGCAGGAGCAGACGACAACCGACCGGGTGACAGTGATCTTCGATGTCGAAGGGACGACCTACACCGCCAGCCTGAAGTCGATGGAGATCGTCCATGATGGAATACATCACGCGATCCCGGAGGACATTCGGCGCGGCAAGCGGCTGATTCTTCGTGCGCCGGGCGATGTCGAGGTCTACCCAGACATGTTCGCCGGGGAGGTCGTGCGCGGTTATGGCGACGGCGCGCAGGTGACGCTGACGACGACGATCATCCCAATCGAGTCCTCGCCGGGTCCGTGGCGCAACATCGGTTTCGATCATCTGGCGATCGCGCTCGCCGACCGCGATGGGGCTTGTAAGTTCTTCTCCGAGGTGCTCGGTATGCAGATCATGCGGCACGACCCGCACCTGACTGTGCTCTCGACCGGCCACACCGGTCTGTTCCTGTTTGACATTGGCGATGACATCCCAATGTCGGACGGCACCGCCTCGCGCTGGCACCACATCGGCTTCGTCGTGGACAACCTGGAGCACGCCTTCTATCACCTGGAGCAGCACGCCGCGCTGGTATCGGACTTCACGCTGCTGGAGCGCCAGGAGCGCTGGTCGCTCTACGGCCACTACCAGAACGGCGACGTGAACTTCATGATCCAGCTTTCGGAGATTCGCGATGGCTGGCGTGGATTTGCCGAACCACAGGAGATTACAGATTACCTGTACGACTACAGCGGTCAGCAGTATGGGAAGCGGTTGGAGGAGTAGGCGGGTAAGCGTACCGAAGACTCCGTGTCTCCACAGGGAACAACTCGTCCTTGAGGGATCTGCTCCGGGTCGCCAGCGCCAGGTTATTACGCATTCTGGTACGGCAACCGACCCCGGCTCCTGTCATTTCGAGGCCGCAGCCGAGAAATCTCCCCTGCGTTGAACTCACTCGAACGGGTGGGAGATCTCTCACTGCGGTTCGAGATGACAGGTGAAAAGGTGGGCTGCCGATCTGACAACTTGAAGTTAACAACGCACTCAACAGGACATAACAAGGGAATGCGTGCCGATCCGGGAATTCGATGTTGACGGCGCTGTTACCGCGCGTTAACGAGCCGGCGGATTTGCCAGATGGCGCGCAGGCTGTTGGCGGCAGCCCGGGGAGAGATGGTGGCGGAGGCGAGCTCGAGATTGGCGTGGCGCAGGCCAGCGTCGCCGAAGGCGCGGATGCGTTTGGCGACCTGGGCGGGCGTGCCCCAGAGCAGGACCTCGGCGAGCGCGTCGATTGGCACCTGAGCCATAGCGGCTTCGAGCTCTTCGCGGGTGTGCTCGCTGGGCACGAAGTCGAAGAAGCCCTTGAAGTCGTCGCCGAACGGGTGAGGAACACCGTGGCGTCGCCACATCTCGGCCGGCGCAAGAACCGCGATGTAGCGGATGGGTGGCGCGCCGAGCATCTTGCGTGCTTCCTTCTCTGTCGGCGCAACGACGACGTAGGCCTGCATTGCCGGGCGGATGGCGTTGGGGTCGCGGCCGACGGAGCGCGCTGCTGACCGAATGACTTCAAGCCGCGCTGCGTAGTCGTCGGGGTCGGTGACGAGGACCGGAAGCCAGCCATCGCCATAGCGACCGGTGAGGTCGAGCATGCGCGGGCCGTGCGAGGCGATCCAGATTTCGGGGACGCGCTTGCGTGGTGGATGCAGATCGAGCGTCGCCTGTTTGAGCTGATAGAACTTGCCGTCGAAATCAACCGGCCCCGTCGATTCCCAGCAGAGGCGGATAATCTGCAGCGCCTCTTCGAGGCGGCTCACCGGTTTTGACATCGACAGCCCGTAGGGTTCGACGTTCTCGCGTTCGCCGGTGCCGATGCCGAGGATCGGAGGTCGGCGCGTGATGTGTGCCAGCGTCGCCATCGACTGAGCAATCACAACTGGATGGCGGCGGATAGCTTCGGTGACGCCGACACCCAGGCGGAGCCTGCCGGAATGGGCGGCCAGGTAACCGAGCGTCGTCTGATAATCGAGCAGATCGTGGGGCGTCTTGCTCATGCCAGCGAGCCAGGTGAACTGCTTGTCCCACAACGACGCCGGGAAGAGGTCCTGGACGTGATCCCAGATGGTGAACGATTCGAGCCGCATCAGCCGTGAGGCGTAGGCGAGCGCGCGCATGGTGACGACCGGAGGCTTCGGTGGCATGTGCATGCCGACCGTGATCCGTGGCTTAGCCAAGCGCTTTTGCCCCTTCTGACGCGCCTGCGGCGGTCTAGCTCATCGGCACCTGTGCGAGGATTTTGCCATCGATGCGCTCGAAGATCTCCGGCAGCGAGTGGCCGGTGATTGTCAGCCCGTGATTCTTCAGGCCAACGACGGCGCGGGACGGATCGGGCGAATTGCGCACGAGATCGGAAACGGCGACGGCGAGCTCGCGCGTGCCGCACGGGTAGTTGATCTCGGTTGACGTAATGTCATCCATCCAGGCGTGGACGTGGACAATCGCGCCGACCTCGGGGTGCTCACGATAGATCATGAAGTGCTCGATCGCGTCGACCGACACGCGGCGCGGCTGCACTTTCGGCGAGACACTCAGCACCATCGCGTTGCGCTCCGGCACGTAGTCGGTGACCAGGAGGATGTCGCGGCCGACTTCGTAGAGCTTGGATTTGTCGACGCCGCTGGCGCTCATCCAGAAGGTCTTTTCATCGCGCCGAGCCGACAGGTTGCCGTAGGACAACCCGCCAATGCCGAAGAGGCGCATGACGTGCTTCAGATCGCGCTCGGACAACAGATCCTGAATCGGCCATGGGGCGGGCAGCAAATTGAGCTTGCCGAGCTGCTCGCCGGCCCAGGTTATCTGGCGCGTGATCTCGTCGCCCTGCCAGAGATCTTCCGGGAGGTCCGGGATGTAGTCGTTGTTGATGACCAGCTGGGATGTCGCGAGCGGCGCGAGGCGCGCGTAGATCGCCGCGAAGAAGTCGGACTCGGAGCGCGACGGATCCCAGGTAACGACGTAGTGTCCCTGCTCCATTGTCATGAAATGGGCATCGACGGTATCGCCCTGAACAACCATGATGATGCCGAGATTGGAGAGGGAGTGAAGGAGGACCGGGTAGAACGCGCGGAACAGGTCTTCTGGCTCTTCATTGGTTTCCAGCACGCTGGTGACAAAGGTGCCCTGCGCCTTGCGGCGGAATGACTTGGGCGCGTCGTAATCGGTGAAGTTCAGGATCAGGCGGACATCGTCGTTCGGAGCATCCAGGCGGACGTGGCCACGGCGCTCCATCTCTGCCACGAGCCCGTCGCGGAACCACTGCTGGCGGGCAGTGCGGGCATCGCCGTTCAGAGCGAACGTCAGATGACCGGATTCACGACCATTGCTTGTCGCGTCCGACGACAGGCCGGTGCTTCCCGGCCCGGTTGTGCTGGATACCATGCAAACCCCTACCTGATCTCAGGCTCGCCGCGCTGACTCGAACGCTCGTTGCCAATGGATAATCGCACGCCGAGTCGCCCGGCGAGAGTGCTGATGCAATCTGAATCAGCAGCGCACTGTACAACTATGGCTTATCAGCGCGGATCGGTGCAACTTCCGACCCTGGCGAGTGCCTCCGGTATGCCGAGTACACGCAGGACACGCGGCACAACTGCGACGCTAACGGGTGTCTGACCGATCTGCTCGCCATCCATTTCCACGAGCATGTCACTCGACGAGCGGACGGTCGCTGTGCGTACGGCGATGTGTCGGACGCCACGACGCCCGAGATGTCCGCCTCGATAAACGCGCGGCATGATGTCCGTGATCAGTGCGCGCTTGCCCACATCCTCAAGGACGAAGAGGTCGAGCATTCCGTCGCAGAGAGAAGCCATTGGCGCGACGTGCATGCCGCCAGCGAAATAGGCGCCGTTGGCGAAGACGGTCATGTTGGCCGAGCCGGCGAAGAAACGCTCGCCGTCAACCTCGACCTCGATTGTCACCGGCTGAAATGAAGCGATTGAGCGGATCGCGCCGGACATGTAGGAGACCAGCCCACCCAGGCGCTTCGAGCTCTGGTTGATACGCAACGCCGTCGCGCCACCCAGACCAGCATCAGCGACGTTGGCGAAGTAGCGCGTCGTCAGCTGGCCCGTTTCGGTGGCGAGGTACTGGATTCGGCCAACATCAATTGTTGCGACGGCGTCTTCGCGCAACGCCTCGATCGCATTCTCGATCGTACGCACGCCGATCGAACGGCCGAGGTCGCGGCCAGTGCCGCAGGGGACGAGCAGCATACGGGTTTCGGCGCTGACGGGAGCGTCGTTAGCCAGCAGGCCATTGACAATCTCGTTCATCGTGCCGTCGCCACCGACGCAGACGACGATCGGGACATCGCGACGCGCGAGGCGGCGAGCGATGTCGGTTGCGTCGCCAGGGCCGGTCGTGATGTAGGCCTTGAAGTCGTATCCGGCAGCGCGGAGCTGCTTGGCGTATCCGGGCCAACGACGTCCGGCGCGACCGTTGCCGGCCATCGGGTTCACAATGACGTGGAGCGTCGTTGCGTTCGCTCCGGCCAGCGCGCCCTGTCGCTCGGCGGCTACCATTTCGAGCATTCCCTTCGGCTCGCGGACCATCACCGCGCGGCATTACTCGGCGCGGCATGATGGACGATCACTCATCTGAACGCGGGGCAGTATACCGTTAGCGACCGGCAGCTCGCTGATAGACGGCAACTGTCGCCTCAGCGACGCTCTGCCAGTCGAACTGCGCGGCCTGTGCGACACCGGCCTGCGAGAGGTTGCGCCAACGGGCGTTGTCGCTGGTGAGCGCCTCAATCGCGGCCGCCCACTCGTCCGGCTCGGCATCGGGCAGGTCAATCGACGCGCCGCCAGTGACCTCCGGTAACGCGCCGCCGGCCGACGAGATCACCGGTGTGCCGCAGGCCATGCCTTCCAGCGCGGCCAGCCCGAAGCCCTCGACGCGACTGGGCAGCACGACAGCCAGTGCTGTCCGATACAGCTGCCAGACCTCGGCATCCGCCAGGCCGGTGTGCCACTCGACCCGTCCGCGTTTCGCGGCCTGTCGTAAGCGCCGCTGCACATCGGCGGTCCGCCAGCCTGGGTTACCGACGATGACGAGGCGGATGGCTGGATCGAGGTGATCGAGCATGTCGAGCAGCAGATCGTAGCGCTTGCGCGGCTCGACGGTGCCGACCGCGAGCACGAAATCGCCGCGCTCGGTTCGCGGCAGCGGCGGCTCGTCAGCGATGCCGGGTGTCAGGCCAAGCGGAATGACGGTGATGCGCGTACGGTCGTAGCCAAGCCGCTCAGCGATGTCGTTGGCTGTCCAGGCGGACGTGGCGATGACTTCGGTCGTTGAGCGCAAGGCTTTCGGCAGTTGCTGATAGTAGGCGAGGCCGTCCGGCGCAAGGTCTTCGGGCCAGCGCATGAACGCCAGATCGTAGATCGTCGCAACAATCGGCACGCGTGGCAGCAGCGGCGCGATGAGATCGACGGCGTGGTAGACGTCGGGATGGACGCGCCGCAGCGCCAGCTCGACCGGCAGCGCCACGCGCTCCAGACGATGATGCGGCGGGGTGCGCATCCGGACGGCAGCGTCAGGCGTTTCGTCTTTGACAGAACGCAGCGGGACGAGATCCACGTCGGTTCGCTCGCGGAGCGCCGCTTCCAGATCGGTCGCGTAGCGCGCGATTCCGCCGGCGCGATAGCCGGCCAGACGCATGTCGAACGCGACGCGCAACGACACGCTAGACCAGGGCTTCCAACACGAGATCGCGCGAGCCAAAGCGCAAGAAGTGGAACTGCTCGGCGTACTCCATGCCCGACGCACCAGCAGCCAGACGGCCCATCATCTGCATCAGCTCGCCGAGCGACTCCGGGTCGGCCACCTGCGACCGGTGGCAGCGCATCGCTTCGAGCTTCTGGTCGATCGTGTCGGTGATGTCGATGCGCAGATTCGGGAAGGCAGGACTGACCATATAGATGTCCTGCACCTGGTGCGGCGAGAGTCCCTCATCAGCCATGTCGACGAACGTGCGGCGATTGCCGGAAAGCGGGAAGAGCGCGGCCAGCGCCGCTTCGCCGCTTGTCCAGTGATCCGGGTGCTGGACGTAGCCGGGCAGGACTCGGCGCTGCGGGTCGAACAGGATGGCGGCCTGCGGCCTGGCGCGACGAATCTCCCGGACAAGCTCGCGGCGCAGCTCTAGCGTGTGGAACAGCTCGCCATCACGATGGTTCAGAAAGACGACATCCTTAACGCCGAGTATCTCAGCTGCGGCGCGCTGCTCCTGCTGGCGCATGGCGACGAGATCAGCGTCGGAGATCGGCGTGTCGCCCAGCCCCTGCACGCCGGCGCGTCCGTCGGTCATCAGCACGTAGGTGACATGGCAACCGGCAGCCGTCCAGCGGGCGATGGTGCCGCCACAGGTGAATTCGGGATCGTCCGGGTGGGCAAAGAGGCAGATCGCGCTCTCCGGCACACCGATGCGCTCATCAATGTCAATCATGTGCGTCTCCAGCGGGCGTGATTGTTGGCGTTTCAGAGAATGGGTAGGCGCGCTCCCGCGCCATCTGCACCAGCTCGTCGCGCGCGGCGAGGATCAGGGCGTGCAGGCGCGGATCATCCTGCTCGATGCCGGACTCGTCCAGCTCATCCATGTCAATGACCTCGATCGATCCATCGGGCATAACCAGCACATCGACCCACAGATCGTGCCAGTAGATCGTGTCATTGTTGACACGCGTTGGATGGGTCACATTGCAGTACCAGCCGACGAGGCGACCGTCCGGGCGGTAGGTCGCAAACAGATTGTAGGGTCGCTCAGTCGCGAAGTACTCGTAGAGCACATCGTCCTGCTCGAACGAGTAGTAGCCGATGTCGACCGTGCCGTAGGTCCAGATCGCGCGTGCGGCGACCCAGCCGTCCGGCGCGGGAATGTCGGTCGCGGGATAGCGGGCCGCCTCGCTGCCATCTGGTCGCAGCTTGACGACCGTCCATATCCGTGCGTCGGTCATGCGCTCTTCCCGCGGACAATCCCCAGGACTGCGGCGGTGCGGTCCTCCAGTTGCGCCTCGGTGTCCGCTTCGACGTTCAGGCGCAGCAGCGGCTGCGTGTTGGATGCGCGCAGGTTGAACCACCAGGTCGGGTAGGAGATAGTCAGGCCATCCAGCTCGTCCAGCTCGCCATCGGCGAACGCCTCGCGCACCTTTGCGAGCGTGCCATCGACGTCGGCGACTTCCGAGTTGATCTCGCCAGAGCGGAAGCGCGTATCGATCGGCTTGAGGTATTCGCTGACCGAACGACCGTCGGCCGAGAGCAGCTCCAGCACCGTCAGGAAGGCGATCAGACCGGAGTCGGCGTACCAGTTGTCGCGGAAGTAGAAGTGGCCGGAATGCTCGCCGCCAAAGATGGCGTCCTCGCGGCGCATGTGGGCCTTGATAAAGGAATGCCCGACACGCGAGCGGATCGGCCGGCCGCCCTCGCGCTCGATAAGCTCCGGCACCGTCCGCGAGCAAATCAGGTTGTAGACGACCGCCGAGCCGGGGTTCTTGCGCAGCAGGCTCTGGGCGACCATCGCCGTGACCATGTCGCCGCCGACGAACTCGCCGTTGTCATCGATCAGGAACATGCGGTCGGCATCGCCATCGAAGGCGACGCCCATATCCAGATTATGGGCCACGACGGCGGCGCGCAGATCGCGGGTATTCTCCGGCTCAATCGGGTTGGCCTCGTGGTTCGGGAATGTGCCATCCAGCTCGAAGAACAGCGGAATCAGCTCGCCCGGCAAGCGCTCGAAGACGCGCGGCAGCACCTTGCCAGCCATGCCGTTGCCGGCATCGACGGCGATGCGCATCGGCGTCACCGACTCGACGTCGATCATCGACAGTGCATGGTCGACGAACTCGTCGGTCACGTCGCGCTCGATCAGGTCGCCGCGTCGCTCCGGCTCGCTGAACTCGTTGGCCAGCACAAGATCGCGAATCTCGCCGATGCCCTCGTCGAGCGAGAGTGGACGCGCCTCCGACTTGCACAGCTTGAAGCCGTTGTACTCGGCCGGATTGTGCGAGGCCGTGACCATCACACCCGCCGAGAAACCGAACTTGCCGACCGCGAAATAGAGGCCATCGGTCGAGATCAGGCCGATGTCGGTGACGTCTGCGCCCTGGTCACGGATACCGTCGATCAACGCTGTGGCGAGCACCTGGCCGGAGACGCGCATGTCGCGCCCGACGCAGACGTTGTCGACGCCGAGATAGGTCACCAGCGCGCGTCCGATGCGATAGGCGATGTCGGGGTTAAGCTCGTCCGGCACGACCCCGCGAATGTCGTACGCCTTGAACAGATCCGCTACCTTCTGATCCATATCAGGTCCACCTCTCAATTACGTGCTGCGGGATAGCCAGGCGCATGACGGTCTCGCCGTGTTCTTCTTCGCCAGTCGGCTCGAATCCGTAGCCTTTGTACAGCCGCATCGCAACATGGTTATCCCCATCAACGCCGAGATAGATCTCGTGAATCCCATACCGCTCGGTAACCAGCGCGACCGTCGCATCCAGCGCAGCGCGACCGAGGCCCTTCCCCTGCTGCCCGGCGGCGATCATCAGGCGCATGATCCACATCCGACCCGTCTCCGGCTCCCGACTGAGCATGACGAACCCGACCATCTCATCGCCATCGAACACGGCCAGCGGCCAGGTGTCGGGCCGCAGAGCGGATTCGGCGACCGAATACAGGTTCGAGGCGACGAAGCGCTCCTGCTCCGGCGCGACGCGCAGCGCGATGCAATCGTGGAACATCTCCAGCGTCAGATCACGCAGCACGACTCGGGATTCCATCGACGCTAGACAGGGTTCGGGTCGGCGAAGAAGCGTGTCTCAACGCCGAACTGCGCAGCGATCTCGTCGGCCAGCGCCTGCACACCGAGACGCTCGGTGGCCTCGTGGCCGGCGGCTATCACGACCATATTCATTTCGCGTGCCTCGGCCATCGTCGGCTCGCGAATGTCGCCGGTGACCAGCGCATCGCAACCGGCGGCAAGCGCGTCTTCCAGCGCCGAGTAGCCGGAGCCGGTCAGGAAGCCAACGCGCTCCAACGGTGGCGGGTCTTTGACCGCGCCGACGGCAAGCGGCTCGCGCTCCGTGACAGCCGCCATCACCGCCAGCAGATCGCCGAGCGAGTGCGGCGACGGGCGCACGCCGACAACGCCGAGCGGCTCGCCACCGATCAGCGCGAAGCGGCCGACGCTCTCGTACCCGACGGCCTTCGCCAGCAGCGCGCAGTTGCCGATTTCAGCATGCCCATCGAGCGGCAGGTGATAGCCAATCAGATTGATGTCGTTCGCCAGCAGCAGCCGCAACCGTTCAGCGAAGAGGCCGGAGATCGGGCCGCTCCGGCTGCCCCAGAGCAGGCCGTGATGCACCAGCAGCGCATCCGCGCCCCAGGCGATCGCCTCGTTCAGCGTTTGCTGGGACGTACTCACGGCGACTGCCAGGCGTGACACGTCCGCGCGCCCGGCCACCTGCAGGCCATTGACGGCGATGTCGTGAAATGCGGCGGCTCGCAGGCGCTCATCCGCCCATTGAACGATCTCGTTGACGTGCGCCATCAGCTCTCGCCCCCTCTCGTGTCACGGCGATATTGTGCCACCCATTGCGGATCTGGCGGCGTCGGTATACTGACCTGTGAGGAATAACGGGCCGTTTCTGTCGCGTCAGAATAGGACGAGCATGGCGTCAGCACGCACACTCCACCCAACCGAATCGATCGATCTGCACATGCACACCTGGGCATCGGATGGTGGGTGGGACCCTCCCGCGCTCGCAGCCTATCTGGCCGAACGCAACTTCCGCGTCGTCGCCGTGGCCGACCACGACACGATGTTCTCCGTCCCAGCCATGCAGGAAGAGACGGCCAGGCACGGGATCACGCTGATACCGGCGGTCGAAGTTACGACGCGCTGGTCCGACCGGCAGGTGCATGTCCTCATCTATAACGTTGATCTCGATGCATCACGGACGGCTGCATTCCGCGACCTGCTCAATCTGCAGCGCGAGCAGCTGCGAACGACGGCCGAGCGCGCGGTCGAGCTCCTCGAGCATCATGGCCGCTACATCCCGGCGCTGGCCGAGGTAAATCGCGGGCTATCGCTGACGCCGCACCACGTCTTCACGGCCATGATCAAGGCCGGGCATGGGCAGAACCTGTACCAGGCGCACAATATCGTGCGCTCGCTGGGCGAGCCGGTCATCGTCGATGTGCCGATCGCCGACACGGTCGCCGCCGCGCACGAGGCCGGCGCGATCGCGATCGTCGCCCACCCGGGCCGCGACGAGGGCAAGGGCATCCTGACGGCCGAGCTGCTCGACAGCCTGCGCGAAGAAGCACCCGTCGATGGCGTCGAGGCCCACTACCGCTCGTACAAGGATGCCGATGTGCAGCGCTACCGCGACTATGCAGCCGAGCGCGGCCTGCTGGTCAGCACCGGCTCCGACTCGCACCGCCCCGGCTATCCGGTCGACCCAATTACCTTCGAAGCGCGCTGGGCTGCTGCACTACTTGAGCGGCTGGGCATCACCGTCGAGCCGTGGGAAGGGCCAGCCTGGCAACCGGCGGAGTCGACTGCCGACAATACGGCCTGAGCGCATGCCACGGATCATCCGCCTGCACCACGCGCAGATCACGATTCCACGCGGGTCGGAAGACGCAGCGCGGGACTTCTATGTCGGAATGCTGGGACTGACGGAGATTCCAAAGCCGGACAGTCTGCGTCAACGCGGCGGGCTCTGGCTGGCGGTCGGCGATCTTCAGCTGCACATCGGCGTTGAGGACGGCATCGACCGCAGCGCAACGAAAGCGCATCTCGCCTGGCAAGTTGACGACCTCAACGGCTGGCGCGAGCGGCTGAACCGGCACGGCATCGTGATAGCCGAGAGCGTGCCCATTCCCGGCTTCGAGCGCTACGAGTTCCGTGATCCATTTGGCAACCGCGTTGAGCTGATCCAGCCGGACTAGTCAGCGCTACCGCGGGGCTCATCTGTCGGAGCGATCAGCGCATGCAGCGGACCGGGCTCTGCGTCGTCGGCGACGGCGTCCATCAGCAGCACATCGACGCGCTCACGTCCGATGCGCTTCGCTCCGCGCAGCCGCCCGACGTGCTGAAAGCCAGCGCGCTCGTAAGCGCGGATTGCGCCGAGGTTGTGGGCATACACCTCCAGTCGCAGATGATGAAGCCCGAGTACGTCGAACGCGTAAGAGCGCATGAGGACGGTCGTCTCAGTCCCAAAGCCACGCCCCCAGGCGTCCGGCTCACCGATGAGGATGCCGAACTCAGCAGTCCCGTCGAAGAAGTTGACGGCGCGCAGGCCAGTCGTCCCGATCGGACGCATCGAAGCCAGCTCGTAGATCGTGAAGTGTGGATCGCTGCTCAGGCTCGTCGCCTCAACCCAGGCAGCCTCGGCCGCGAGCGTCATCGGCATCGAGGGCAGCGCGAGCGTGCGAGTCACGCGCAGATCGTTCAGCCAGAGCTGGTAGGTCGCGGCAAGATCCTGCCGCAACGGCCCCAACCCAACGAGGGTGCCCCGAATCATCAGCACGGAATCCGCGTCACTCGTCGCCATTGGCCGCGCGTCCCCTTCGGTTGGTGACCGATCATCGGATTCGGTATCATATACCGACCGCGCGGCACTGCCGCGCCAATGCCCTTGTAGCTCAGTAGGCAGAGCACTTTCTTGGTAAGAAAGAGGTCTCGGGTTCGAATCCCGACAAGGGCTCACCAGCCGCGCCTCCAGTTTGGGGCGCGGTTTTTTGTTCGCGCTTTGTACTCTAATGATTCAACTGTACCCGGCAACACAGCGTTAATGCGCATCGCGCGGCACCTCTGCCGCGATCGCAGCCCTGCGTGGTTTACGGTGTTGCCGTCTATCACATCAAGTACCTTGAGTTGGTAAGACACATACCGGCCTGAAATCCCTATCGCCAATTGACTTTTTCGCATTCACACGCCAATATCGTCTCCTCAGGCGAAGTGCTGTCCCCACGCGCGTGGGGGTGAACCG
>JBDHWD010000047.1:0-20480 GCA_039810005.1 Thermomicrobiales bacterium | reverse complement strand
CCTGCGCCCATCCACAGTTCATTGTTGGCAGCATTGACGTAGACCTCAGCCTGATGGGTCGTGACATCGGCGATATCACCGACGACTACATCGACGCTCGGTCGTTCGCGCTCCTCCATATGCGGCGTCCTTCCTCTGTATAGCGATCTCCGACCACCGAAATCGCGTAACCCGGGGTGGCCCTTCGTATTCCGTCTATGGCTTCATTCTGTCAGAAAGGGACAGTGTTGGTGCTCAACCGGCGAATTCTTCTCCTGCTGACCATCCTGACTGCGCTGCCGCTGATACTGGCAGCCTGCGGCGACAGCAACAAGCAAACGTTTGAAAAACCGGACGGCACGGCCGCCAGCGGGCCGGTCGCGCTTACTCCGCTGAGCGCCGGTCGCGATCTCTCCGCGCCCGATGGCTGGTATACCATCCGCATCCCGATCGACTGGATCGAGTCGCCGCCGTTGATCGCCGAGCTGGCTGCGCGCGAGACGACCGGCGCGAACCCAATGTCGCTGCGCATCACCCGCGAAGATCTCGATTCGATCACGACGGCGCAGGCATACCTCGAAGCAACGCGGCGTGACGTGAACGCGCGCTACGAAAACGTCGTGACGCTGAGCCTGGGTCCGGTGACGATCAATAACGTACCGGCATCGCGATGGCTCTATACCGCTACGGTCGATGGCGAGCCGCGCATGATCTACCAGATCTTCATCGTCCAGCAGCAGAGTGGGCTGGTGCTGACCGGCCTGGCACCTCCTGACGCCGATTATCAGCACGTGTCGCACACGTTCGACGAGATTGCCGGGACGCTGTCCTTCGGACGCGGGTAGCGCCACCGTATCTGTATCAGCCTGAGCGCAGTATGATGGCGTGACAGCCTGCAGTCGTCCGCGCCTCACCAGGAGCAGCACGGTTGGTTACACCAGCTTCGCAGCCACTGCCGTTGCTCACGACCAAGCTTTCGGTGCCGCGGACGCGGCAGCAGATCGTCGTGCGGCAGGACTTGCTGCACTGGCTCGATACTGGGCTGCAACGCAAGCTCACGCTCGTTTCTGCGCCAGCCGGCTTTGGCAAATCTACGCTGCTGGCGTCATGGGCGCATCGAAGCCGGTGTCATACCGCATGGCTGTCGCTGGATGCTGGCGACAATGACCCGGTCCGGTTCCTGACCTATCTCGTCGCAGCAGTGCGGTCGGTGTTGCCGGATGTTGGCGCGCAAGCAGCGAACGCGCTGCAATCCCCGCAGCCCCCGGCAACCGAGATGATCCTGGCCAGCCTGCTCAATGACATCAGCGCGATGACCGAGCAGGCGGTGCTGGTTCTCGATGACTTTCATCTCATTGACTCGGCAGCCATCGACAACGCCTTGAGCTTTATCGTCGAGTATCTGCCGGAGCAACTGCATCTGGCGATCGCCACCCGTCAGGATCCGGCCCTGCCGCTGGCCCGAATGCGGGCCCGCGGTGAACTGTCCGAGCTGCGGGCGAGCGACCTGCGGATGTCGAACGACGAAGCGGCCGAGTTTCTCAATACGATCATGGGCCTGAATCTATCGGTCGCGGATGTTGCTGCGCTGGAAGCACGCACCGAGGGCTGGGTGGCCGGACTTCAGCTGGCCGCACTGTCGATGCAGGGGCAGGGCGATGTATCGGGGTTTATCCGAGCCTTTGCCGGAGACCATCGCTATATCGCCGACTACCTGATTGACGAGGTGCTGCAACGGCAGCCCGAGCCGGTGCGCGACTTCCTGCTGCAAACCGCAATCCTCGAGCGGCTGCACGGACCGCTCTGTGATGCTGTGACCGGCATGAATGATTCCGATGCGCGCCTGGACGCACTGGCGCGAGGGAATTTCTTCGTCATCCCGCTGGACAACCAGCGGCGCTGGTTTCGCTACCATCATCTCTTCGCCGACGTGCTGCGGGCGCACGCGCAATCGAAATATGCCGGCGACATTGCCGAGCTGCACCGTCGCGCAGCCGCGTGGCACGAGGACAACGGCACGCTCAACGAAGCAGTGCAGCACGCCTTGTCAGCCAGAGCCCCGGAGCGAGCCGCCGATATGCTCGAACGGGCGCTGCCGGAGCTGCGCCGGGCGCGGCTGGGGATCACGCTTCTGGGTTGGCTCACGGCGCTCCCCGACGACGTGGTGCGGCGGCGACCCGTCCTGAGTGTCGCCTATGCCTGGGCGCTACTGGCCAAAGGAGAGCAGGCCGAGGTTAAGGAACGCCTGCGCGATGGCGAGCGCTGGCTGGACGCCAACGCGGATCGTTCGGCGATGGTCGTGCAGAACGACGAGGAATTCCGGCTACTGCCGGGCACGATCGCGATCTATCGCGCGGCGCTCGCGCAGGCGGCCGGCGACCTGGCAACGACGGTAGAGCAAGCCCGCATCGCGCTCGACTTCTCGCCACCTGACGACCACGTCCGGCGCGGAGCGGCAGCGGGGCTGCTGGGAATCGCGCTCTGGACCGTTGGCGATCTCAAGGCCGCCTATCAGCACTTCGCTGCCGGGATGGACGACCTGCGCCGCGGCGGCCATCGCTCGGATGTCATCAACGGCGCGATCACGCTGGCCGACATCCGCGTGGCGCAGGGACATCTGCGCGATGCAGAGCGCGTGCTGGACGAGGCAGTCCGGCAAGCAGCCGCGCCGGACGACAGCGGCACGCCGGTGCCATTGAGCTATTTCGTCGGGCTCAGCGAGCTGCGCCTTGAGCGCAACGACCTCGACGCCGCCACCGCGCACCTGAACAGCAGCGAAAGCCTGACGAATATCATTGGCCCGTCACATGACGCTTCCCGCTGGTACGTCGCTATGGCAAACATCGAGCTTGCGCAAGGCAACCCGAACGCTGCGGTCGATCTGCTCGGGCATGCCGAACGCGTCTACGCTGCCGACCTCATGCCGGACCTGCGTCCGATCGCGGCGCTGCGAGCGCGCCTTTGGATCAGAGATGGGATGCTCGATGAGGCGCTTGCCTGGGCGCGCGAGCGCACGCTGTCAATCGACGACGAGTTGAGCTATCTCCATGAATACGAGCACATCACGTTGGCCCAAGCACTCCTGGCGCGTGACACACACGGCCGCGAGCGGCCAACGCCGGAGGTGCTGGCGTTCCTGGACCGCCTGCTCCAGGCCGCGGAGGCGGGAGAACGAGTCGGCAGCGTCATCGAGATCGTGCTGCTCCAGGCAATCGCGCGCGAGCGGCTCGGCGAACACGACACGGCACGAGCGCTGATTGAGCGCGCACTGAAGCTTGCTGAGCCGGAAGGGTATGTTCGAATCTTCGTCGATGCTGGCACACCGATACGCGACCTTCTCGAGACAGCGCTGGAGCACGGGATAACGCCGAGCTACACGCGTCGACTGCTGACGGCGTTTGGCGAGCGCCGTGGCGGTCAGCCTGCCGGTCGGACTCAACCCGAGTCGCTCAGCGAGCGGGAGATTGACGTGTTGCGTCTGCTCGGCAGTGATCTTAGCGGTCCCGAGATCGCTAACGAGCTGCTGATCTCGCTCAACACGATGCGGACGCATACGAAGAACATTTACGGCAAGCTCGGAGTGACCAGCCGACGCGCAGCAGTCCGGCGAGCCGGTGAGCTGAACCTGCTGAAGCAGGACCGCTAGCCCGCGCCCTGCCTAGCCGAGCGCGTCGATCTGGCGGGCGAGGTCGAGGTCGAGCGCGGTCACGCCGCCCGCTTCGTGGGTGGTGAGATAGACGATCACGTTGCGCCAGCGGATGTCGATATCCGGATGGTGGTTGGCCGCTTCGGCCAGCTCACCAAGCCTGACGACGAACTGGATCGCCTCGGGGAATGTCGCGCGGCGATAGCGCTTGCGGATGCCACGGTCCTCGCGACGCCAACCAGTCAGCTCGCGATCGAGGATGCGGTCGACCTCGCTCAGTGGCAGCGGCTCGGCTGCGGCTCGTTCCTCGTCATCCATCACCGTCTCCCTTCATCATATGAGGGCAGCAGACTACAGGGTCAGCCAGCGGCTCAATGGTATCCTTCGGCAATGCAACGGTCGTCACTGCAGCGCATTCCGCCAGCATCAGCACCGCGCCACGCTGCGCGACCAACAGGCGTTTGACCATGCCCCGACGGTATCGCACATCCTCCAGCTCACGCCGCGTCCAGGCCGCCCGTCAACGGCGACGGCACATCCCGGCACGCCAGATCGCCATCGCGCGCGCCGACCGACGGCGCATGCGCAGCCAGCGCGTCTCGTCTGTCGCGCGGTTGGGCGGCATGCTGGCGATTTTCGCCGCCACGCTGTTGCTGTTCATCGGCGGTGTCAGCGCAACCGTGGCTGTAGCCGGCTGGAACTACTTCACCGAAGATCTGCCATCGATCGACCAGTTCGAGGCGCGGGATTTCCAGACAACACGCATCTACGATCGCCACGGCGCGCTGCTCTACGAGGTGAGCGACCCGGAGTTCGGCTGGCGCACCTATCTCTCGCTGGATGAGATCACGAACAACGGCCAGAACATGAACCTCGTCAACGCGACGATTGCCGCTGAGGACGAGACGTTCTGGACGAACTACGGCGTTGAGCCGATTGCGGTTATTCGCGGCGCGTTCATCAACCTGACCGGGCGCGGGTCGTCCGGCGGCTCGACGATCACCCAGCAGCTCGTGCGGGCGCTGTTCCCCGAAAAGATCGGCTTCGAGCGCTCCTACGAGCGCAAGATCCGCGAGGCGATCGTCGCCGTGCAGATGACCGAGACCTATTCAAAGGAAGACATCCTCGAACTGTACCTGAACACGATCTATTACGGGAACCGCGCCTATGGCGTCGATGCCGCCTCGCAGGCGTATTTCAACAAGCACCCGTGGGAGCTGAACCTTGCGGAGGCGTCGATGCTGGCTGGTCTGCCGCAAGCGCCGAGCTACTACGACCCGACCGTCAATATGGAGTTCGCCAAGGCGCGTCAGGAGTACGTCCTGAATCAGATGGCGAAGCAGGAGCTCATTACCCAGCAGGAGGCGGACACCGCCTGGGGCGTCCTGCTCGATCCGCAGACACGGGAGAACCGCTACAACCTCGCGCCGCACTGGGTGAACTTCATCATCGACTCGCTGGAAGCGCGCTACGGCGCGGAGAAGGTGTATCGCGGCGGCCTGCAGGTGCGCACAACGCTCGATTACAGTCTCCAGCAGCAGGCCGAAGACGTGGTGAAGGAGCACCTGGCGGCGCTCGCGCCGTACGACGCCACGAACGGGGCGCTCGTAGCGATGCTGCCCGGCAGCGGCGAGATCGTCGCCATGGTTGGCTCAGCCGACTACACCGACGACAGCATCTCCGGTCAGGTGAACGTCGCCGTCGCCGAACGACAACCCGGCTCGGCATTCATGCCGATTACCTATGCGGCTGCCTTCGAATCTGGCTGGTATCCCGGCACTGTAATCCTCGACTACGCCGTGCGCTACGACACGCCCGGCGCGCCGGAGCCCGAGTATGTGCCGGTGAATGCCGGCGGCCAGATTCACGGTGCAGTCAGCGTCCGTTCTGCGCTGGCCCAATCACTGAATGTGCCAGCGGTGCGCGCGATCGACTTCGCCGGCGTGGCCGACACGATCGACCTGGCCCACCGCATCGGCGTGCGGGATGGACTCTGGCGTGGCACGAGCTTCTATGGGCTGGCGCTGACGCTCGGCGGTGGCGAGATTTCGCCATTGGAGCTGACCAACGCCTACGGCACGTTCGCGAACAATGGTCGCTTCGTGCCGTGGACGGGAATCCTCGATATTCAGGAGCCGGGCGGCGAGACGCTGCAGACGTTTAACCCGGCCCGCGCCTGGAACGGCGCGCGGCAGGTTATCGCGCCGGGCCATGCCTACGAGATCACCGACATCCTTGCCGATGACGACGCGCGCCGCCTGACCTATGGCGCGGGCAATCCGCTGGAGTTCCCCGATCTCGACCGGCCGGTCGCATCCAAGGTCGGAACCAGCGCCGACTGGCGTGACAACTGGGCGGTCGGCTACACGAGCGACCTCGTCGTCGGCGTCTGGGTCGGCAACACCGATAACTCGCAGATGCGGGAGATCGACGGGATCGTTGGAGCAGCGCCGATGTTCCACGACTTCATGGTACGCGCGCACGATCCCGCCTATGCAGCGACGCTGAACGGCCCGGACGGGCAGCCGGTCCCGGCAGCGTTCGCACGACCTGATGACATCATCGAGATCGATGCCTGCGTCCCGACTGGCAAGCTGCCGATCGCCGGAGTCGAGGTCGAGCAGGAGATCGCGACCATCCAGGATCGCCCGGTCGTGCGCTGCGATCAACTGACGAGCCGCGAAGCTGCCGATCTGCGTGCCGCGCTGGCTGACCTGACGGTAAATGGTGAGCGCTACACCCCGGAGGGAGTCGCATCGCTGCTCGCCTATTCGCAGGCTGTGGGCGGCGCGATTGGCATTCCGGACAACCCGGTCGAGCCGACGCCAACACCCACGCCGACGCCGACACCCACACCAACACCGACGCCAACGCCGACGCCGACACCCACGCCGACGTCTCCTCCGGCTACGTCAACGCCGACACCCACGCCGCGCTCGAACCAGTCGAGCCAGACAGTCGTGCCGAATCTGACGGGTCTGTCGCAATCCGCCGCAGCCGCAGCGCTGCAAGCCGCCAATCTTCAGCTTGGTGCGGTGGTTCCGGTCACACAGTCGAACTTGCCACCCGGTGTGAACATCAACGCCGTCCAGGTCGGTCAGGTTATCCTGCAGTCACCGGTCGGCGGGCTGACCGTCCCATCCGGATCATTCATTAATATTGCTATCCGCGCGGAGTAGGGCAGGGAATGGACACGACGAGCTGGCATTGGGTATTCATCGGAGTTTCTGCGGCGACGGCAGCGTTCGCACTGCTGATGCGTCATCGGCTCCAGACGCAGTACCCCGACGACGACTCGAAGCAGATGCGCTCGATGCTCGGCTTTCTGCGTGGCTCGGCCATGCTGGCGATCCTGGTCATCATCGTCGCTGGGGCAAATCTCCTGCGAATAACGCTGACATAGCGATTTCAGCGCGTTGAACGTGCCGGGAAGTCAACACATTTACCGCGTACGAATGCGAAAAACGGCCTGGCTGGGTGGCGCAAGGCTTCCGGAACGGTGACGGGTCTGTGATATAGTACACACGGTTCTACGGGGCCGCCGAAAGGCGGATTTGGGTGGAAAGGACGCGGTGACAATTGCTCACCAGTTATGCGGTCATCGGGCTGTTGTTCTTCGCTGCAGCCTTGATGGGATCGGCCCTCCTGATGGTTGGCCGACTAATCCGACCGGTTCGCCCAAACCCTGCCAAAGAGCTTCCTTACGAGTCAGGCGTTCCGGGGGTCGCACCGCCACGTATGCGCTACACACCGCGCTTCTACGTCGTGGCGATGCTCTTTGTCGTGTTTGACATTGAGGCGATCTTCCTCTTTCCCTGGGCGGTTGCGTTCGATGCTCTCGGGCTGTACGGCTATATCCAGGCCATCATCTTTATCAGCCTGCTGCTCGGCGGTCTCGCCTATGAGTGGAAGAAAGGAGCGCTCGAATGGGTCTGATCGAAGGCAAATTCGAGAAGAACGTTCTGACGACCTCCGTCGACTGGCTATTCAACTGGGGGCGACGCTCCTCGTTGTGGTGGCTCCAGTTCGGCCTTGCCTGCTGCGCAATCGAGATGATCTCCGCGTCCATGCCGCGGTTTGACCTGTCGGAGCGCTTCGGCATGCTCTACCGGGCCACGCCACGCCAGGCTGACCTCATGTTTGTTGCCGGCACGGTCACCAAGAAAATGGCACCGACCGTCCGGACGCTCTACGACCAGATGGCAGATCCGAAGTGGGTGATCTCGATGGGTAGCTGCGCGAACGTCGGCGGCCCATTCGATACATACGCTGTCGTCCAGGGTGTCGACCAGGTTGTGCCGGTCGATGTCTACGTGCCGGGATGCCCGCCGCTTCCGGAGGGTCTGTACTATGGTGTCCTTGAGCTTCAGAATAAGGTCATCAAGTACGAGACGATTGCGAAGCAGCACGGCGTCGCAGCAGCTGACATTGAGCGCGATCAGGATCGCATTGCGGCACGCGCCGCCATCACTGGTACCGACGCGGCAATCGTCAGCTCGCAGACCGGCCTGAGCAGCCGAGAGGCGACGACCGGCCTGCGACGCGACTGACCAGACGGTTCTCCCGCCTGAGGGCTATCCCACGGGCACGGCCGAGGAGGCAATGAGCGATGTCCCAGAATCCAGCGCCCGACGCCGGAACACCGCCGGACGCGCAGGAAACGACCCAACTGCCTGCGCTCGATACGCAGGTCGCCGCTGAGCTTGCGCCAGTAATCGAGCCAGCGACGGATCAGACCGGCGTCCAGGAAATCAATCCGGTGTGGGTCTATAGCGGTTACTGGGGCCCGCTCGACGAAGCGCAGCATCCCGCGATCATCGGCCTGCGCGCGCAATTCGGCGACGCCATTGAGGAAGTCACCTTCTTCCGTGACGAGGTGACCGTCCGCGTGCGTACCGAGCAGCTGGCGGAGATTTGCACGTTTCTGCGCGATACTCCCGATCTGAAGTACCAGATGGTCTCCGACCTCACCGCAGTCGATATGCTGAATTTGCGCAGCGAGCCGCGCTTCGATGTCGTTGTCACGCTCTACTCGATCCCGCGCCGCTGGCGGCTGCGCCTCAAGGCGGGTGTGCGGGAAGACCAGCCCTGCCCAACGCTGACAACCGTCTACGCTGCAGCCGGCTGGCTGGAGCGCGAGTGCTACGACATGTTCGGCATCGTCTTCGCCGGTCACCCGGATCTGCGCCGCATGCTGCTGGCTGAGGACTGGGACGAGGGCCATCCGCTGCGCAAGGACTATCCGATGCGCGGCTATAAGCAATACGTTCAGCCCGGGTTCGCAGGCGCAGCGCCGCGCATTCGCGAGACTCCGAGAGAGGGCGCATAGATCCATGATTCAAGAAGCCCCAGCCGGCGGAACAATGCAGATCGAGGTCGAGCGTCAGATTGGCGAAAACCGCCGAGAGCTCGTCCTCAACATGGGGCCGCAGCACCCGTCCACGCACGGCGTGCTCCGGGTTGTCCTGACGCTTGAAGGCGAGACGATTGTCGCGACCGATCCGATCATCGGGTATCTCCATCGCGGCGTTGAGAAGATCGGTGAGAACCGACGCTACTCACAGTTCACGCCCTGGACAGACCGGACCGACTACGTTGCGGCACCGCTGAACAACCTTGGCTACATCCTGGCCGTCGAGAAGCTCTGCGGCATTGCCGCGCCGGAACGTGCGCAGTACTGGCGCGTCATCATGGCCGAGCTGAGCCGCATCGCCAGCCATCTCGTCTGGCTCGGCACCCACGCGCTCGACATCGGCGCGTTGTCGATGAGCCTCTATTGCTTCCGTGAGCGCGAGGACATTCTCGACATCTTCGAGCGCTTCTGTGGGGCGCGGCTGACGACCAACATGATGGAGATCGGCGGCTTCTCGCGCGAAATCCCTGAGGGACTGACCGATATGGTCGAGGCGTTCCTCAAGAAGTTCCCGGCGCATCAGCAGGAATATTCTGATCTGCTGACGCAGAACCCGATCTGGATCGCGCGAACCCGCGGCGTCGGCATTATCGAGCCGGAAGCAGCGATCTCCTACGGGTTGACCGGTGCCTGCCTGCGTGGCAGCGGCATCAACTACGACATTCGCAAGGCTCAGCCGTACCTGGTGTACGATCGGCTCGATTTTGAGGTACCGATTGGCACCCGTGGCGACGTCTACGACCGCTATCTCGTCCGGATGGAAGAGATGCGGCAGGCGCTGCGGATCATCCGCCAGTGCCTGGATCAGATGCCGACCGACGGGCCGCTGATGCTGAACGAATCCAACTACGTCATCCCGCCACACGCGACCGTACTCCGCACTGCCGAAGACATGCAGCGTCACTTCGTGTGGGTTATCAAGGGTTTCGAGGCGCCCAAGGGCGAGGTCTACATGGCCATCGAGCATTCCAAGGGCGAGCTCGGATATTACATTTACTCGGACGGCACCAACACGCCGTATCGAATGCGACTGCGGACTCCCGACTTCGTGAATCTGCAGGTGCTACCGTACATGGCGCAAGGGGCAATGCTCGCCGATGTCGTCGCGCTCATTGGGACGATCGACATCGTGCTCGGGTCGGTAGACCGCTAGCGGGCAAACGACCGAGAAACGCACGCGGTGTAAAGCGCCGAGGTGCAGTACACTCTGGGAGCCTTCGGGACCGGAACGTGGCCGGGAATGCGACAGGCTCTCTCCGTGTGAAGGTGGGACACGATTGTCTCGCTCTTCAGGCGCGGTTGGGGCCGCGCGCCACGGCATCGGGTTGAGCGTCAACGGGGTGGCGCGCGCCGGAGCATAGAGGGGGAAACGTTTCCAACATGAGCGACCAACCGCTCTGGATTTCGTTTGTGGTCGGGTTCATCGTCCTGAACGTCCTGCTGATTGGCATGGCGTACATGACGTGGGCCGAACGCAAGGTCATGGCCTACATGCAGGATCGCATCGGGCCAAATCGGACCGGCCCGTTCGGCCTGCTCCAACCGATTGCTGACGCTGTCAAGCTCATCGGCAAGGAAGACCTGATCCCGAAGTTCGCCGACAAGCGCATCTTCGTGATCGCGCCGCTGGTGTCGTTCGTCACCGCACCACTAGCCGGCCTGGTGATCCCGTTCGGCGATCAGGTGACGATTGCCGGACGCCAGATCAACCTCTACGCCACCGACATCAACATCGCCGTCCTCTACGTCCTCGCCCTCAGCTCGATCGGCGTCTACGGCATCATCCTCGGTGGCTACGCGTCGGCAAACCGCTATTCGCTGCTTGGCGCACTACGCTCAGCCGCGCAGGTCGTCTCCTATGAGATCGCCCTGGGGCTGTCGCTCGTCGGTGTGTTCATCATCTCCGGGTCGCTCTCGCTGGTTGACATCCTCAATCAGCAGCGCCAGACACTGGATCTGTTCGGCACTGGCCTGCAAATCCCGAACTGGTTCATCTTCTACCAGCCGCTGGCGTTCGTGATCTTCCTGATTGCGGCAGTGGCTGAGACGAACCGACTGCCGTTCGACCTTCCAGAAGCCGAGACCGAGCTGATCTCCGGCTTCCACACCGAGTACTCCGGCTTCCGCTTCTCGTTCTACTTCCTGGCCGAGTACATCAGCATGATTGTCATTTCGCTGTTCGCAGCGACGCTCTTCCTGGGCGGCACCGACGGCCCAATTGCTGACGGGGCGTGGTGGCTGATCCTCAAAGCCATGATCTTCCTCTTCTTCTACATCTGGCTGCGAACGACATTGCCACGATTCCGTTACGATCAACTCATGGGTATTGCCTGGAAGGTGCTGCTGCCGCTGGCGCTGTTGAACATTGTCGTGACCGGGTTTGTCCGGCTCGCCTTCAATAACCAGCTCTGGTAGGGGGATGACGCGTGACACGGCTCAGGGACACACGGGGGTGGAGATCAGATGACGCCTGAGGTGCTCGTATTCGACATCCTGGCGGTGATTGCGATCATTGCCGGCATCGGGGTGGTCGTGTCGCGCAATCCGGTGCATAGCGCCGTCGCGCTTGTCGTGACGTTCGTCAACCTCGCCGGGATCTTCGTGATGCTGCGCGCCGAGTTTCTCGCCGCAGTGCAGATCATCGTCTATACCGGCGCGATCCTGGTGCTGGTGCTCTTCGTCATCATGCTCGTCGATATGGACGACCTGCCGGAGTTTCACGGCGGCGCACCGTTGCAACGCCTGTCCGCGATCGTCATCGGGCTCATTCTGCTCGGTGAGGTGGCGGCGGCAGTCCTGACGCGCACCGTCGTCGGGCAGCCAGGGCCGTGGAACGAAGAGACGATCGCCGCAGCCGGTGGCAACGTGCAGGTGCTCGGTCAGTTCCTTTATTCGGGATACGTGCTGCCGATTCAGGCAGTCGCCATCGTGCTGCTCGTCGGCACCATCGGCGCGCTGGTAATGGCGCGACCGGATGAGCCGACGACCCGAGCAGGCGGTCGCACGACCGGCACGATCTCGCTGGGTCACTCGCGAGGCGCTGACCTGGTGGCGCTGCCGTCCGGCGCGCCGACAGCGCGGGTCATCCATCGCGAGGACATGCGTGATGGCCTGGTTATGGTGACATCAGCCGATGCCTACACTGAGCACGCAGCCTGGGCGGGCACCGACGTACCGAGCGAACCCGGGGCAGCCGAATATCCGACCGGCGCCGGTATCGGCAGTGAGGAGAACCGCTGATGGGTGAGCTAACCGCCACACACTTTCTCTTGCTGAGCGCGGCACTGTTCATCACCGGAATGATGGGCGTGCTCACGCGCCGCAACGTGCTCGTAATCTTCATGAGCGTCGAGCTCATGGTCAACGCCGTCAACGTGTCGTTCGTAGGCTTCGCCTGGGAGCAGAACTCGATGATCGGCCAGACATTTGCACTCTTCGTCATCGGCATCGCAGCGGCCGAGGCCGTCCTTGGACTCGGCATCGTCATGGCGCTGTCGCGCCGGGCAGATACGGTTGACGTCGCAGAGGTTACTGAGCTGCGTGACTAGCGCAGCACGCTACTGGGGAACGTCTGACGCGAGGGCGCGTCAGGATCGGGGCAGCAGGGAGCTGTCCCTCGTAGGGGAGAGAGCCAGTCGATGAAGGATCTGCTCTTCTTGATCCCGTTGCTGCCACTCCTGGCGGCGGTGATCAATAGCCTGTTCGGGCGCTGGTTACTCCGCGACCTGGCAGGACCGATCGCGACCGTATCGGTCATCGGATCGTGGGTTGTCAGTCTGCTCGTCTTCATCGACCAGCTTGGCTCCGATCAGCCGCTCACGCAGCATCTCTACACCTGGATCCCGGCTGGTGATTTCCAGATTCCGGTCACGCTGCATGTCGATCATCTGACAGCCGTGATGCTGATGGTTGTGACGACCGTCGGCTCGCTCGTGCACATCTACTCCAACGGCTATCTGGCAGGTGACACGGGCTTCTACCGGTTCTTCACCTATCTACCGCTGTTCATCTTCTCAATGCTGATCCTCGTCCTGGCCAACAACTACCTGCTGCTCTTCTTCGCCTGGGAGGGTGTCGGCCTCTGCTCGTACTTGCTGATCGGCTACTACTTCAAGAGAACCTCAGCAACGAAAGCGGCAAATAAGGCGTTCATCGTCAATCGCATCGGTGACGTCGGTTTCGGCATCGGCATCATGCTGATCTTCGTCAAGACCGGCTCGATGGTCTTCAGCGAGGTGTTTGCGCAGATTCCGTCGGTCGCTGGCTCGACGGTCACACTCATCGGCATCCTGCTGTTCATCGGTGCGACCGGTAAGTCTGCCCAGCTTCCGCTCTTTGTCTGGTTGCCGGACGCGATGGAAGGCCCGACACCGGTTTCGGCCCTCATCCATGCCGCGACCATGGTCACGGCCGGTATCTACATGATTGCCCGGTCGTTCCCGATCTACATCGCAACCGACGATGCGCGTCTCATCATCTCGATTGTTGGCGTCGCGACGGCATTCATGGCCGGCACGATCGCCGTCACTCAGTTCGATATCAAGCGCGTCATCGCCTACTCGACTGTTTCGCAGCTCGGCTTCATGGCCTTCGCGCTCGGTGTCGGCGCATGGATTCCGGCGATCTTCCACCTCGTCACCCACGCCTTCTTCAAGGGCCTGCTCTTCCTCGGCTCCGGTTCGGTCATCCACGGCATGCACGAGGAGCAGGACATGCGCCGCATGGGCGGGCTGAAGAAGTACATGCCGATCACCTACTGGACGTTCCTGATCGCAGCCGCCGCGAACGCTGGTCTCATCCCGCTCGCCGGCTTCTGGAGTAAGGACGAGATCATCGTCGGTGCCTGGATCGATCACTCCTACATCATCATGGTCGTCGGCCTTATCGCCGCGTTCTTCACATCGCTCTACATGTTCCGGGTCGTCTTCCTGACGTTCCACGGCAAGGAGCGCTTCGATCCGAACGTTATCCATCCGCACGAATCGCCACGGCTGATGACGATTCCGCTGATCCTGCTGGCGATCCCAGCGGCGGTGATCGGCTTCATCGGCTTCCCGCCGGAAGATGGCTGGATCCACCGATTCCTGTCGCCGAACTTCACGCTTGATGGCGCGCACGAAGCCGCGATCGCGTCACTGAACGCGGTCGAAGGGGCCGCCGAGCATCATGTCTCGCTGGCGACGACATTGACACTCGGCGGAATCTCAACGCTGATTGCGCTGGCGGGCCTCTGGATCACCTACATGGCCTACATCAAGAAGTCACCGGCGTTCGATCCGAACATGTGGGCGGCGCGCTTCGGCGGTCTGTACACCTTCGTGTCGCGCAAGTGGATGTTCGACGAGCTGTACGAAAACCTGATCGTTCATCCGCTGTATCTGTTCTCAGTCTTCCTGTGGCGGATCGTCGATGCCGGTATCATCGACGGCGCGGTGAACGGCGTCGCTGGCGTCGTCGGGTTCACGTCCGGCCGATTGCGACGCGTGCAAACCGGATTCGTCGCGAACTATGCACTAGCCATTGCGCTCGGCGCGGTGGTGATCGTCGGTGCGTACTTCGTCTTCGCCAGCAACCTGTTCTCGTGATGAGTGCGGGCAGTGTGGGAATAGTCGGATCGAGACAGGTGATAGTGAACGTGACGACGACAGTGGTCCCGGAGGCAGCTCGGGTGGAGGGGGCAACATCCCGTGAGTGACTTCCCAATCCTTAGCGTGATCACGTATCTGCCATTACTTGGCGCACTCGTGATCTTCTTCTGGGCAAAGGCAACGCCGGAAACGACGCGCAAGATCGCGCTCTGGTCGTCCGCCGCGTCGTTCATTGCGTCGCTCGTCATGCTGGCGAATTTCGATTCGAACTCGTCCGGCATGCAGATGACCGAGCACATCACCTGGCTACCCAGCGTCGGCATCAACTACGACATGGGTGTCGACGGCGTCTCGGTGCTGCTCGTCGTTCTGACGACAATGCTGAGCATGCTGGCTGTCATCTGGTCAATGGGGCCAGTACAGACCCGCGTGCGCGAATACTTCATCGCGATTCTGTTGCTGGAAATGGGCATGATCGGCGTCTTCGTGGCGCTGGACCTGTTCCTCTTCTACATCTTCTTCGAGCTTTCGCTGATCCCGATGGCGCTGCTCATCGGCGTCTGGGGCAGCCAGAACCGCGTCTATGCCGCTGTGAAGTTCTTCCTGTACACGCTGGCCGGCTCGCTGCTGATGCTCGTCGGTATCGTCGCAACCTATCAGGCGTACTACGAGCAGACCGGCGTGCGCACGCTGAACGTGATTCAGCTGGCCGAAGGAAACTACGGCCACAACTTCCAGATGTGGGTCTTCGCCGCCTTCTTCATCGCCTTTGCGATTAAGGTGCCGATGTGGCCATTCCACACCTGGTTGCCGGACGCGCATACCGAAGCGCCGACAGCCGGTTCCGTGCTGCTGGCGGGCGTGCTGCTGAAGATCGGCGGCTACGGCATGATCCGCTTCAACCTGTCGCTCTTCGAGGACGCCTCGCGCGACTGGGCACCGTGGATCATCCTGATTTCCGTCATCGCCATCATTTACGGCGCACTCGTCGCATTGCCACAACCGGACATGAAGAAGCTGATCGCGTATTCATCGGTCAGCCATATGGGCTTCGTCACGCTCGGCATCTTCTCATTCACGATGCAGGGCATGTATGGCGCGATGATCGTCATGCTCTCGCACGGTCTGGTGACGAGCGGCCTGTTCATGTGTGTCGGCGTTGTCTACGATCGCGCGCACACGCGTCTCATCAGCGCGTTCGGCGGCCTGGCTCAGCGCATGCCAATCTATGCATCGCTGTTCGGCATCCTCGTCTTTGCATCAATCGGCCTGCCGGGTCTGTCAGGCTTTGTCGGTGAGTTCCTGGCGATCATCGGGGTATTCCGCGAATACTACTGGGCCGGCGCGATCGCGTTCACCGTCGTCATCTTCGCTGCCTGGTACATGCTGTGGCTCTATCAGCGCGTGGTCTTCATGCGCCAGCCGGAGGATTTGCCCGATCCGGGCGACAACGCGCTGACGCCTGAAGAGGTCGCGATGCTCCAGAGCGCCGGTGTTGGCCATGGCCATGGAGATGCGCACGGCCTGCCGGCTGTCTCAGGTGGCTCTGGCGCGGTGGCAGCCGCCCACGCAGACGAGCATCATCGGATCGCGTGGCCGGATCTCGATCTGCGAGAGATCACGGCGATCGTGCCGCTCGTGGTGCTCTCGATTGTCATGGGCGTCTGGCCTGGTCCGTTCATGAACATCATGCAGAGAACGCTGGAAGCCATTCTCGCATCGTTCGGCAGCCTCGGGGTTTAGGGAGCGGGATGCGCGGCCGGATGACGACCAGAGCATCCGGTAACGGCGAGTAGTTCCAACAGGGGGACACGTGGACACGGTTACGCAACTCTTCCCGCACATCAACCCGGATGTGACGCTGATCATCCCGCAGTTGATCGTGCTCGGCACGGCGTTGCTGCTGCTACTCGGCGACCTCATGCTGGATCGCTCGCGTCATCGCGTGCTGACCATGCTGACGCTGGTCGGCCTGGGCGCAGCGCTGGTCGCCAACTTCTTCTACATCGACGTCAACAAGACGACCTTCAACGGCATGTTCCGCGCCGATGACGTTAGTGTCTTCGTCAACATGATTGCGCTGATTGGCGCGATCCTGTCGGTGATGATCTCCGCGAGCTATCTGGAGAAGAACGTCGAGCCCGGCGGCATGCCGCTGCCGGAGTACTACGTTCTGCTCGTCTTCTCGACGCTCGGCGCGATGGTGGTCGGCGCAGCCGGCGACCTGCTGATGGTCTTCATCGGTATCGAGATGGGCTCCCTGGCGATCTACGCGTTGACCGGCTTCGCCCGCAAGCGCCTGACATCGCTGGAAGGCGCGCTCAAGTACTTCCTGCTGGGCCTCTTCGCGTCAGCCATCCTGATCTACGGTATGGCCTGGGTCTACGGCTCGACCGGAACGACGAACCTCGACGGTATCGCTACGGCGCTCTCCGGCACGGTGACCGACGGCAATCTGGAGCCATCACTGCTGCTGGCCCTGCTGCTCCTGACCGTTGGTCTGGGCTTCAAGGTCGCGGCCGTTCCGTTCCACATGTGGACGCCGGATGCTTACCAGGGCGCGCCGACGCCGGTCTCTGCCTATATGTCGGTGATCCCGAAGGTCGCAGGATTCGCGGCGATGATTCGCATCTTTCCGCAGGCGCTCGCGCCGATGCGTGATGAGTGGGTTACGATCCTCGGTATTCTGGCGCTGCTTACGATGGCGCTGGGCAACATTGTCGCCGTCTCGCAGCGCGACGTGAAGCGTATGCTCGCGTATTCGTCGATCGGCCACACCGGCTACATTCTGGCCGGTCTGGCGGCATTCGGCGGCGTCCAGACGGCCGACGACCGCTCAGTCTCATCGGTGCTGTACTACCTGTTCGCCTACGCATTCATGAATGTCGGCGCGTTCGCGATCGTCGCCTGGCTGCAGGAGCGCGGCGGCGGCACCAACATCGAGGACTTCAACGGCCTCGCCTCGCGCTCGCCACTGGCAGCATTAGCGATGACCGTCTTCATGTTCTCACTGATGGGAATACCGCCACTCGTCGGCTTCTACGGAAAGTACTACGTCATCGTTGCGACGATCGAGTCGAACATGATCTGGCTGGCGATCGCGATCGTCCTCGCGTCAGCGGTATCAGCCTTCTACTATCTCAGGGTGGTCGCGGCGATGTACTTCTCGCCACCACCGGAAACTGAGATGACGCCGAGCCGCGTGCCGCTGATGGCAACCGGCCTGGTGGTCATGACCGTCGCGACGATCGCCGCCGGCATCTTCTCCAGCCAGGTCTTCGACCTTGCGCAGAACTGGATCAACGCCTTCAGTACGACAATCGCAATGCGGTAAGACCGAGTGGCCCTGTGGCCCTCACCCGCGACCCAGAGGGTACCCCGCCCCTCTCCCAACGTTGGGAGAGGGGTGTTCTGTTTCTGGCGGCTAGCTGTCAAAATGTGCCGCAACCGCGATCCATGCAACTGAAGCGAACTCGGTATTCCGCAGACGCTAGAAGGACTGGAGCGTTGTCGCTCCAGTCCTTCCAGCGGCCAAATGAGGGGAGGAGTGAGTGAGACTGACCGACGGTGCGTCCTGTCACCCCGCCGATCACCAATATTGTCTGCCAGACGCAGAAAAGACACATCGGACCAAAGGCCCAAGTTTGATCTGGGTCCCCCTCGGGAGATGTTCTGTCGGAAGCCGGTGTTAGACTCGTCATGCACGTGCACCGGCGACACGCAGGACGGACGATCGTGGCAGGCGAGCGACCAGCGATCCGCACACAACAGCAAACTCCGGCGCTCAATACGAAGCACCCCTCCTGGACCGCACGAGCGCCCTGGTCTGATCGCGCCGCGCATGAGATTCCTGCGCTCGTCTGGGCCCGCATCAAGCGACTCCACCCGCTTACGCTGTATCGCGCGATCGCACTTGCTGTCGCAATCGCCATCATGGCGTCACATCTCCACGCCGAAAGCACCGTTCGCGGGGAGCTGCTGGGAATCACCGCTGCGCTGCTGCACCTGGCCGCCACCGCTTTCGTCGTCCGTCGCATCCCACGCCGACTGACACCGATCGCCGTTGCGGCAGTGATTATCGACATGGCGGTGTGCGTCCTGCTGATCGGCACAAGCTACGGTTGGCAAGGACCGTTCTGGCTCTATGGGATGTCAGCTGTATTCTGGCCGGCATTCGTGCTGCCGCTCGGCTGGGCGATGGTGAGCGTCGCGATCTTCGATGGTGCAATCCTGCTGACGAACACGGATCGCATCCGTTCGACGTTCAACGACGGCTTCGGTGGCGATCTGGTTGCACGGTTGTTGATGGTCTTTCTTATCGCCGGAGCGATCTCGCTGGCCGCTCGCATGATGGCGGTGGTGCGCGTCCTGGCGACCGAGGCCGAACGCAACCGCATCGCGCGCGATCTGCACGATGGCGTCGGCAAAACGCTCGGCGGTATCAGCCTGGAGGCCCGCTCGCTGGCGCAGTGGATCGACCGCGATCCGGTGGAGGCACGTCGGCGCGCGCGCTACGTCACCCGTATCTCCGAACGGGCCGCGATGGAAGTCCGCGATGTCATTCGCAGCCTGCGTCAGACCGAGGCGACCGAATATCTCCTCCCCGCCGTCAACAATCTCCTTCAGGAGTGGGATCTGCGCCGGCCGGAGACACTCCACATCCGCATCAACGGGCCGGATAATCCGGTACCGATTCTGATCCACTCCGAGATTCTGCGCATGCTGGAGGAGCTGCTAAGCAATGTCGAGCAGCACGCCCAGGCGCAGAATGTCTGGGTGCGCCTGACGCTATCGTCGATAGCCGTAACGCTGTCTGTCCGCGACGATGGCGTCGGCTTCGACCAGCGCTGGCTCGATCCGTGGGCGGACGATGGCCACTTCGGCTTGCTTGGCGCGCGCGAACGGGCGACCATTATGGGCGGCCACTTCGAGCTGGAGACCAGCCGTGGGGTCGGCACCGAAGTGACCGTCGACATCCCCCTGACACCGCGAGAGGAGCGTCCCGTTCGTGTCCTTCGGTGATCTCTCAACTCCCGTAGCGGGGCAGACATCGACAGCCAGCGAGTCCTACGCCGTCGTTCCGGGCGAGGTGCGTGTCGTGATCGTGGACGACAACTTCGTTGTCCGGCGCGGCCTGCAATCGAGCCTGGAATTCGACCCGGAGATTGAGGTCATCGGCGAGGGCTCATCCGGCGACGACGCGATCGAGCTGGCTCGTGATCTTGTTCCCGATGTCATTCTGATGGATATCCGCATGCCGGATCGCGACGGCATCTCGGCGACCGAAGTGATCAGCGATGAGTCGCCAGCTTCGAAGGTGCTGATTCTGACCTGGTCAGAGGATCCCGAGCATCTGCGCAGTGCCGTGCTGGCCGGCGCGAAGGGCTACCTCGTCCACGGCCGCTTCTCGCCGGAGCGTCTCTCCGAAGCAGTCCACATCATCCACGAGGGTGGCGCGCTCATCACACCGATGCTCGCTCCTGCGCTGCTGGAGTTCGTGCGATCCAGCGCTCAGGGCGGTCGCAGCCGATCAGCGCACGGCTCTGTGCTGACACCTCGCGAGCTGCAAGTGCTGGAGTTCATCGTTGCCGGCAAGTCGAACCGCGAGATCGCCGAGCTCCTCTTTATTGAAGAGAAGACGGTCAAGAACCACATCAGCAACATCTACTCAAAGCTGCATCTGAAAAATCGCTACGAAGCGATTACCCGTGGGCGCGATCATCTGCGCTGAAGCCACCTGGCCTGATAGTCAGGCAATTGTAGGGGCGTATGCGATACGCCCGGCTAGCACTACGACGGCGCAGGCACGTCGCACTCGCCCGTATTTCAGACGCCCGGCAATGACCAACCGTGC
>JBDHWD010000046.1:0-20528 GCA_039810005.1 Thermomicrobiales bacterium | reverse complement strand
TTGTCAATTGGCGAGCGCGAAAGGGTACAAGTGGATGGGACATGGCGAGCCACACTGGTGGCAGACGGGGGTGGTCTATCAGGTCTACCCACGCAGCTTTCAGGACAGCAACGGGGATGGTGTCGGCGATCTGCGTGGCGTCATTCAGCGTCTCGACTATCTGCATGAGACGCTCGGCATCGACGCGATCTGGCTCTCGCCGTTTTACCCTTCGCCGATGGCCGATTTCGGCTACGACGTGGCGGACTATACCGACGTCGACCCACTCTTCGGCGATCTCGCCACCTTCGATGAGCTGGTCAGCGCGGCGCACGCACGCGGCATGCAGATCATCATCGACTACGTGCCGAACCACTGCTCCGATCAGCATCCCTGGTTCGTCGAGTCGCGGTCGTCGCGCACGAACCCCAAGCGCGACTGGTTCATCTGGGCTGATGCGCGCCCAGACGGTTCGCCACCAACGAACTGGATCGGGCCGTTCGGCGGCTCGACCTGGACGTGGGACGAGACGACCGGCCAGTACTATCTGCACATCTTCCTGACCGAGCAGCCCGACCTGAACTGGCGCAATCCGGAGGTGCAGGACGCCATGCTGGATGTCCTGCGATTCTGGCTGGAGCGCGGCGTCGATGGCTTCCGGATCGACGCGTTGCACAACCTGATGAAGGATCTCGAGCTGCGCGACAATCCGCCCCACGAGGGTACGCTGGCGACCCACCGCACGCACGGCGAGGCATTCGACAGCCAGCAGCATATCTATGAGTTTGATCTCGACGACAACCACGAGCCGATTCGGGCGATGCGCGCGGTCCTGGACGAATACGAAGCAATCAGCCCGCGCGTGGCGATCGGGGAGCTGCACATCTTCGACCTGCAGCGCTGGGCGCGCTACTACGGCGACGCCCTCGACGAGCTTCAGCTGCCCTTCAACTTCGGCCTGCTGAATACGCCCTGGAACGCGACCGCTGTCCGCGCGCTGGTCGATGCGATTGAGGCGGCGATTCCGCTCGGTGGCTGGCCGAACTACGTCATCGGCAACCACGACGAGCCGCGGATCGTCTCGCGTATCGGCGCGGCGCAGGCACGAACAGCGATGATGCTGCTCCTGACACTGCGCGGCACGCCAACGCTCTACTACGGCGACGAGCTCGGCATGCGCGACGCGATCGTGCCGGCCGAGCGCATGCAGGATCCGTGGGGCATCCGCATGGGCGACGCGCAATTCAGCCGCGATCCGGCACGCGCCCCGATGGCCTGGGACGACTCGACGACCGGCGGGTTCTGCGCGGACGGCGTCGAGCCGTGGCTCCCGCTCGCGCCAGACCACGCCACAACCAACGTCGCCGCCCAGAGCGCCGACCCGCACTCAATGCTGAACCTGACACGAGCGTTGCTTCAGCTCCGCCGCTCCAGCGCGGCCCTGAAGTCTGGCGCCTACCATCCTGCCGACGACGTCCCGGAAGGCGTCTACGCTTATCGCCGCTCAGCCGGCGATGATCGCTACCTCATCCTGCTCAGCTTCATCGACCAGCCCGTGACACTCCATCTGCCCGACCTCCACGACGCCGAGATCGCGCTATCGACCAGCATGGATCGCGAAGGACGCGTCGGCGCGGGCGGCGTGGAGTTGCGTGGGCATGAGGGGTTGGTGGTACGGCTGGGGTGACCTCACCCCCTGCCCCCTCTCCTCCGAGGAGAGGGGGTGTCCAGTGCGACGGGGTGTGGGTGCCGGATTGAAGGAGTTGGCAGCCGACAAACCCCTCTCCCAGCCTCTCCCCTTCGAGGGGAGAGGAGCGAGGAACGGCAGCCAACTCGCCATGGTGATGACACCCCCTCTCCTCGGAGGAGAGGGGGCGGGGGGGGTGAGGTCTACCCCTGCGGCTCGACAAGCGCATCCCAGCAGGCGCGGCTCATTTCGGCGATCTGCTCGCTGGCGTTGCCGAAGCCGGAGTTGTGGCGTTCGGGCATGTTGACTGGCAGCTCGTCGGTGTAGACAGTCAGGATGTAGGCCGGACTGCCGTTCGGGTCGAAGATGATGCCGGCGTCGTTGTTGTTCCGCGCGCCGGTGCCGGTCTTGTGCGCGACCTTGGTGCCCTGCGGCAGCTTGGCCGGCAGGCGCTGGCGCAACTTCTGCCAGCTCATGATGTCCATCGCCAGCTGGCAGAGCTCCGGCGTGCAGCCCAGCTTTGCTGCGGCATCGGCGTCGGTCGTGCCCTGCAGAATGAGATCGAGGATCAGGCCAACATCGTTCGCCGTCGTCGCGTTCGTCGCATCGACCGCATGATCGCGGGCGATGCCGTCCGGGATCGAGTGGCGGTGCGTCGTGCCGACCATGCCGATCGACTGACACAGCGCGTTGATGTTATCCAGCCCAACAGTGTCAGCGACCGTTCCGGTGCAGACGTTATCGGAAACGATGATCATCAGCACGAGCGCATCGCGGAACGGGATCTTCGTCGGCGCGGTCAGATGCTGATAGACGCCGGAGTTCGTGTACTGGTACTTGGTCGTCAGCTCCAGCGGCTGATCGAGGCTGAGCGTGCCCTCGTTCACCTGCTTCAGCGCCGTCATCAGGATCGCGATCTTGCGCGTGCTGGCCGACGGCACGACCGTGTCGCCGTTGCGATTGGCCGCTGCGCCGGTGCGCAGATCCTTGAGATACCAGCCGGTCCAGTACGGCTGATCGTCGCAGATCGCGTTCAGTCGTTGTACGAGCTCTTCCATACGCCTGACTCCTCCTTCAGAATCGACTTGACGGGGTCATCGAACCGTCATTTGGCGCGAGCATAATAGTTCGGTTCGGCGAGCGTGTCGACTCGCGACGAAGATCAACGACACCGCAGACAGTCGATGGACGACGGCAACTGCGCACGAGAAAGATGATCCAGTATGTCCAGAATACCAATGCCGTCGATGATGCGGGACCCGGCAATGCGCGTGATTCTCATCCTGGCCGGCCTCGCTGGCGGCGCGTTCGGGCTGACCATTCCGTTCCTCACGCTCGTCGCCCGCGAACGTGGTGTGTCGCTGAGCGCAATCGGCGTCATGGCTTCCAGCTATCTGGTGGCCCAGACGATCCTGCAACTGCCGTTCGGGTCGCTATCGGACCGCATTGGCCGCACGCCGCCTATCGCTGCCGGATTCGCGGTCGAGGCGCTGGCCTCATTTGGCTTCGTCTTCGCCGATTCGGCGGTGACGTTCATCGCGTTGCGCGTGCTGCAGGGCATCAGCCTGGCGATGATCATGCCGGCACTGCGCGCCCTGATTGCTGATGTCACGCCGCTCCATCGGCGCGGACAGTCCTATGCCTGGATGTTTGCCGCCTTCAGCGGGGGCATGCTGCTGGGTCCGCCGGTCGGTGGATTCCTGGCGGGGCCGCTGGGTCGCAGTCCGCTGTTCGTCGTCGCTGGCACCCTGAACCTGGTTATCGCAGTCTTCGCCATCGGCTGGCTGCGCGGCATCGGCGGCCGGAAGCCAATCGACCATACGAACGCGAAGATACCCGCCTCAGCGATTTTCACCAGCGCATTGATCGGCGCGTTCGTGCTCGGCTTCGGCGCGCGGGTCCTTGAAGGGATGTTCGCCGGCGTCTGGTCGATATACATGGACGACATCGGCGCATCTGACATGCAGATCGGCCTGTCGTTCGCGACCTATTCCGTCGCCTTCTTGCTATTCACGCCAATCGGCGGGCGCATGGCCGACCGTGGCTTACGCTGGAAGAAGCTCCTGATTGGCAACATGGTCCTGGCGGCGCTCATCATGAGTTACGGCCTGATCCACATCGTGCCGCTGGTGCTCGTCATCGGGCTGATCGAAGGCGCGGTCGCGACGATCACCGTTCCGGCGCTGGACGCCTATCTCGCCTCGGTCGCCGACCCACGCATCCAGGGGCGCATTCAGGGTACCTACGCGACAATCGGCACAGCCGGTGCAGCGGTCAGCGCCTTCCTCGGCACGGCGCTGTATCAGCACTCACAACTGCTGCCGTTTGCCGTCGCCGGAGGCATTCTGGTTGTCATAACCGTTGCCGCCATCGGGCTGGTGCGCAATGCCGAGCTGAACATGGCGGCCATGCCGGTCGAATCGCTGTCGCCGGAGCCGTTGCCGGCGACGCAATAGCGGCTCAACTCTGAGCGCAACCTTCGGATAGCGGCGACAGAACCGTCGATCTACGATACGATCGGAGGTAATGAAGATGACTCAGACAACGACCGCTCCGATCGTCATCAACGAAGAAACCCGCTGGCAGGCGCTGGTGGATCGCGATCCACTGTTCGACGGCACGTTCATCGTCGCCGTCAAGACGACCGGCATCTACTGCCGCCCGACCTGTCCATCGCGTCGTCCATTCCGGCGCAACGTCACCTTCTTCGACGGGCCCGACGAGGCCGAGGCGGCCGGGTTCCGTGCCTGCCTGCGCTGTAAGCCGCGCGACGAACGTGCCCCAGCCGCAACAATCGTCGAGCAGGCTTGCGCCTATCTGACCGCGAACCTCGATCGCACCGTGACGCTCTCCGAGCTCGGGGAGGCAGTCGGGCTGAGCCCGCACCATCTGCAGCGCACCTTCACTCGCGTTGCCGGCGTGTCGCCGCGCGCCTGGGCCGATGCGCGCCGGCTGGAGACGCTCAAGTCGCAACTGCGTGAGCGCGACGATGTCACGTCCGCCCTCTACGATGCCGGCTACGGTTCAAGCAGCCGCGTCTACGAGCGCGCGCCTGGCCAACTCGGCATGACGCCTGGTACGTATCAACGGGGAGGGCGGGGGATGCAGATCCAGTGGAGCATCCGCGATTGCCCGCTGGGCCGGCTGCTGGTCGGCGCGACCGAGCGCGGCGTCTCGGCGATCTATCTTGGCGATGATGACGCCAGCCTCGAAGCTGCATTGCATCGCGAGTATCCCGCCGCTGAGATCGAACGGGACGATGATCGCATTGGCGACTGGATGGCCCGTGTGCTTGAGCACGTCTCCGGTCAGCGAGAGTCGCTCGACCTGCCGGTTGATGTCGTCGGCACCGCCTTCCAGCGGCGCGTTTGGGAAGCGCTGCGGACAATCCCGCTCGGCGCGACGCGCTCATACGCGGAGGTCGCTGACATGATTGGCGAGCCGAAGGCAGTCCGCGCGGTCGCCCAGGCCTGCGCGAAGAATCCGACGGCGATCACCGTGCCGTGCCACCGCGTTGTCCGTAGCGACGGCACGCTCTCCGGTTACCGCTGGGGCGTCGAGCGCAAGCAGGCGCTGCTGGCGGCCGAACGCGACAGCGCGATGGCGGCTGCCGATTCATGACGACGGGCGAGGGACAGGCGACGCGCCGGCTGGCTCGCGGGATTCGACCGACCGGCGTGCTCAATTTCCCGCTCGCCCTGACCTACGTCAATAGCTGGACAGCCTCGACGCTGGAGCGCATCGATCTGGTGGCCGGCACATGGCAGCGGGCGCTCATGCTCGATGGGCACGATCTGCTGATCACCGTCGGGCCGTCGACAACACCCGACGCGCTCATCCTGGAGATCGCCGGGCCGCATGTGTCGCCGGACCTGCTTGACCGCGCCGAGCGCGAGGTGCGCCGCATCTTCGCGCTCGACACCGACCCGGCTGAGTTCGCGGCGTTGGCATGGGCGGACGATATCCTGCGGCCGATCGTCACGCCCTATGAAGGAATGCGCCCGATCGTCGTCGCCGATCTGTACGAGTCGCTCGTCTGGGCAATCCTCGGACAACAGATCAACGTAGGCTTCGCGCGTCGGCTGAAGGATCGGCTGGTCGAGACGAGCGGTCACGAGCTCGTTGTCGATGACGTGCGCTACCCGCTGCTGCCACGACCCGAGGTCGTCGCCGCGCTCGATCCCGCCGTCCTCCTCGGCCAGCAGTTCAGCCGTCAGAAGACCGCCTATGTCATCGGCGTCTCGGAGGAGATCGCCTCCGGTCGGCTCGATCTGCACGAGTTGGCGTCGCTCCCCGACGACGAAGCGATCGACGAGCTGATCCGCCTGCGCGGCGTCGGACGCTGGACGGCGGAATACGTGCTGATGCGCGGGATGGGCCGCGCCGATGTCATCCCGGCCGGTGACGTCAGCCTGCAGCTCCTGATCGGCACCGCCGCCACCGGCGCACGCGTCAGAGAACCCGAGCTCCGGGCAATCGCCGAGCGCTGGCGCCCCTGGCGCAGCTGGGCCACCTTCTTCGTCTGGATGAGTCGCCAGTTCGGCGCGTGAAGCGAATCGGCGTTCGCACCCCCGTACGGCCAGGACCAGGCCTGTCCGTACGGAGGCGGAGGCAGCAGGCGCGCTTTTCGATATGCTGCACGAGCCGCGTCGGAGTTTCGACACGGCTCGTGATTGCTTGCGCATCAGGCATGGTGGATCATCCGCCGACGCGGCGGGCGGTGACGTAGCGTGTTGACCAGTAGCTGTCGTTCAGGCTGTCAACCCCAACGACCACCTCTTCGCCACCGGCGCTGACGAACTGGCCTTCGCCGAGATAGATGCCGACGTGCGACAGGCCCTCTTTGTATGTGTTCTCGAAGAAGACGAGGTCGCCGGGCCGCAGGTCGGGCCAGTCAACTGCCGTGCCCTGCTCCATCTGCTGCTCGATCGCGCGCGGGAAGTCGTTGGTCAGGACGCGGTTGACAACGTAGTAGACGAAGCCGGAGCAATCGAAGCCGGCCGGTGTCGTGCCCGCCCAGAGATAGGGCGCGCCGAGATGCGACATCGCCTCGGTGACAATCGCGTCGCCTGAGTCAAGCCAGTCAACCGAGCCGGTCACGCCGGAGGCGTTGATCGTCACCACGCCGGTCGGTGGGGCAGCGGCGACATACCCGCCGTGGACCCAGCCATCGACGCCTGCGCCGGTCAGCTGATACCAGCCGACATCTTTGCTGTCATAGACCGGGCCGGCCACGATCGTCAGGATCGTGCCCTCGGCCAGGTGACCCACGACCGCATTGTCGACGCCTGCGCCGGTGCGGACGTTCACGCCGTCACCGCCGGTCGCGCTGATCATGACCGCCTGGCCAGCCTGTAGACCAACGGCCGGAGCCGGTGGCGCAGACGAGCCGGACTGCTGGCCGGTCACAGCGAGATACTGAGCGACGCTGTAGCCCTCAGTGCCCTCAAAGCTGACCTTCCACCACTCCATGCCGCTGTCATCGTAGAGCGCCGTCTTGAGGACCGTGACGACCGTGCCCTCCGGCATCGAGGTGATCACCGGCGACTCAACCCACGGGTTCTCCCGCAAATTGAGCCCCTGACCATCGGTCGCGGTGACGGTTGCGACCTGCCCCGCGACTGTGCCCACCGCGCTTGCGCCGGTCGGCGGTGGCGCGCTGCCGGACAGATCGAGGTATTGGGCGACGCTATAGCCGTCCTGGCCACCAAACCGGATCTTCCACCATTCAATGCCGCCGTCATCGAACAGGGCGGTCTTCAGCACGTCGACGACCGTACCCTCCGGCACGGCCATGATCGGGTCAGCCTCGACCCACGGGTGCTCGCGCATGTTCACGCCCTCGCCGTCGGTGTTCACCACCATGGCACTACCGACAACGGGGTCGTCTTCCGCCAGCGCCGGAATCCACATCACGGCACTCGCCAGCATCAGACCGATGACTGCGACAATGACGGCCCGGGGTCCGCGTAGATGTCTCGTACGACTTGACACTGCTGCTTGCTCCTTCGTCGTCGTGCATCGCCGGACGGGCCATACCCGCCACGCCGATCGCGGCCGTACCGCGGCGCACCGAACAGTGTACGTACACATCGTACCTACGCCTTGACTCTCTGGCAACCCCTATCGGTGTTTTGTGCTGCCGGGAATGTCGCTCCTGATTACGCGAAGAGGGGATAAGGCCGCCGACTGACAATGCAATCCCGAATTTAACAGCGCTGCTAACTGCGCTCAGCGCATGAGAACGCCCCCACTGCCCGGAAGGGCAACGGGGGCGCAGTCGCGTCGAAGCGCGTTAGCTATTCGACAGCATCACCGGGCCCGTAGGCGTTCAGGACGACGTTCAGTGCTGAGAACGCGCCGTTTGTGCCGACGGAGTAAGTTCCCTGGCTGCCATCGAGCGTAACCACCGAGCGGTCGCCGACAACGGTCGCACCGCTGCGGTTGACGACGAGGGCGGTCATCTCACTGATGCCGTAGACCATCGTGTCCGGGGAGTCCATCGCCAGGCTGTAGAGGCGACCCCACTGCTGGTCGTAGGTCAGCGTGCCCTGCAGCGAGCCGGGGACGATGCCCAGACCGTTGGCGATCTGGATATTGCCGGCCTGGAACGAGGCGATCGCCACATCCTGAACGTCGTCGTCCGTCGGATCAGGATTCGTGACGTAACGCTCGCCCATGACTGCCGTCACCGCCTGGTCGGTCAGAACAACCGGCACGCTATCCAGCGCACGCTCGACCAACCGACCAAAGAGGTGGTTGCTCATCGCCGTAGTCATCGATGCCTGATCGTCGCCGACGAAGACGACGCCGGCTGTGCGGTTGAATGAGATCGAGTTGACATAGCGTAGCGTGCTCTGGTCGTAGACGAAGGTTTGCACCTGGTACCACCACGGCAGCCCCGCCTCACGCAGGCCAGCGACGTACTCGCGCGCAAGCGCCTGACCGTCAGCGTAGGTCGCACCGACGGCGACGACCATCATCTTGGCCATGCGAGCCGCCTCGATACGCCGGATGAACTCGGCCATCGCCGGGCCGTCCCAGCTATCTGACAGGTCGCCGCCGAGCATCAGCGTCGCGCGCATCCGCATCTGGTCGAGCTCAGGCTCCTGAATCGCCCACGCGTTGATCGTCTGCACGCCGCTCGCATCGGAGATCGTGCGGTTTACCGTGTCATAGGTGATGTCAGGGTCTGCGCCGATGATATGCGTCAGCATGTTGCGCGCCGACAGCGTCATGTTCGGGCCAACCCACTGATGGGTTGCGTTCAGCGCTTCGGCATCAATGATGGCAACCGATGAGTCACCGAAGACCCCATGCACGAACTGATCGTCTGTGATCTGAACACCGGTCGCATAGTCAACGCCGATGCCGACCTTGCTCTGACCGGCGAATTGTTCGTCGGATTGCATGACGACGTTCAGCAACCGCGCGAAGCGTCCACGCTGGTAGAAGTGCTGATCGGTGATGGCGGTATCCGACGAGAAGCTCAGGCCGCGGGTGAAGTCGTCCGGCCCGGTCTGGTCGTTCGACCACCAGACGATGACCTTGTCCTTCTCCATCGCGTTATACGGCCAGCCCGGATCGGTGTAGCCACCGATCATCGTCGTTGACTGGACTGCGGCACCGGCGCTGGTTCCACCGTAGACCACACCAGCGAGGTAGGCCGTCTCCATCGCGTCCTCAACGTCGCTGTTTGCCAGCACTTCCATCGCGATCGTTTGATCGCCGCCGAGGATGTAGACGCCATCTGTCTCAGAATCCATCAGCAGATCGATGGCAGCTTCGCCTTCCGGCCCTTCGGTCTGGCTGCGCATGAACAGATGCAGGAGCGTCGCGACGCATCCGCCCGGGAACTCCACGGTATCCACGACCGCGTTGCAAGCATCTTCGATCTGATCGGTGCGATCCAGCGCCAGCTCGGTGTTCTCATCCAGGTCGGCCGGATCGTTACCGTACGATGACGGCTCGACGAGAATGTCGACTGTATCGCCGGTCGCGTGATCCGCGACAATTTCGGCAAAGCCTTCGAGCGATGTCGTCGTATACCCGCCGCCGATTGGGACCAGCGTCTGCTCGGATGGGTCAGCCGCAGTTGCCACCCCGGCCATCGACCCCAGGAGCATCGTGATCAGCGCGACGACAAATACGGTACTGCGACGTCGCCGGCCTGTGCGTGGACTCCCCACGTGCCACCCCCTTGGCTATTACGGCTACCGATGCCTCTGGTGTGAGATTGAGGTGTGAATGTAACCCACTATCGCGACTTGACGCAAGCCACGCGCCATTAGCGCAAGAAGTCGAGACCATACTTGTTCGCGAGGCAATCGACGATCTCGTTCGAAACGCGCGAGACAACGGCATCCTTGCTAGCGGTATTGTCGCCACTCAGCACGATCAGGTCGTCGTTCGATAGCGTCTTGCTCACGTCGAGGGCGCACTGCGACGCGTCTTCGATGATCGGATCGAGCAGCGAGACGAGCGCGCCGGGGAGCAGCGTCTTCAAACAGGTACGCATGATGTCCTGCGTCAGCGTCGTGTCGTCCATCGACAAGCTGATCAGCAGTTCCGGTGTCAGATTGCGCTCCAGACACGACTCGACCGAGTCATCGTCCTGAACGGCGACGGTCGGAGGGACGAATGGCGTCGGGGATGGTGTTGGCGATGGCGTCGGGCTGGGGGTCGGTGACGCGGTTGCCGTCGGGGAGGGCACCGGCGTTGGCGTCGGGTCGGGCTCTCCGATCGACGCGCAGCCGGCCAGTAGCAGCACAACCGCCAACAGGCTGACGCCCAGGCGCACAGGAAACGGGTTCGACAATCTTCGGTTGGGCATTGATCCTCCACTCGTGGAATCCCTATTCGACCAATGCCGCCAGGCACGAATTCAGTACTGACCAGATGCTGGATCGGCCGCGATGCGAATCACCTGACAGCAGCCTCACATAGTGCGGCATAGCATTCGCGGTGCCGCGCAGTGGAATGAGCATCGATGGACAGCGGGTGTCGTATCCTGCCAGAAGGTCGACGAACAGTGATGGAAGGCTTGCAGAATGTCGAATGAGATCAGGTTGGTGACGGGCGAGCTGCCCCCCGAGGCGCTGCGCCGTCGTGTCGATCCGGCGTCGCTCCCATTTGAGACGACCGCCGAAGTTCCTCCCGGACGCGGCACCATCGGCCAACCGCGAGCGATCGACGCCATCACCTTCGGGTTGGAAATCCGCGCCATCGGCTACAACATCTACGTCTCCGGCCAGCCGGGCTCTGGACGCGAGACGAGCATCATCGACATGCTCGGCGAGTTCGCGCCGCGCATGCCCACGCCGGACGACTGGGTCTACGTTCACAACTTCGAGGACTCGGACCGCCCGACGGCGATCCGCCTGCCGGCCGGACGCGGCGCGACGCTCGCGGCCGATATGCTGCGCTTCGTCACCGACGCCCAGCGCGAAATCCCGCGCGCGTTCGATAGCGAGGACTACGCTCGCCGGCAGCGCAATGCGCTAGCGGCGGTCGGCCAGCGCCGCGATACGCTCTTCGAGGAGCTGCAGCAGTTCGCCGCCGCCAACAGCTTCGCCATCCAGATGACGCCGACCGGCATCGCGACGATTCCGACAGCAGATGGCCAGCCGCTGTCGAACGAGGCGTACGCGCAGCTTCCCAAGGCCGAACGCGAGGCGATCGACGAGCGCGGCAAGCTGGTGCAGGAGCGCCTCGGCTCAACGATGCGCCAGGCGCGTGAGCTGGATCGTGAAGCCGGTGAGCGTGTGTCCGAGCTGAATCGCGAAGTTGCGCTGTTCGCCATCGGCCCGCTGCTCGACGAGCTGCGCGAGCGCTACCACGATTACCGCGAGGTCCTCCGCTTCATCGACCAGGTTCAGGAGGATGTCCTGACCAACTATGCTGAGTTCCGGCCAGTGGAGCAGCAGAACGCCGACCCTGCCGCGCAACTCCAGGCATCGCGACGGGTTGAGTTCACCGCGCGCTACCACGTCAATGTCCTGATCGATAATGGCGGCACCCACGGCGCGCCGGTCGTCAGCGAGCGCAACCCCAGCTACTACAACCTGATCGGCCGGATGGACTATCGCTCGCTCTTCGGCACGATGGTGACCGACTTCCGCGAGATCAAGCCGGGTGCGCTGCATCGCGCGAACGGCGGCTTCCTCGTCCTGCACATCACCGACATCCTGCGCCAGCCATTCGCCTGGGATGCGCTCAAGCGCGCGCTGGTCGGCAAGGAGATTCGTATCGAGCATATGGGCGAGCAGACGAGCATGGTGCCGACCGCCACGCTCCGACCGGAGCCGATCCCGCTCGACATCAAGGTCATCCTGATCGGCACGTCACTGCTGTATCAGACGTTGTACGCAGCCGATGAGGAGTTCGCGGAGCTGTTCAAGGTCAAGGCCGAATTCGCACCCGACATGCGCTGGAACGATGAGAACACCGCCGACTACATCGGGTTCATCAGCCGCCAGATTCATGACAACGGCCTGCGCCACTTCGATCGCAGCGCGGTCGCGCGAGTGCTCGAGTACAGCGCGCGCCTGCGCGAGGACCAGCGCAAGCTCTCGACCCGCATGCAGGACATCGCCAACGTCATCACCGAAGCGAGCTACTGGGCCGGCAATGCCGGGCACGAGATCGTGACCGCCGACGATGTCGCCCAGGCGATTCTGCAGAAGATCTACCGCGCCAATCTCATTGAGGACTACGTCCTGGAGCGTCTGATCGACGGCACGATCGATGTCGACACCGAGGGCAGCCGGATTGGCCAGATCAACGGCCTTGCCGTCATCGGCGTCGGCGACTATGTCTTCGGCCAACCAAGCAGGATCAGCGCGCGGGTCGCGCTCGGCTCCGGTGACATCGAGAGCATCGAGCGCGAGATCAACCAGTCGGGGCCGACCCACGGCAAAGGCTTCCTGATCCTGACCGGCTATCTGCGCGGCCAGTATGGCAAGAAAGCGCCCCTTGCGATCCGGGCGACGATCACCTTCGAGCAGTCATACAGCGGCGTCGATGGCGACTCGGCCTCGTCGGTCGAGCTCTACGCGCTGCTCTCGGCCATCGGCGAGATTCCGCTACGCCAGGACATCGCCGTCACCGGCTCCGTCGATCAGTACGGCACGGTGCAGGCGGTCGGCGGCGTCACCGACAAGGTCGAGGGCTTCTTCAAGGTCTGCAAGGCACGCGGGCTGACCGGCACCCAGGGCGTGATCGTGCCAGCGACCAACGTGCCCAGCCTGATGCTCTTGCCCGAGGTCGTCGACGCGGTCAAGGCCGGCCAGTTCCACATCTGGGCGGTTGAGTCGATCGACGAGGGCATTGAGCTCCTCACCGACCTGCCGGCAGGCGAGATGGATGACGACGGCAACTACCCGCCGGAGAGTGTCCACGGCAAGGTCGCGGCGCGGCTGGAGGAATACGCCCGGCAGGCGCAGGCATTCTCGGCACAGCACACCGCGACCTCACCCGACGGCCACGTCGATCCGGTGAAATCGCCAACAACACCTCTTGACAAGGAGTCACAGGCACTCTAGTATGTCGTTGGGTCCCGATCGATCAATGGTTGCAGAAAGCCTCACGGCTCTACGCAAACCACAGGTTGGTTGGGGCCTTTCCTTTTGCATCACAATCAGCTCCGAGATGAGGTATCAGCGGTGAGCGACGAGACGCTGCGCATCGGCCTCGCGGCCGTCCCGAACACCCCGGGCATCGACACGCGCCTGCAGTGGATCGACCGCATGCTCGCCGAGGCGGCCGCGCAGAAGGTCGCCATTGTCTGCTTCCCCGAGGCGTACATTCCCGGTCTGCGCGGCCAGAATTTCCCCGTCCCGCCACCAGATCAGCCGCGCCAGGAAGCGGCGCTCGCCACGATCCGGGCTTCGGCTCGCCGCCACGGTGTCGCGGCTATCGTCGGGATGGAGTGGCAGAGCGCCATCGGCCTGCACAACGTCGCGTTCGTCATCGGACGGGACGGCGAGGTCGTCGGCTACCAGCCGAAGAATCAGATCCCGCCAGAGGAAGAGCCGTACTACGTTCCCGAGGGCAGTCGGCGTCTGTTCGAGGTCGACGAGGTGCCGTTCGGCATCACCATCTGCCACGAGGGCTGGCGCTACGGCGAAGCGACTCGCTGGCCGGCAGCCCGCGGCGCACGCGTCGTGTTCCATCCGCACCTGACCGGCAGCGACGCTACTGGGCACGTGCCCAGCCGCTGGGGAGACCCCGACGCGCCGTACTACGAGAAAGCGATGATCCTGCGCGCGCTGGAGAGCACCGTCTACTTTGCCAGCGTCAACTGCGCGATGCGCTACCAGGAATCAGCCACGTCCATCGTCGGCCCAGACGGCGACCTCATTGCGCATGTCCCCTACGGGGAGACGCAACTGCTCGTCGCCGATCTCGACCTCTCCCGCGCCACCGGCTTCTACGCCCGCCGCTACAACCCAGCCGCGTATCCGCAGGACTGAGCGAGGTCGTCAGCCGACGAACGTTCTCATCGGCAGTCGACCCTTACGTCTGTCATCTCGAGCCTCAGCGAGAGATCTCCCACCCGTTCGACTCGTTCCAACGCAGGAGAGATTTCTCACTGCGGTTCGAAATGACAGATTTCGGGGTGGCTGTCGTCCTGAACGATCCGACAATCTGACAGCGACGACCCCCTGAATGCAGTAAAGGATCCGCTTTTCCCATTTGTACGCCCAAAAGCGGGAAGGCGGATGTTGCGCTCCGCTCAACATGACAGAGGAAGGAATCGCCTGCCAGCCCGGCAATCTCATGCTGACGGTCTACCGAGCGGAGTTATGACGGAAGCGTCGCCCGCACCAGCTCGGCCATCTCGGCATCGCCCGCGCCGCCGCGCTCGGTCAGGCCGGCGATGACCCCTTCGCGGTCAGCGAGCGTCCGGTTCTGACTCGTCTTCCACTTACCGATGATGCGAGTAATCGGGATCTCAATGCCGACAATCGCGTCGAGTTGCGACGCGATGAAGTCCGACGGCGCGTCAGCCATCTTCCAGGGGATCGGCTCTGCGGTTTCGAAGTGCTTGGTCAGCCGGCCGACAACGCCGCGCAGCCACTTCGGATCCTCGTGGATGACGATCGGGCCATAGGCATGCACGACCGCGTAATTCCAGGTCGGCACAACCTGATGGTGCTCCCGCTTGCTGGCATACCAGTTTGGGGTGATGTAGCCATCGACCGCCTGAAAGACGACCAGCGCCTCCGGCGTCCGCTCCAGGTCGCGCCACATATCGTTGTTCCGCGCGACGTGGCCGATCAGCGTCCCGCGATCACCGGACCGCCTGTCGACCAGGAACGGGATGTGATTGGCAACCAGCCCCTCCGGCCCGTTCGTCACGACCGTGCCGAGCGGATAGTCAGCGATGAGCTGATGCATCATCTCAACGCGCGATTCCTCAAAATGTGCCGGGTTGTACATCACCATTGCCTTGCTATGTCCATCTCACGTCCGGTCTGTGCAGAACGTAGCATGCGCAACCGCGCCGCGAAAGCACCACATGTCACCGGCTTCTGCGGCAAATGGCTCCGACGCGACCGCCCCTCGGATGCAATCGTCCAGTGCCACATACCGACATGCAGCCTGCGATGTGTATGCAACGCTTTCAGAGGCGCGGATTCAGATCGCACCGCGTTGACAGGTGGGGCGTTCCAGTGTCTAGTGGGCTGGCGAGCGTGCAGCGGTGGATGCCAGACAGTGCGGCAGGAGGGCGGCGAAGAATGACTGATAACGACTCTTTCCGGGTATGGCTTGCGCTCCAGGCGCGGCGCGACGACCCTGTCGGCGATTGCGCCCGCGACATGCTGGACGACCCGGACTGGCCGCCGGAAGCAACGACCTTCGACACAGCGCGCGCCTATCTCGAATCGGTCAACGCCAGCAGCCTCGCCATCGCCGCACTGCGTGAGGCGTGGGATGAGTGGCAACGCCGCCGCTGATGCCGTGTGCGACACTGCCCTGACGAGCACCACTGTGGACCAAACGGCGGCCATCATCGCTGAATTGCATTGCTCGATTTCCCCAACCCCGACCAACTGGACACGATAACGATGAGGAGCAGGTGTGGAGGCACTGGAGAACAAGGTTGCGCTGATCACCGGCGCGGGGCGCGGGTTCGGACGCGCGATCGCCGAGCGCTTCGCAGAGGCCGGCGCGACACTCGTGCTGAACTACCGGGACAGCCGGCAGGGCTGCGATGAGGTCGTCGCACAGACAAAGGCGCGCGGCGGCGAGGCGATCGCGATTCAGGCCGACGTCACCGACGGCGCGGCAGTGGACGCGATGGTGCAGCAGGCGATCGACGCATACGGCCGGATCGATATCCTGGTCAACAATGCCGGCATCATGGTGGTCGAACCGTTCGCGGAATCGACCGAGGAGCACTGGCGCGACGAGATCGAGGTCAACATCGTCGGGCCGCTGCGGGTCACCCGTGCCATCGTGCCGCACATGATCGCGCAACGCTACGGCAAGATCATCAACCTGTCGTCCCAACTGGCGTTGATTGGCTGGAACCGCGGCTCAGTCTACAGCGGGACGAAGGGGTTTCTGCTGACCTGGACCCGGAGCCTCGCACGCGAGCTTGGCGAGCACGGCATCAACGTCAATGCCATCGGCCCCGGCTCGATCCCGACCGACATGAACGCGGGCATCTACCCCGACGAAGGATCACGACAACAGCGGGCCACGGAGTTGCCGCTACGCCGACTGGGCACGCCGCGCGACGTCGCCGAGTGTGCGCTCTTTCTGGCCTCCGACGCATCGGGCTTCCTGACCGGCCAGATGCTCGGTCCCAACGGCGGCAACGTCATGTAGCCAGCCCGTCGCGACCCTCCGACACCTGCTACGCCTTCAAGCCGAATAGCGCCGCGGCGTTGTCGCCGAGAACCTTGCTGCGGTGGCGGCGGCCAACGCCGTTTTCGACAGCGGCAATGCCGCCAGCCAGATCACCGACGACATGCGGATAGTCGGAGCCGAATAGCAGATGCTCCTCGCCGACGAGATCAGCGGCCAACTCGATCGCGCCGGAGGACGCGCTGGTCGTGTCGAGGTAGAGACGCTCAAGCGCCTCACTCGGCGGCCGCGAGATACCCTGGCAGTCGGGATAGGTGCGATATCCGGCATCCAGCCGCTGCGCCAGGAACGGGATCGCGCCGCCGAGGTGGGAGCCGATGACGTTGATGCCCAGGAAGCGGCCGAAGAAATCGGAGAACACCAGCCGCGCAATCGCCTGGGTCGTGTCGAACGGAAAGCCAACGAGCGGCGCAAGAGCATACTGCCCCATCGACTCGATCCCGGCCGGCACCATCGGGTGGATGTGCATCACCGCCCCACGACGGTTGGCCTCCTCGTAGAACGGGTCCAGCTTCGGGTCGTCGATCGGCTGGCCGTTGATGTTCGACCCGATCAGGAAGCCCGGCATGCCGAGCGTATCCATGCAGCGGCCGAGCTCCTCGATGGCCGAGTCGACGTCGGCGGTCAATGGAATGCTCGCCAGCGCCCGGAAGCGCTCGGGATACTGCGTGACAATGTCGGCGAGTGCATCGTTGCACAGCCGCGCCATCTCGACCGCAACCAGCCCATCGAGGAAATAGACCTGCGGGACACTGACCGAAAGGATCTGGACATCGATGCCGGCGGCGTCCATCGCCTCGATACGGTCGGAAGGCTGGTGCATCTCCGGCACGACCGTCAGGAATCGCGCGCCGTGCTCCTTGACAATCAGTTGCTCTCCCTGGCCGCGTTCGACCTCGTACCGACCGGACTCGATCAGTCCCTTCAGGAACTCCGGTGGCTGAACATGGGTATGAACATCAACGCGCATGGGGCCTCCTGCTATTGACGAATGATCCCGCTGGCGACCGCGCTCATCCCGAGACCTCGCGGCGATGGAAAGCGACCAGCGCCAGGGCGAAGAAGATCAGCCCGGCGAGGCAGAGGACCCCGACATTGACCCACTTGATCGGGTCGGTCATCGGCTGGCCCCAGGCATAGTAGTAGAACGGCCAGAAGCGATTGTACTGTTCAAGGCTGTGGACGAATTCGGTCGACGAATTCAGCATATAGGAGAAGACGACGACGCCAGTCGCGATCAGCGCCGCGACCATGCGGCTGCCGAAGAGCGCCGAGCAGAACAGGCCGAATCCCAGCAGCCAGATCCCGAACGGGACCGTCAGCGCCACCGCCACCGCCAAGTTGGGGAGCGAGATGTCCACCCCGGCGATCCACGCGCCGAGGACGGCACCGGCAGTCAGCGCGGCGACGATCACCAGCATCCCCAGACAAATCGCCAGTGCCTTTTCGCTGAGGATTCGCCAGCGCGGCACCGGGCGTGCCAGCAGCGTTCCGAGTGTCTTGGCGTCGTCCTCGCCAGCGATCGCTGCGCTGGTCACGATAATCAGGAAGACGGCGAGGAACAGCGGTGCGAAGCTGATGAGCTGGATGTTGATATAGCCCTCCGGCGTGCCGGCCAGAGCGACGTTGCCCACCAGCGCCTTGGCCGCCTCGGGGTCCAGCCCGCCGAGCATGTTCCCCTGCGCATTGGCGACCGAGGGGTAGATGTAGACGATGAAGAACGCCAGTCCGAGTAGCCCGACCACAAAGGCCAGCACTGTCCAGCGCAAGTCATAGAGCGTCTTGGTAAAGACGTTTTGCATCATCGGCGCAGATGTCCCGATCAGGATTGCTCGACGGCTAGCTCGCGTGGCTCGAGGTCGAGCGCCTCGGCCAGGTCAACACTCGCGTCACCCTCAGTCTCGTAATAGCCGAGGAAGATCTCCTCCAGGCTGAGATCCTGGGCATCAAAATCGACGATCTGGTGCTGGGTGACGACGCGCAGCACCTCGTCAAGATTCTCGCGAACCATCAGCTCGACCCGACCATCCTTGCCGGGGCCGGCTTTGGTCACGCCTGCCAGATCAGCGAAGGACTGTGGCTCGACCGGCTCAGCGAAGCGCACCAGCAGCCGCTTCGGCGCAGTCTCCTTCAGCTCATCGACCCGCCCGACGCGGATGAACTGGCCCTCGCGGATGATCGCGACGCGGTCGCAGATCCGCTCGGCTTCGGCCAGAACGTGCGACGAGAAGAAGACGGTCATGCCCTCGTCGCGGGCCAGCAGCAGAATCTCGTAGAGCTCGTGGCGCATCAGCGGGTCGAGGGCGTTGGTCGGCTCATCGAGGATGACCAGGGCCGGCTTGTGCAACAGCGCCTGAACGATCCCGACCTTCTGCTTGTTGCCCTGCGAGAGCGAGCCGATCGACGCATCGAGATCGCTGATCTTGAGCCGATCGGAGATCGCCAGCGCAAAATCGATGTTGTCTACGCCGTAGAGCGCCGCCGTGTACTCGAAGTACTGTCGAGCGCTGAGATTCTCATACAACGCCAGCTCGCCGGGGAGATAGCCAATGCCCCTGCGGATCTCGTTGCCGTACTTGCGCATGTCCTTGCCGAAGATCGATGCGCTGCCCGACGTCGGGCGAATCAGCCCGAGGAGCATGCGAATCGTCGTCGACTTGCCGGCGCCGTTCGGGCCGAGGAAGCCGAAGATCTCGCCACGACGGATGTCGAGGTCGATGTGATCGACGGCGACAACCGACCCGAAATTCTTGGTGAGCTTGTTGGTGATCAGGACACTCTCGATTGGAGCCTGTGTTGCCACGCCATCCTCCGCGCGTTCGCGCGTCGCCGCCCGTGCGCATACGTCGATTCGCTGTCCGGGCTGGTTGCCCATTTTCACCGGACGACCCGGAGTTGATTCCGCGGCCTTGGAATCGACTCACGCAAACCGCGTGCCGCATGCCACAAAAACGACCGCCAGGCGGCGCAAGCGATGAGCTCCGGATCGGGATCACGCGGCGCAACAGGCCGCTCAGCGTGACAGCGCGAAGCCCTCGTACCCCGCCGCCGCGATCTCGGCGCAGCGACTGCGATAGCGGCCGACGCCGCCGACGTAGGGCATGAATCCGCGCGGCTTGCCGGGGATGTTGGCCCCCATGTACCACGAGTTCGCGTGCGGATAGAGCGTCGCGTCTGCCAGCTTGTCGACGTGGGCACACCAGGCGTCCTGCGCCTCCGCGCGCGCCTCGATCTCGGCGATCTCGCGCTCGTGCAGGAAGTCGAGGCAGCCGGCGATCCAATCGACGTGCTGCTCAATCGAGACGAGCATGTTCGACAGCACCGACGGGCTGCCGGGGCCGGTGATCGTGAACAGGTTGGGGAAGCCAGCGATAGCGAGGCCGAGGTAGCTCAGCGGACCGTCAGCCCAGACATCGGCCAGCCGCAGCCCGCCGCGACCGCGAATGTCGATCTTCAACAGTGCGCCAGTCATCGCATCATAGCCGGTCGCGAAGACAATGCTGTCCAGCGCGTACTCAGCCGCACTCGTACGTAATCCGGTCGGCGTCAGCGCCTCAATCTGCTCCTGCGCGATGCTCACCAGCGTCACGTTCGGGCGGTTGTAGGTCGCGTAGTAATCGGTATCGACGCACAGGCGCTTCGTGCCGATCGGGTAGGTGCGCGGCAGCAGCATTTCGGCGATGTCCGGGTCGTCGACGATCTCACGAATGCGATCGTGAACGAACTCCGCCGCCGTGTCGTTCGCCTCCCGGCTCGTATACAGATCGGCGAACCCGGCCAACAGGCCAAAGCCGCCGCGCTGCCAGCGCGCCATATACTCGCGCTCGCGCTCCTCGGGCGTCGCCTCAAGCGCCGAGCGCTCGCTATTTGGCGTCAGAACGCTCAGGTAGCCGGAGCGCGACTCGCGCAGCTCCTGACGATAGGCGGGATAGCGCGCCTTCAGCTCACGCACCGCCTCCGGATCGAGCGGGCGATTCTGCGCCGG
>JBDHWD010000045.1:0-21365 GCA_039810005.1 Thermomicrobiales bacterium | reverse complement strand
ATGAGGGTGTCTCGCACGCGGTCGAGCAGGCGCGGAGAATCGGCCAGCAACGACTCGACAATGCGCGTCGCCAGCGCATCGCGCACATCCTCACGCGCAAGGGCGTCCTCGGCGACAGCAACGAAGCGCGATGTGTCGGAGATAGTGCGATAGGCCCACAGCTCCAGGTTACCGATGAACAGCAGGAGGACAGCGAGGACGACGCAGACGCGCCACGGCCAGCGGCGCGTCTGCGTGAGTTGACCATCGCCATTTGGCGACGGTGCTGTCACTGCCCGGTCGATTTCTCTCGCGAACGAGCGCTTGCCGCCATCACATCCATGCCCCGCCATAGGGGAATGAATAGGCCTCGATCGATTCCGGTCGCATCTCAATTGAATAGCCGGGCGCTTCCGGCGGCAGATAGCAGCCGTCGTAGACCGTCACCGGATCGAGGAAATGTTCATGGAGATGGTCGACGTATTCGACCACGCGACCCTCCAGCGATCCGCTGAACGCGATGTAGTCGATCATCGCCAGATGCTGGACATACTCACACAGCCCGACCCCGCCGGCGTGCGGACAGACCGGCACGCCGAACTTCGCGGCCAGCAGCAGGACGGCCAGCACCTCGTTGACACCACCCAGCCGCGCCGCGTCGATCTGGCAGAACGAGATCGCCTCGGCCTGCATGAGCTGCTTGAACATGATCCGGTTGTGGCAGTGTTCGCCAGTGGCGACACCAATCGGCGCAACGGAGCGAGCGATCCGCCCGTGGCCGAGGATGTCATCCGGATTGGTCGGCTCCTCGATCCACCACGGATCGAACGGCGCGAGGTGCTCCATCCAGTCAATCGCCTGATCGACATCCCAGACCTGGTTGGCATCGACCATCAGCTTGCGCTGCGGGCCAATCTCCTCGCGAACGATCCGGCAGCGCCGGATGTCATCCTCCAGATCGCGACCGACCTTGAGCTTGACGTAACCCCAGCCATCAGCGATGGCGGCGCGGCAGAGCTGGCGGATCTTGTCGTCGGGATAGCCGAGCCAGCCAGCCGAGGTAGTGTAGGCCGGGTAGCCGTGCCGTCTGATCTCCGCCTCGCGCTCGGCCTTGCTCGGTTCCATGCGCCGCAGCAGGTCGAGCGCCTCCTCGGGGGTGATCGCGTCGCTGATGTACCGAAAGGGGATACAGGCGACGAGCTGCTCGGGGGTCATATCAACGACGAGCTTCCAGAGCGGCTTGCCGGAGGTCTTCGCCCAGAGGTCCCAGACGGCGTTCACCACCGCCGCGGTCGCCAGGTGGATGACGCCCTTCTCCGGCCCGACCCAGCGCAGCTGGCTATCGCCGACCATGTCCTGCCAGAACGCGCCGGGATCGGCGGCGACCGACTCCAGCGTCCGGCCGACGATGAGGGGCCGCAGCGCCTCGATGGCAGCGACGCACAGCTCGTTGCCACGTCCGATCGTGAACGTCAGCCCATGGCCCTCGTAGAACGCGTCGGTGTGCAGGATGCAGTAGGCCGCTGAGTAGTCCGGGTCGGGATTCATCGCGTCCGAGCCGTCCAGCTCGCGCGAAGTCGGGAAGCGCACATCGTAGGTCGTCAGACCAGTGATCGTCGTTGGCACGAGGGGGTGCCCCTTCCGCTGTGCGGTGTCGTCGGATGCTGCCAGTGTAACCGACGATCGGCACCGCGCAATCAGGATCACGGGAGCAATCTGGATCGGTGAATCGTCGGCTGCCAGGACGACAATTGCCGAGGCTTCGATGCGTCGCTGCCGAAGAGGTAAGCGCGCGTCAAACGGGTGGCAAAGAGCATTCCAACCGCGTATCAGCCACCTACATCACCAGCAACACCACACCGAACGCCACGGCCAGCATGACCTCGGCGAAGATGGCGACGGTGGCGAGGGCGACGAGGAGGAGGAAGGGGAGGCTGATGATCTGGACGATCGGGGCGTAGATCTCCAGCCAGTCGCGGGCGCTCAGCAGCAGGCCGCCGAGACCCCAGAGCGAGCGTGCGCCGGAGCGCACTCCGCGCCGACCGCCACGGAGCCCGGCCACGATCTGCCCGAGCCGGTCACGCGTCTGCGCAGTGGCTCCCGGCAATCCCTGCAGCTTCGCCGGTAGCTCGACCAGCTCGCGCAACGTCAACCACATCAGCCCCAGCACCCCGGCCGGGAAGAGCATCGCTGCGGCGATGAGCGCGACCAACAACCAGTCGGGGCCATTCCGCGGCGCAAGCCAGCTGGATACGGCGGTGGCGACGACCAACGTCGCCAGCAATGAGAGCGCGACGAGCGCGGCAGCAAACCGCGCGGCGCGGGCGGCCAGCGGGGTGATCCGCTCAAGGAGCGGAACGACGCGACCGAGCGCTTCGCTCGCGACAGCCGGTCCGCGACCGATCTGCTGCATCCGATTTCCTTCCGTCCGTCCGGCGGGACGTCAGCCCGGCTCGGTGGGCGAGATGGTCGTGGCGACGGACGGCACCGGGATCTGGTGTCGCCGGAACGCCTCACGGATGCGCAGGCGCAATTCGCGCTCCACCGCCCATTGTTGCAGCGGTTCGGTCTTGATCAGTATGCGGAAGGTGACGCCGGTGGCCGAGATGGAGGTGACGCCGAGAACCTGCGGCGGCTCGAGGATGTACCCGCCAATGCGCTCGTCCTGCTGAATGTCAGCAAGCACCTCGCGCAGGACACTGACGACCTGGGCGTCGTCGGCATACGGCGCAGTCTGGATGTCGATGACGGCGCGCGACCAGCCTTTCGACTGATTCTGAATCACCCGGATTTCGCCATTGGGGATGATGATCTGCGCACCGTTAATCGAGCGCAGGACGGTGCGACGCAGGTCGATCGTCTCGACCGTGCCGGATTCCGCGCCGACGGTGATGACGTCACCGACGCCGTACTGGTTCTCGAAGATGATGAAGAAGCCGTTGATCATGTCGCGGACGAGGCTCTGAGCGCCGAGGCCGATGGCGACGCCGGCCAGGCCGGCACTGGCGAGCAACGGCGCGATGTCCATGCCGAGGTTAGTCAGCACCATCATGACGGCAATGGCAATGACGAGGACGCGGCCTGTCGATTCGACAACGCGGCCGAGCGTATCGGCCCGCTGGCGCAGGACGGGAGTCGGCTCGCCCTGCGCCGTGAGGACGCCGGAGACGATGCGATTGACCACGACGCGCAGCAGGCGCAGGATGATCAGCGCGATGAGAATGATGAGCGCGATGCGGGCCAGCGAACGCGCTGCGTCACCCAGGAAGGTGCCGACCTGGTCGACGACCTCGTCACCAGTGAGATAGTCGACGACGTCGGCCAGCTCACTGGGCATCAGATTCAGGATAGCGCCACTACTGAGGAGCAGGTGGACATCGACGGGCAGCACAGATCAGCCTCGCTCGTATCGATATCGACGATCAACGAGCCTCTAGCCTAACAGGTCACTCGGCACACGACGACGGGAGCGGCCATGATGACCGCTCCCGTTCGTGTTGATGCTGGATTGTGCCGAGGCTAGCTTTCGGGCTGCTCGCTGGTGTCGGCGCTGCTGTCGGCGCTGCTCTCGACGTCGATCGCGCGCGGCGTCTCGGTCGATCCGCCGGCGCGAACCTGGATCTGGCGCGGGCGGGCGGCTTCGGCCTTCGGCAGGGTGACGGTGAGGATGCCGTTGTTGAACTCGGCCTGGGCTTCGTCCGGCTTGACGCTGCTCGGCAGCGTCACGGTGCGCTCGAAGTGGCCGAAGCGGCGCTCGCGAACGAGCCACTTCTCGCCCTCACGCTCCTCGTCAGCCTTGATCTCGACGGCGATCCGCAGCGTGTCGCCGAGGACCGAGATGTCGACATCCTCCGGCTTCGCGCCCGGCACGGTCGTCTTGATCATGTAGGCGTCGTCGGTCTCGGAGAGGTCGAGGGCCATGCCGCCGGTCATCGCGACCATACCGGCCCGTGGCCTGACGAACGACTCTTCGAGCAGGCTGTTCATCGCCTCACGCAACGACACGATATCTCGCCAGGGGTCCCAACGCTGAATACTCATGCAACCCTCCATCTGCTGTACGACTATGCTCACCAGGAGCGCCATCAGTCAGGTGTATCGTGATCATGATGGCTCACTCCATACGCTTCTGCATCTATCATAGTATCTTAGTCGTTCTGTGTCAACTCCCTGCTGACTGATTCGACCTGCGTGCTATTGCTGATTGCAGAATCCACGCCGCCAAAGCGCAATGCAGCGACCAGACGCGTTCACAGCAGCGCCGCAATCGAACGGGCTGCGCGGGTGGCGGCCTGCGGGTCGAGCGGGCGGTAGCCGCTGGTGTCGCTGCCGAGTGCTGAGAGTGCTGCGGCCGCCAGCACCTCCGGTGTGGTCGCGTCGAAATCCAGCCGTTGTCCGGCGCGGTGTTGCTCCAGCCGATAGGCGACGTGGACGAGCTGCTCGCAGTGATCCCGAAGCGGGAAGTAGAGGAATGGTCGGCGGGTGGCGACGAGCTCCATCGTTGTGCCCAGCCCACCCTGGACGATCCCCAGGTCCGCTGCTGCGAGATGCTCGTAGAGATTATGGACGTACGCTGCGACACGGAGGCCGGGGCTGTCGGGCAGGCCGGCGGCGTCGATGCGGGGACCGGCGACGAGCAGGCACTCTGCATCCGGCTGCTCGCGTCGGATCAGCGGCCAGGCAGCGGTGACCAGATCCAGCAGTGGTCGGCCGACTGCGGTGCCGCCGACGGCGGCGACGACCAGCGGTCGGTCGGGCGCATAGCCGAGCCGCTGCCGGATCGCAGTAGTATCGACATAATCCGTGGGCTCGAACGGGACGACGTAGCCGACGGCCTCGAAGTGCTCACGCGCCCAGTCGGCGATCGGTGGCAGGTCGGGGCCGAAGCGCTCCGGCACGAGGTCGTCGTAGGTACCGAAGTAGAGGGCGCGGTCGCGGACGCGCGGGTAACGCTGGACATGCTCCAGCATTTCGGCGTTGTAGTCGGCGGCCAGGAACGCTTCGCGTGACTCGGGTGAGCGGTCGATCGGCAGCCAGCCGAGGAAGTCGGTCATGAAGACGAATGGGGCAGTCTTCAGCTCCGGGTTCTCGTGCAGGAAGTGGTCGACCTCCCAGGCTTCGTCGCCGATCCACAGGTCGTAGGCCGTCTCTCGGACGATGTCGAGAAAGACCATGAAGTTGGCCAGCAGGATCTCGTCCATCTCGCGGAAGGCGTGGAAGCAGTGCAGCCGGTAGTCGTGAGACATCGACTCCCAGTGGCCCGCTTCGCTGGCCAGCTCGCGGCTGCGCGGATGGATCGTCTCGCCCTCACGCTCCAGCACCTGCGTGACCGGTGGCTGGGCCAGCCAGTCGATCTGCAGATCCGGCACGAGCCGCCGCAGCTCACGGGCGATCGCGAGGTCGCGCTGGATGTGGCCGAGGCCGATCGGGCTGGAAACGAACAGCGCCCGGCGTTCGACGCGAGCCATCGGGCGCGACCAGCTGCGCTGTGACGGACGGGGAGCAGCGAGGAAGTCAGCAAGCTCATGGTTGATCATGACAGGATCGCGCAGCGGCGGGAGATGGCCGCAGCCTTCGAGCGTGACGAAGGTCCAGTCCGGGCGGACGGCTGCGAGCGCCCGGCTGGCGTCAATCGGGTCGCAGCGATCGATGTCGCCGTGCATCAGCAGGACGGGGCAGCGCACGCGCTCGATCGCCTCACGAGTCGGCATGCGGGGGAACTGTTCAGCGGTCGGGATTGTCGCGATGAGGATCTCGGGTGTGGTGTCGTTACCCCAGGCGATGCCGTCTTCAATGCCTTTCGTCGAGTGCGGCTCGGGCAGGAGCTGACCGAAGAAGAAGGCCAGCCAGTCGTCATAATGCTCGCGCCAGAAGTGCGCGTTGCGCATCTGCCAGCCGTCGTATTGCTCGCGCCGCGTCCAGAACTCGCTGTTGGGGCGCGGCTGCCAGCTCTCCGGCCAGACCCCGCAGGCGATCAGGGCCAGACGCGAGATGCGTTCCGGGTAGCGCGCAGCAAGGGAGATGCCGTAGTCGCAGCCACGAGAAAAGCCAACGACAGCTGCTTGTGCGATGCCGAGATGGTCGAGCAGGCCAATCGCCTGATCGACGATGCGGTCGTATTCGTAAGCTCGTGGGTCGGTAGTACGCTCCCCAGCGCCGTTCCCGGGCGGGTCGAATGTGATGACCCGGAAGCTGCGCGCGAGCCAGGGGACCTGCATCTTCCAGATGCGGCTGTGGACGATCTGCCAGGTGGGCAGCAGCAGAACCGGCGGTGCGTCCGGCGCGCCGAACAGCTCGTAGCCGATATTGAACTCATGTAATAGAAGCGTCCCCGACTCGACCGGCTCGATAGCGCGCATGATCGATCCTCCTTGCCGTTGTCAGGCACGAGCCAGCGCAACTGCGTCACCCAGGAGTATTCGCACCTGCTCGGCGATCGGCTGCATCGCCCAATCCGGTGCGAGCGGTGGAGCTGGTGAGTCTGTATTCAGCCCGGCCAGCAGCGCATCGGCGCGAGTACGGGCCTCGGTGTCGAGCGCAGGGTGGGAGCGCGCCAGCATGAGTGTCCGCGCAGCCCGGTCGCGCTCGCGGTCGTCGCCGCCCACGTGCAGCGCGGCGATCTCGATTGCCGCGCCGAGCGCGACCGGGATCGACTGGGCATCAATCGCCAGGGCCAGCGCCTCGCGCAGATGATCGCGCGCTGCATCAGGCTGGCTCGCGGCGGAGAGCACGCGGCCGAGCAGAGCCAGCGTCACCGCGACGCCCCAGGTGTGGCGCAGTCCGCGGCGGATCAACAGCGCCTCCGACAGCCGCGTACGCGCCTCGCCGAGATCGCCGGTCGCGAGTGCGACGACACCGAGGTTGTGGAGGGCGAAGCCGGAGCCACGCCGGTCGCCGATCTCAGCAAAGATGGTCAGCGCTTGATGGTGCAGGCGGCGAGCTTCGGCGGCACTGCCGAGCATCAGCGCCGCCGTGCCCTGGTCGTTGAGCGAGTAGCCTTGGCCCCAGCGATCCCCGGCAGCAATGAAGTGAGCAATGCTCTCGCGCAGCAGGGCGCTCGCCTGCTCGTAGTCCTGACCCTCCTGGGCGAACATCGCCTTGAAATTGAACGCCAATCCAAGATTGAACGGATCGTTCAGCGGCTCAAGGACCGCGATACCGGCGTCGATCGTTCGCTTGCCGGTGGCGTAGTCACCGAGACGGACATAGAGCGAGCCGTGCCGGATCAGTGTTGCGCCAAAGGCGAGCTCCCACTCGCGCCGATCAGCGCCAGGGTTATCCGGCTCAGCGGCGAGCATTGCGATGACCTGGCCGAAGATCTCCTGTGCCTCCAGATAGCGCCCGGTGACTTCGGCGTAGAGCCAGTAGCCGTGGATCGCTTTGAGGATATCGCTGACGCGGCGGCGCTCAATCGCCCACAGCCAGGCGGCGCGAATGTTCTCCGACTCGTTCCCGATGGACTCCAGCGCGATCTGCTGACCTGCGCCGCTCAAGTCTGCTTCGGCCCGCAGCAGAAGGTCGCAAAACCAGGCACAGTGACGGTCGCGGGCTTCTTCTGCAGCGTCCGGCTGCTCGGCAACCCGGTCGGCTGCGTACTGCCGCAGGAGCTCGTGGACATAGTAGCGCCCGGCTGGATCGCGACGCAGCAGCGATTTGGCGACGAGCGCCGCCAGCAACGGCAGCGAGCCACCGGCGACCGCTTCGGCAGCGGCGCGCGGGATGCCGCCATGGAAGGTGGCGAGGCGCGCGAATACCTGCTGCTCGGCAGCGCTCAGTCGCTCCCACGACCGGTCGAACACGACGCGGATGCTGCGATGGCGCTCGGGGATAACTCGCGTCGGACTGGAGAGGAAGTCGAGGCTGCGTTCGATCTCGCTGGCAATCTCGGCGCAGGAGAGCGTGGGCAGCCAGGCGGCCGCCAGCTCGATGCCGAGCGGCATGCCACCGGTGAGGCGACAGATCCGGATAACGTCGGCGAGTGTCGCGGAGTCGAGCTCGAATGCCGGCCATACTCGCCGGGCGCTGTGGGCGAAGAGCTGCACGGCGCTCGATTGCGCCGCTGATGCCACGCGGTCGGGAAGCGCCAGCCCGTCGAGCTCAACGACCCACTCCCCGCGCAGATGAAGCCGCTCGCGCGTGGTGACGATCAGCTGGATATCCGGCGCGCGACTCAGGATGTCGGCCAGGAACGTCACGTCCGGCAGCAGCTGCTCAACATTGTCAAGGACAAGCAGCGCCTCGCGCTCGCGCAGATGACGGATGACCTGCTCGGCGGGCGATGGCGCGCGGGTGAGGTGGAGATCCAGCGCGTCGGCGATGGATGTCGGGATATGGGCAGCCGCCTCGACACTGGCCAACGCGACGAAGTGCGCTCCGTCGCGAAACGCGCTGGCGGATTGCTCCGCCGCCCGGATCGCCAGCCGCGTCTTGCCGATGCCACCCGGACCGACCAGGGTGATGTGGCGGCAGGATGGATCGTCGATAAGCGTCGCGATTTGCTGCAGCTCGGAGTCGCGGCCGATGAACGGCGTCACGTCCAGCGGCAAGCTGGAGACTGTTCGATGTGGATCGCTGATCGGCAGCGCGGTTGGCTTGTCCCGAATGCGCTCGTAGAGCCGGGTCGTCTCCTCGTCCGGCTCGATGCCGAGTTCGTCCGCCAGCGCGCGCCGACAGTGCTCGTATTGCGTCAGTGCGGCCGCGCGTTTGCCGCCGGCGGCGAGCGCCACCATCAGCTGCCGGTGGGCTGACTCGTCACAGGGGTCGATCTGGATGAGGCGCTGGGCGTTCTCTGCCGCGTGGCTGTGTTCGCCACGAGACTGGTAGTAGGCCACCAGCTGACCCAGCGCGCGGGTGACGAGGGCAGCGATTCGTTCGCGCCGAGCCTGCGCCCAGTCTTCGAACTCGGCACTATCCGGCACCGACAGGTCGGCGAGAAACGGTCCGCGATAGTGTCGGGCCACGGACGCGATTCGCCCGGCGCACTGGCGGCAGAGTACGCCTGTTGGGTGCTGGTGTGCATTGACCGCGTCGAGCAGCGCTTCGACAGCGACGGTATCGACCGCGATATCGGCCGCCGGATTCAACCCAACGGTGTCGCGCGTGACTAGCAGGAGCGTGGATGCGCTGTCATCGGCCAGCGTCCGGCGCAGGCTCCAGATGGCCTGGCTGAGACTATGCCGCGCGGCGCGCTCATCCTGCTCTGGCCAGAGCAGGGCGGCCAGCGCTTCGCGTCGTTGTGGATGGCCGGCGTCCGCGGCCACGCGGGCGAGCAGCGCCCGAACCTTGTCATACGGGAACGCGGCGACCGGCGCGTCGTCGAGACGGAACTGACCTGGGCCGAGAAGCGAGATCACCAAGCGTGGCATCGGGTGCTCGTTTCAGGATGCAGCAGTTCGAGGAGACCCACCTCATCCTACGCTCAACCCGCCAGTATCTCAATTGCTCCCTTCTCAGCTTTTGACGTTCTCTTGATAGCGCTCGGCTAGCGTGCTCCCAGACCTGACTCACGCGACAGGCAGCAGACGGGAGCAACGGATGACATGAGACGGCAGAGCGTCTGGAATCGACTTCGCTCGCGCGCCAATGGCAACACCGCGAACGCCTCACCATCGACATCTTCAGCAATGACACAGGAGGCACCCATGGCAACCATCGCTCGCCCGGAGCAGGCTCAGATCGAAGATCTCAGGAGTAAGCTACGCGGCGCGGTCATCACGACCGACGATCCCGATTACGACAGCACCCGCACGCTCTACAACGTCATGATCGACAAGCGCCCAGCCATCATCGCGCGCTGCGTTGATGCTGCGGATGTCATTGCGGCGGTCGATTTTGGACGCGCGAATGGCATGCCGATCGCCATCCGCGGCGGTGGTCACAACGTCGCCGGAACCAGCTCGGTCGACGGCGGGCTGGTCATCGATCTCTCGCAGATGCGCGGGGTGCGCGTCGATCCCCAGCGGCGGACAGCGCGTGTCTCCGGCGGCGCGCTGTGGGGCGATGTTGACCACGCGACCCACGCGTTCGGTCTGGCAACGCCGAGCGGCATCATCTCGACAACCGGCGTCGGTGGCCTGACACTCGGCGGCGGGTTCGGCCATCTCTCACGCCACTACGGCCTGGCCTGCGACAACCTGCGCTCGGCGGACGTCGTTACGGCTGACGGCTCGTTCGTGACTGCCAGCGCTGACGCACACCCGGATCTCTACTGGGCGCTGCGCGGTGGCGGCGGGAACTTCGGTGTCGTCACCTCATTCGAGTTTGACCTGCACCCAGCCAGCACGGTCTATGGCGGACCGATCTTCTACGATGTCGCCCACACTGAGATGCTGCTGCGCTTCTTCCTCGACTATCTGCGCGACGCGCCGGATGCAATGAGTGCCTTCTTCAGCTTTCACCAGGGTCCGCCGGCACCGTTCATCCCCGAGCACCTGCACTTCGTGCCGATGGTTGCCATCGTCATCTGCTATAGCGGGGCGCTCGAGCGTGGCGAGGAGATCGTCCGGCCGCTGCGTGAGGTGATCCCGCCGCTGGTCGATCTAGCCGGGCCGATCCCGTATCCGGCGCTGAACAGCATGTTCGACGCGATCTATACGCCGGGATTGCAGCACTACTGGAAGGCTGACTTTGTGCCGGAGGTGGCCGAAGAGGCGATCCGCATCCACGCTGAGTATGGGCCGCAGGTTCCGTCGCTGTGGTCAACGATGCACCTGTATCCACAAAGCGGCGCGATCCAGCAGGTCGCCAGCGATGCGACGGCCTACTTCCATCGCGACGTCGATTTCGTCCACAACATCGTCGCGATCGACGCTGACCCGACGAAGATGCCGGGCAACATGGCCTGGATGCGGGAGTACGCTGCAGCGCTACAACCGTATTCAGCCTCCGGCGGCTACGTGAACTTCATGATGGCCGACGAGGGGCAGGAGCGCGTTCGGGCGACCTATCGTGACAACTACGACCGGCTCGCGCGGGTGAAGAAGGCGTACGATCCGTACAACCTCTTCCACATCAACCAGAACATCCGACCCACCGGATAGCCCGCATGAGCCAGCCAAACCGGCGTTCCCGTACTGGGACGCCGGTTCTGCCTGTTCCGCCCCTGGGCACTGCTCACCCTTTGGCAGTTGCCACCAAGCATCGTGTCATGATAAAAGCGTAGATATCAGCAAGTCGGCCCAGCTGTTCATCGCGACACTCCTGAACGCCGTTGAGCGAGGGTCACAGCACGTTGTGACTGCGTATCCGGGAGTGCATGGTGTCGCGACAACAACCAGAGAACCTTCTGCCTGAGCGCGAGCGTGCAACGGCAGCGCTCAGGCACCGTGACTTTCGGCTGCTGTGGGCCGGGCAATTTGTCTCGACGGTCGGCACCCAGATGCAGATCGTCGCCCTCGGCTGGCAGATGTATCTGCTGACCGGCTCGCCACTCAATCTCGGCATCCTCGGTCTGCTCCGCGCCGTACCCACGATCGCGTTCGCGCTGGTTGGCGGCACGTTCGCTGATGCGCGCGATCGACGGCGCGTCCTGATCGTGACGCAGACGCTGCTCGGGTTCTTCTCGGTCGTACTGGCCATCGCGACCGGCACCGGCCGCGACTCGGTCGGGCTGATCTACGTTCTGACGGTGCTGACAGCGACGGTCGATGTCTTCGACGATCCGGCCCGGCAGGCGCTGATCCCCAACCTCGTACCACGGCACAGGCTCGCTCAGGCGATTACGCTGAACATCGTAGCCGGCAATATCGCTGCGGTGGCCGGACCGGCGCTCGGCGGACTGGCGATTGCCGCATTCGGTCTGACGACGACCTACGCGCTCGATGCCGCGTCGTTCATCGCCGTCATCTTCGCGCTGGTGGCTATGCGTGACCGGCCAGCTGCGCCTGTACCGACGCAGAGCGGCATTCAGGCGGTCGTCGAGGGGCTGCGGTTCGTCCGCGAGAATCCGGTGATCCTCTCGCTAATGATCCTCGACTTCCTGGCGACGCTGTTCGGCGCGGCGCTGGTCCTGATGCCGATCTTCGCCAGCGAGATCCTGGAGGTCGGCGCGAACGGGTTGGGGCTGCTCTATGCCGCCCCGGCAGCCGGTGCTGTTGCCGGGGGCCTGATCCTCTCGATCCTGCCGGTGTCGCATCGGCCGGGACGGATGGTCATCATGTCGGTCGCGTGCTACGGGATCGCCGTCGCCATCTTCGGCGCAGCGCCGAGCTTCCTGGTGGCGTTGCTCGCGCTCGGGGCCTCCGGCATCGCCGATACGGTCAGCATGACGTTCCGCCACACGATCCGCCAGCTGGCAACGCCGGACGCGCTGCGCGGTCGCATCGCTGCTGTCCACTCGGTCTTCGCCGGCGGCGGCCCACAGCTCGGCGACTTCGAGGCCGGCCTGACCGCGCGTCTGCTCGGCACGCAGACGGCAGTCATCGCCGGCGGGCTGGCCTGCGTTGGCCTGGCAGCAGTTGTCGCCGTCGTCAGCCCACGTATTCGGGACTATCGCGTTGACGAGCCGGAGCCGCAGTTGAGCGGCGATGATTGATACATGGCAGAAAGAAAGACGGCCCCCGGAGAAGGGCCGCCTCGGGAGGGGTATTGGGGATGAGGAGGGTATCCTCGCGGGAGTACTCCGACTCCCGCGCAACAGTTTGGGGGCACTGTTGTCAATGCGTGTCTATGCAGAAGCCGTGCCACCAGTTGTCTTTCAGGCAGCGATTCGGCCCGCTCTATCGCGCCCAGGCAGCGATGGCCAGCACAACAATGGCCACGGCTGACGCGACCAGCAGTGGGTCAGCAATGCGTCGGCCGGTCTCGCGCGAGCGCGTCAGCATAAGAACAATCGTCACCACGGCCAGCACGATGGCAAGGAAGACGATCGCTTCAGCGAGCCACTCCGGTTCGATCAGTGCCGGCATTGGTGCAGCGAGTCCGTTCAGCATCCGTTGTCCATGCTCCCTCAGACGGAATCTTCGACAATCCGCCTATCGATCGTACACGTTCGGCCGGCTGAGGGCGGATTCAGCAACTGGCCTGAATCTTGCGGGTCTGCACTGGCCATGCTTGTGCGCCTATCCCGGGCGTGGTTCCGAGTGACGCTAGTAATCGGTGACTAACATGATCGCGTTATCAATGATGAGTGAAACGGCTACCGCTTCGTATATTCTGATTGTCGATGATGATCCAACGATCAGGTCGATCCTGGAGGCCCTTCTGGAAGATGAGGGCTTCGATCCGGTGACCGCAACGAACGGCCAGGAGGCGCTGCGGATTGTTGCCGACGATCGACCTTCGTTGATCCTGATGGATCTGATGATGCCGGTGATGAGCGGCGTCGATGCGGTGCGGGTTCTCAAGGAGGACCCAGAGACGGCCGACATCCCGGTGATCGCGATGTCGGCCGGATTCATTCTGCGTGAGTCGATCGAGGAGCTTCTGGCAGACGGCATCATTGCCAAGCCATTTGACCTCGACGCACTCATCGCCAGCATCCACGCCACTCTTCGACAGAGCAACGACGACCACCACCAGTCGGCACCCTCCGCCTGACACTTCTCCGAGCTACCGTCGGTGTCTCCCCTTGTGTCACAGTGCCTTGACTTCCAGTCATGGGCCTCCATCAGCGAGCCCGAGTTATCCGACGATGTGGATAACTCGGTGGGCAAATGTGGATATCTGTGGACAGATTGCGGAATCGATGTGTACGTACAGGGGTGCGGCCGTCGATAAGTCCCCCCGCCGCTGGTGGATAATGCTGATCGCCCTGGGGACAGCCGAGCGGTGACAAATCGGTCAACGCACTGAGCTGGGGAGATGTGGACAGGTTCTCCCACGGGTTATCCGGTCGCTTTTCCCTGTCTGGATGCGGCAGCAGCCACTTATCCACACAATCCACAGCCCCTACTGATAACGACTAATAACACATACAAAAATGAAGATAACTCTCCACCTGACGTGGTTGTCCTCATGCAGAGTGGGGATGGAACGGTCAGGTGTGACGCGCATCCTGGATGTAGGGCGTATCGCATACGCCCGTGCAAAACCCAACCCACCCAACCGGCACGCACCGACCTGGGGGAGAACCCTTCGCGGTCCCAACCCGACCGATCAGCGCGCGCCGAGGTAGTCATGGGCCGTCCGGGCGTATGCGATACGCCCCTACATAATCGTGACTACAGCAATCCACCGGCGCGTCGTCACTCGCGCTATTCCTCCATGAGCCGTGGGGCGCCTTGCAGCTGAGCCTTGCGGCGGCTGCGGGCGGTGTCGGGGATGAGGAAGACGACCGGGATGATGAGCAGGATCAGGAACGAGAGGCCGGTGAAGATGAATTCGAGGCCGCGCGCCTGATCGTCGAAGTGGGCCAGGACGAGGACGATCATGGCCGTGCCGAGAACACCACCACTGGAGCGGAACATGCCGCGCAGTCCGGTGATGCGCGCGACAGCTTCCGGCATCAGGTCGAGCGCGGCGTTGTTGGCGGCTGGTCCGCCGATGCCGACACCGAGGCCGGTGATCGCGATGGTCAGTGAGAGGAACGCCAGGTTCCCCATCTCGAAACCCAGGATCGTCGGGTTGTGCAACCCCTGCCCGGTGATGAACAGGCCGATGCTGATCAGGAGGATGCCGAGGATCATCGGGATGCGGTAGCCGAAGCGGATGAGCAGGAATGATGAGATAGCCGACAGGCTGATCATCGCGATCGCTCGCGGCGTCAGGATGAAGCCGGCCTGGCTGGCCGACATGCCGTATTCAACCGTCGCGTAGAGCGGGATGAAGCTGAAGAAGCCGAAGACGAGGCCGCCGTAGAGGAAATTGTAGAGGTTTGCGGCGACGAACGCGCGCTCCTTCAGCAGCCGCAGGTCGATCATCGGATCTGGCGTGCGCGCTTCGTGGCGGACGAACAGCACCAGCGCGATGAGGCCGATGATGATCCAGAGGCCGACCTGCCACTCGAAGCTGACGTGATTGCCCCAGATACTCATGCCGTACATCAGCGCGACGACGCCGGTGGCGAACGCGCCGGCGCCAACCAGGTCGATGCTGCGGCGCGAGATGATCCGACCACCAGCCGGCAGCAGGATGATGCCGGTGACGAACAGCAGGATGCCGATCGGGACGTTGACCGAGAAGATCGAGCGCCAGCCGAAGTTGTCGATCATCCAGCCGCCGACGTTTGGGCCGATGATGCCGCCGATGGGGAAGACGCTGGTGAACAGGCCGATTGCTGTGCCGCGATGCTCGGCGCTGAAGACATCGCTGACGATACCGGCGGCTGAGGGCAGGAATGCGCCGCCGCCGACTGCCTGGAGCACGCGGAAGGCGATCAGGAGCTCAACGTTCGGGGCGATGGCGCAGAGCAGTGAGCTGACGGTGAAGAGGACGACGCAGCCGAGAAACAGGCGCTTGCGACCGAGATCATCGCTCAGCTTGCCGGCCATCGGCATCATGACCGTCTGCGTCAGGCTGTAGCCGGTGATGACCCACGAGATCCAGACGAGGTTCGTGTTCAGCCCGGACATCATCTCTGGCAGGCCGACGGCCACAATGGTTGAGTCGATGCTGGCCATGAGCAATGCGAGCGAGACAACCGCGAAGATCGCTATTGAGCGTGGGCTAACGGATTGTGATGCGGCTGCATCGCTGATTGGAACTGCTTGCCCACTGCGTGTGTGCGTCGACGTCCGTGCCATTCAGTCTCACTCCCTGCCAACCGGCCCCGCGAAAGAACCGGAGAAGTGTGCACCTCAATAGCATTGAATGTCAATGGATTTCTGGTGCCTGCAATTCTTTAGTCGGCTGGTCGTTGGATCAGGCAGGGGTGGTGGCGAGCGCTGCCGGCCGCAGGTTCAGTCGACGGAGCAGTTGAGCGTTGAGCGCGACGACGATTGTCGACAGAGACATGAGCGTTGCACCGACGGCCATTGGCAGAACAAAGCCGACTGGCGCGAGGATACCGGCTGCCAGTGGCACAGCGATCAGGTTGTAGCCAGCAGCCCACCACAGGTTCTGCTTCATCTTGCGATAGGTCGCCTCCGATAGCTTGATCACCGATGAGACGGCCCGTGGATCGTCGCTCGCAAGGATGACACCGGCCGACGCGATCGCGACATCCGTCCCGGCACCGATAGCGATGCCGACATCAGCCTGCGCAAGCGCTGGTGCGTCATTCACGCCATCACCAACCATCGCAACCTTCTGACCGCGAGATTGCAGCTCCTGGACCCGTGCGGCCTTGTCCTCAGGGCGGACGCCAGCGAAGTACTCATCAATGCCCAGCTCGCGGGCAACTGAGGCTGCAACCGCTTCGGCGTCACCAGTGATCATCACCACCTGGAGTGATCGTCGGTGGAGATCACGAATGGCGTCGAACGACTCGGGCCGAATTTCGTCGGCCAGCCGGAGCGCGCCGGCAACGACCGAATCGACGAGGACATGCAGGATGATCGCGCCCTCGCGTCGCCAGTCATTGGCCACCTCCAGCTCGTGTCCGCCTTCCTGCTCCAGCAGGTTTGGTCCGCCGACCTGGACTACCCGGCTATCAACGATGGCGCGCACGCCAACTGCCGGTGCCGAGGAAAAGTCGGCTGCGGGCGGGACGGCGATAGCGCGCTTCTGCGCCTCGCTGACAATGGCCTTCGCCAGTGGATGTTCGGATTCGGCCTCGGCCGCGGCGGCCAGCGCCAGCAGGCGGTCAGGCGGCATCTCGCCAGCAGAGACGATTTCGACCACCACCGGTGCCCCCTTGGTGAGCGTGCCGGTCTTGTCGAACAGCACGGTGTCGACCGTGCGCATGCTCTCCAGCGCCAGCCGATCCTTGATGAGAATACCGGCCCGGGCTGAGCGCTCGGTGGCGATCGAGACGACGAGCGGAATGGCCAGACCGAGAGCGTGGGGGCAAGCGATGACCAGGACAGTGATCGTTCGGACAACCCCTTCATCTGGCAACCCGACGACGGCCCAGATGATCGCAGTCAACACGGCAGCACCGAGGGCGAACCAGAACAGGAGCCGGGCTGCGCGGTCAGCGATGCGTTGCGCCCGCGAGGATGAGCTCTGCGCTTCGGCGACGAGCGCCTGAATGCCGGCAAGGGTGGTGTCATTACCAACTGCCGTGATCTCAACGCGCAGGCCGGAATCGGCTGCAATGGTTCCGGCGACAACGCTATCGCCCTCGCCACGACGGACCGGCTGGGATTCACCAGTGATCATCGACTCGTCCATATTGGCCATTCCCTGAACGACGCGGCCATCGGCGGGAACTCGCCCGCCCGGTCGAACGAGGACGATGTCGCCGACTTTCAAGTCGGCTGGCGGAATGCTGACGATCTGATCACCCTCAACACGCTCGGCTTCATCGGGCAGCAGTGCGGCGAGTGAATCGAGTGCCGAGGTTGTCTGGGCGAGCGAGCGCATTTCCAGCCAGTGGCCCAGCAGCATGATGACGATGAGGAGAGCCAGCTCCCACCAGAAATCGAGATCATGCGGTAAGACTTCGAGCTTTGCGCCCCACGACGCCAGAAATGCGACGCTGATCGCCAGACCAATGAGCAGCATCATACCGGGGGCACGGGCGCGAATCTCATCACGCGCGCCAGTCAGGAACGGCCAGCCACCCCAGAAATAGACAACTGTGCCGAGGATCGGCGAGATCCAGCCGGACCAGTCGGGGACGCTGTAGCCGACCAGATCGGCGAACATCGGCGAGAAGGCGACGACCGGTATCGCGAGGATCAGCATGATCCAGAACAGGTTGCGGAACTCGGTGGCGTGATTGCCATGCCCACCGTGGCCGCCGTGTTGCTCGTGATGCTCATGCGCTTGCATAGCCGGTTCTGCATGCTCGGCGTGGTGGCCCGCGTGTGTAGCGTGGTCATGATGCTCGTTCGTCCGCCGCGGCTCATGCTGGTGTTGATGGGTGTTTGGGCTCGGGTGCCCATTGTGGTTGTGATTCATATCCGTATCTTCCGCTCGCCGTCCCGTCGTTCGATCCGGCTCTCGTCGGTTCGTCTGGTGCTCGCCCTCATTACCAGCCGTGCATCAGCGCGCAGTCGGGGAAGCGCGGGCAAGCTCCAGATGTTTCGGACGTGCTGCGGAGTGCGCACTCTTCAGCATCCTCAAGGAATAATATACCCCCCAGGGGTATATTGCAAGCCGTATTATGGATGATCAGGGAGCGTGTTCTATTCGAAGCACTGCCAGTACCGCAAATACATGCATTGTCAATATACTTAGCGGGAGTAAGGGAGCCGCGAGCATGCCAACTGATCGGCTGACGGAAAGCCTGATGATGCTCTGGCGCGAGCTGCATCTGTTGTCGAGCCCGATTGAGCATGGGGAGATCACTGCCCAGCAGTACTGGTTGTTGCGTCATCTGAACCTGCGCGGAGAGTCGAGCATCGGCGAGCTTGCGACGGCGCTCGGTATCTCGCAAAGCTCGACGACGACGGCCTGCAAGCGGCTGGAGCGCGACGGGCTGGTGCGGCGCGCCCGCTGTGCCGACGATGAGCGGGTCGTGCGAGTGAGCCTGACCGACTCCGGGAAGGCGCAGATTGAAGCCTGGCGCGGCCGCCGGCGCGAGATGCTGGCGCACCTGCTGGACCCGCTAGAGCAATCGGAGCGCGATGAGCTGCAGCGTGTGGTTGACCACGTGCTGGAGGCTGCCGGCGTTGGCGAGCCGCGCTTACTGCAAAAGGACTGACCGGATTCGTAGCACCGCGTCATTGACATGGAGGTCCGCATGAATCCCATCGCGCACCCGTTGATCAGGCAAGAGAGTCTTCAGCCTCAGACGGTCGGCAGCCCCGGCGTCGTCGCCCGCTTCATGCACGCTGCCGAGCACGGAATCGGCACGGTCTCGCTGATGCTCGGCGAGGTGGCACCGGGGGATGGGCCACGTCTGCATCGCCACGACTACGAAGAGGTGTTCGTCGTCACCGAGGGCCGTGGTCAGTTCGATATTGGCGACGCATCGGTGCAGGCTGAGGTTGGTGATGTTGTGGTCGTGCCGACCGGTGTGCCGCACCGATTCACGAACGTCGGTGATGTGACTTTGCGCGTGACGGCGGTGCATGGCGCGGAACGCGTGTCGATTGAATGGCTCGAATAGCCGTCCCGACAGGCCATTCAGGTATGCTACAGGCAACAGTATCGCGGAGCGCTCGCAGGGTAGGGAACAGAGGTAGCAGGGTCATGGACAGCCGATGGCAGGAGCATGCGCCGAGGTATGGTCAGGTGACGTATTACGATGAGAAGGCCAACTTTGGCTTCATCCGCCCGGACGATGGTTCGGCCGATGTGAGCTTCGCCATTCGCCCGTATGATGATCCGGTGGCGGTTGGTGATTACGTCCGCTATGAGCTGCAGCCGACTCTGCAGGTGACTGGCGGCGGTAAGCATGCAATTCACGTGCGCCGGGCGATTGCCGACGCCTTCGTCTAAGCCGCCCGACAGTGAGTGCTGCCCCACGTCCCTGATTCGGGAGGCGGGGCATTTGCTATCTCTCGGTGGGTCATCAGCGCCAACGTGGCGAGTATGTCGGCGCGGCAGCCGACTCTTCCTTCTGACGCTCCTATGTCATTTCGAGCGCACACGCGAGAAATCTCTCCCCTGCCTCGATATAGCCGACCACAGCCGCACCGCAACCCCTATCTCCGTCATCCGACGCCCGGTTGCCTTTCAGGCAGCGGCGCCCGGCAGTGAAGGATCCGTTCCCCGCGTTGGACTGCATCGAACGGGTGGGAGATCTCTCACTGCGGTTCGAGATGACAGGACAACAGGTAGGCTGCCGATCGGACAATCTGACGTTGACAGCCCACTCTAAGTGACAGGCTTCGTGGGTGGCTACCGCGCCAACATGTTCGGCATATTGGCGCGGTAGCCACCCCAGTCGTAGCGACTAGCTCTCTCCGTCCCAGGTGACATCAGGATCGAGTGGCCAGATCGGGCGGGCGACGCGCTGGAATGGCAGTGCTTCAAGGTTCGATGAAGTCGAGCCAGTCGTGTCGCTGCGGATGATCTCGCCGGCGATATCGACGAATCCCGCCCGGAAGTGCTGCTGCGACTTGAGCGCGACGATGTCGTAGCGCCGGACGTCAATGCCGTGCAGCAGGAACACCTCGGCGTCGAGCGTCTGGGTGCGGATGCTCGAGACGAGCACATCGACGTTGCCGACGACCAGTCGCGCCATCGGGCCGAGATCGCCCTGGCGGCCGGCACCCATCGGTGTGCTGTAGATGAAGCGGCCATCGGTGAGTGCCTTGACATAGGCGCGGGTCTCGATCGGCGTGCCGTGCAGGTCGTCCGACTTGGCACCCAGGCGAATATCGATCTCCGCGCCGACACCGGCCTCGTGGGCCTGACGGGCGACCTCCGGATCGGCGATGAAGCCGAAGGCGGCACGCTCGGGGTTGGCGGCCAGCAGCGCCCGCAGCAGGTGGGTGCCGTCGCCGGGCGCGCCGCCGCCGGGGTTGTCCGATACCTCGGCGACGACGACCGGCCGCTGGTTGCTGGCGATGGCCTGCTGAATCGCCTCCTCGGCGTCCGGCAGGGGCGCAAGAAACTCGTCGCGCCGATCCCAGATCGCCTGGGCGACGGTCGTTGCCGCGCGTTTGGCCAGGGCCGGGTCGTCGTTCGTGGTCGCGACGACGGTGACGTTGATCAATGGCACGTCGGTGTGCGGGAAGCCGTGGACGAACGAGACATCGACGACGCCGGGTCCGGATTCCCACTCCCAGCACAGCTCGTTGATGTCTTTGGCGGTGCCCAGCATCGTCGTCGACGGCGGGATCGTCATCGGCAGGGTGACCATGTGCATGACCGGCTTGAGCGATCCCTCGACGATCTGCTGGGCCAGCTCGACCGCCTCGATGCCGCGCTCGTACATGTCGGTGTGCGGGTAGAGGTGGCAGTTGAGCAGCACCGAGGCGTGCTCGACCATCTCCGGCGTCTGGTTGCCGTGCAGATCCAGCGTGACGAGGATTGGCAGATCCGGTCCGACGACCTCGCGGATTTCGCCGAGCAGCGTGCCCTCCAGATCGTCGATACCCTCAGCCACGCCAGCGCCGTGCAGCGCCAGACAGAGCGCGTCGATCTCGCCGGCCGCGCGGATGCCGTCGATCAGCAAGTCGCGGATCTCGTCGTAGGCGGCGCGGGCGATCGTGGCGGATGGCTCGGTTGTGGTAGCGAAGGTCGGAACGACCTCGATGCCGAGCCGCTCGGCGGCAGCGAGCATCCCGCCGAGGCTGTCGCGGACGCCGCGATGACCGCTGATGATCTCATCGCCGCTCAGCCAGTGCCGTCGCTTGAACGCCTCAATCGGTGTTGTTCCGGCGCGGAATGTGTTGGTTTCGTGGGCAAACTCGCCGATGGCGATCTTCATCTCAATCCTCACTCCCCGG
>JBDHWD010000044.1:0-21387 GCA_039810005.1 Thermomicrobiales bacterium | reverse complement strand
CGGTATTGGCCTCTGCTTCGACTGTCTGGTGACGGTCGACGGCGTACCGAGCTGCCGGGCGTGCGTCACGCCAGCGGCTGCCGGGCTCGTCGTCGAGCGCAATCGTCAGCACGAGTGGGCAGCCGAAGGAGATCGTTCATGACCGACAGATCGAACGAACCCGAGGTCGTCGTCGTTGGCGCGGGTCCGGCGGGTATCGCCGCCGCGACGATGCTGCTCTCGCAGGGCGCGCGCGTCACGCTGATCGATGAGATGCCGGAAGTCGGCGGCCAGTACTACAAGCAGCGCCTCGCCGCGCGTGGCCTGTCACGCGGACGCGACCTCGATGAGCGCGTCGAGAAGAGCCAGGATCGTCTGGCAGCGCTGCACGGCGAGCGCTTTACGGCGCTGACCGGCACGCTCGTCTGGGGCATGTTCGCGCCACATCAGGTCGCGATCCTGCGTGGCGAACGGGCCGACATCCTCAAGCCTCACGCCGTCATCCTGGCGGGTGGCGCGATGGAGCGCGCCGCCGCGTTCCCCGGCTGGACACTGCCCGGCGTTGTCATGGCCGGTGGTGTTCAGACACTCCTCGGTCGCGAGGGTATTCTGCCTGGCCGACGCTCCCTCGTCGCCGGAACCGGACCGCTGCTGCTGGCCGTGGCAGCCGAGATTGCCGAGGCGGGCGGACAGGTCGTCGGCGTTGTCGAGGGTAGCCAGGCGACCGCGCCGCTGCGTCATCTGCACCACTTCTGGGGCCAGATGCGGCGGGTGAAGGAGGCATGGGACTACCGGCGCATTCTGGACCGGCACGACATCCCGATGTACAACGGGCACGTCGTGATTGCGGCGCGTGGCGATGGCCGAGTCGAGGAAGTGACATTCGCACAGGTCGATCCTGAGTGGCAGGTCCTGCCGGAGACGGAGCGCACAGTTGCAGTCGACACCCTCTGCCTGCACTTCGGCTTTGAGGCGCTGACCGAGATCGCTCGCATGGTTGAGTGCGAGGTCGCGTACGATCCCGATCGCGGCGGCTGGCATGTCGCCCACGACGACGGCATGCGCACAAGCAATGCGGGGATCTACGTCGCTGGTCAGATCGCTGGTATCGGCGGCGCAGACCTGGCGGAATCGACCGGCGCGATGGCCGGCCTGTCCGCAGCACGCGACCTCGATCTGCTCGGCGAACGCGCGTACACCGCCCAGGCAGGTCCGTTGCAGCGCGACATCGCCCATCGTCGCGACATCGCCCGCGTCCTGAACACGATCTACTCGCCCGGCGCGGCGCTCCCCGACCTCGTGACTCCCGATACGATCATCTGCCGCTGCGAGGAAGTGACAGCCGGCGAGATCGACGCCGCGCTCGCCAACGGCACGGTGTCAATCAACGACATCAAGCGTCGCACGCGCTGCGGGATGGGCATGTGCCAGAGCCGCGTCTGCTCGCCGATTGTCCGCGCCTACGTCGAGCGCAAGGTCGGTGCGACGGCTGAGGAAGTCAGCCTGATCACCGCCCGCCCACCGCTGCGTCCAATCCCGCTCGGCGCTCTGGCTGATCTGTCCGAAATGCAGGTTGGCGATGTAATGACCGTAGCTGACGAATAGGGCAGGTGGGGGGTATTGCATACGCCTGTTCGGCCGGGTCCATAGACGGGGCGATACGTGTCGATGGCGGCGCCAATACGTTGGACTGCGGTGTTGGGGGGCCGAACGGGCGTGCTGGGTGCCGGTTGAGCGTGGTAGGGGGCCGAACGGGCGTATGCAATACGCCCCTACATGGGTGCAGTGACGTTTATGACCTACGATCCCGAACAACACCACCGGCGATCCATCCGGCTTGCCAGTCGCGATTATGCGGCGGTCGGTTCGTACTTCGTCACGATTTGTACGTACGATCGTGAGGAGCTGTTTGGGGACATCGTCGCCGGTTGTATGAAGCTGAATGCGTTGGGAACGATCGTTGCTCGTGAAAGGGTAAAGACCGAGCGTGTGCGTCCGGCAGTCGATCTCGATTCATGGGTCGTGATGCCGAATCACATCCACGGCATCATCGTGCTTCGCACCGCGATGGACAATCGAAGCGACACGGCCCAAGGCGGACTCCACTCGCCATCAGAGACCATTGGTGCGATCGTGCGCGGATTCAAGGCGGCGGCAACCAGACAGATCAATACCCACCGAGGTACGCCGGGCGTCACAGTCTGGCAACGCAACTACTATGAACACATCATTCGCAACGATGACGAACTCAGCCGCATCCGCGCCTACATCGACACGAACCCCTCACGCTGGAACGATGACACACTGAACCCCATCACCCACCCGCAAATGTAGGGGCGTATTGCATACGCCCGGCTGGCCCACAGCACGCCAAATCGGCACCCAGCACCGCATCAACACGCGCCAACCCGGATGTAATCTAACTGGGCGTATCGCATACGCCCCTACATAATGATGATGGGTACCGGTTCAACGTGTCCGGGACCAAACAGGCGTACGCAACACGCCACCGAACCCATTACGAAACCGCGTTGCGGCGGATCATGACGTGGTGGCCGATGCCACCCATCGTGAATTCCGGGCCGACGATCTCAAAGCCGAGGCTCTCGTAGAACGAGATCGCGTGGGTCTGGGCGTTGAGGACGATGTAGGCGGTGTTCTCGCGTTCGGCGCGTTCGATGATCGCCTGCATGATCGCCAGGCCAAGCCCGCCGCGACGCGCAGCGGCACGCACCGCGACCCACGCCACCTGCGCCTCGCGCCCGAAGATGGTGAGGCGACCGGTGCCGAGCGGGTCACCGTTGCGCCAGGCGAGGAAGTGGACACTCGTGCGGTCGTCCGGGTCGCGGCGTGCATCGTTCGTCAGGCGCTGCTCGTGGACGAACACCTCGTCGCGAATGCGGAAGACCTCCTCCATCTCGTCCGGTCCATCGATCTCGCGGACCACGATGTCGGCGGGACGAGCGGTTACTTCCGCGGGTTCGAGCGCGTCGTCGGACGGGGTTGCGCCGGAATCGACTGTACGCATCGGTTAAGCCTCGACCGGGGTGGGAATCGGCTCCGCCCGCCCGCTACTGATACCACTGAGTGGCTGGGCATCTGAGCCGACCGGGATGACCGTCGGATCCAGCTCGCTCTCGGCGATCAGACCATCGGTGGCAATCACGCGCTTGAATGCAGCAATCGCGACCTCGATCATCGAGTCGTCCGGCGGGCGGGTGGTGACACCCTGCAGGGCCAGACCCGGCGCGAGGATGACGCGCATGATCGGGTTGTTGGCGTGGGCCGCTCCGGCGCGGATGATCTCGTAGGCGATGCCGGCGATCACCGGCACCAGCACGATTCGTGAGCCGTAGAGTAGATACCAGACCGGCCGCCCGAGCAGCAGGAAGAACAGGATCGAGATCACAACGACGATCAGCAGAAACCCGGTGCCGCAGCGAACGTGGCGCAGGCTCTGCTCGCGCACGTTCTCGACGTCAACCGGCAGGCCACGCTCCCAGGCGTTGATCGTCATGTGCTCTGCGCCGTGGTAACCGAATACGCGCCGAATGTCGCTCATGTAGGAGATGCCGACCATATAGCCGATCAGGATCGCCAGACGGACGATGCCTTCAATAATGTTGATGACATGATGGTTGTCGATCCAGCGACTGAGCAGATCGACGGTGACGACCGGCGTGACGAAGAACAGGCCAATCGAGAAGAGCAACGACATCCCGACCGTCAGCCAGAGGAACATACCGGACATCGACGAGTCGTCGGCTTCTTCGCCATCCTCTTCACTCAGCCCGACGTTGGCTGAAAAGATCAGCGCACGCATGCCAAGCAGCATCGTGTCCCAGAGGACGACTGCGCCGCGAACCAGCGGGATATTGCGCACCGAACGGACGACAGGCCCGGGCTCAATCGGCTCTTCCCAGACGACGATCTCGCCTTCCGGTGTGCGGACGCCGACCGCCATCGACGAGCGACCGCGCATCATGACGCCTTCCATGACCGCTTGTCCGCCGTAGTAGAACGCTTTCGCCATTTCGTGAGACTCCCTGGCATGCTGATGATGTGCTGTATTCGGGATCGTCGAAGAAGTCGACCTGGGGCGCACGCGCCGTCAATGAACCCAGCCAGATTCTATCAGGGGTGTCGATGACAGGCGGGCGGTTGTGAGGCGTCGGCGGTGGATGTTATGCTGCCAATCGTACGGTCGATGGATTGTCTGTTTTCCGCGTCAACATGCGGCAGAAGGTCAGGTGGGGTGGAATATGGCGGTAGAGCCGCTGATCTTTGAGCTGAGTAAGCCGGGACGCCGTGGCACAACGGTTCCGGCTGTCGATGTTCCCGAGACGGAGATTCCGGCAGATCTTTGCCGTGATGAGCTTGCCCTTCCCGAGGTGAGTGAGATCGATGTCATTCGCCACTTCACGCGCATGTCGCAGAAGAACCATGCGATCGACATCAACTTCTATCCCCTCGGCTCCTGCACGATGAAATACAACTCGAAGATCAACGAGATCGCAGCCCGGATGCCCGGCTTCGCGGCTATTCATCCGCTCCAGGAGCCGGAGACGGTCCAGGGCGCGCTGGAGCTGATGGACGAGCTGCGTAGCTACCTCGCCGAGATTTCAGGGTTCGAGACGGTGACGCTCCAGCCGGCTGCCGGCGCACACGGTGAGCTCACCGGCGTCCTCGTCGCACGGGCCTATCACGCGTCGCGCGGGGATTACGAGCGCGACACGGTGCTCGTGCCGGACTCGGCGCACGGCACCAACCCGGCGACCGCCGCGATGGCTGGCTTCAAGGTTGTGACCGTGCCGTCCGACGATCGCGGTAACTGCGACGTCGAGAAGCTCAAGGAGCTGGTCGGCCCGAACACTGCGCTGCTGATGATCACCAACCCGAACACGCTCGGCCTGTGGGACGAAAACGTGCGTGAGATCGTCGATGCCGTCCACAACGCTGGCGGCCTGGTCTACAACGACGGCGCGAACTTCAACGCCATTCTCGGTATGGTCCGCCCCGGCGATCTGGGCATGGACATCATGCACTTCAACCTGCACAAGACCTTCTCAACGCCGCACGGTGGTGGTGGTCCCGGCTCCGGCCCGGTCGGCGTTCGCGCCGGCCTGGAGCAGTTCCTGCCCGACCCGATTGTGGTCAAGAAGGACGATGGCACCTACGACTTCGTGTCGCCCGAGCATACGGTCGGTAAGGTCCACGGCTTCTACGGCAACTTCGGCATGCACGTCCGCGCCTACACCTACATCCGCATGCACGGCGCGGAGGGTCTGCGCCGAATCAGCGAGGATGCTGTGCTGGCCGCCAACTATCTGATGGCGAACCTGAGGGATCGCTACGAGATCGCCTACGACCGGCCCTGCATGCACGAGTTCGTCGCGACCGCCCGCAACCAGAAGGCGGAGTACGGCGTGCGCACGCTCGACATCGCCAAGCGTCTGCTCGACTTCGGCATCCATCCTCCGACGACGTACTTCCCGCTGATCGTCGAGGAAGCGATGATGATCGAGCCGACTGAGACGGAGAGCATCGAGACGCTCGATGCGTTCATCGCCGCGATGCGCCAGATCGACGACGAGATCAAGTCCGACGCGGAGTTCGTGAAGAACGCTCCGCATACGACCGAGTACAAGCGCCTCGACGAGGTTCGCGCCAACCGCGAACTGAACCTGCGCTGGACGCCGGAGAACGCCCCGGAAATGGAGCGCGCCGCAGCCGACTAGCGCGCTGGATAGACACAGCAACAGCCCCGCTCCGATGAAACGGAGCGGGGCTGTTTGTGTAAAGGGGCCGACCGAGCAAGCCGCTGTCATCGCCGTGAGGCGACCCTCCCACGCAGATAATTGTGGACTTGGCGTATCGTGACCGCGTCGGCCCCGAAATGTAGGGGCGTATCGCATACGCCCGGCCAGAAACACGACCATCCAGCATGGGCAACCGGGCATTGTGGCTGCCGGCGGGAATGGGTTGGAGGCCAAACGGGCGTATGCGATACGCCCCTACATTTCCGCGACGGCAACGCACGTGGACGTTACGACGGGGCCGTTGGCATCCGGCGCGGGGGCGTCTCCTCACGGCGAGGACAGGCCGGGTCCTGTCCGTACGAAATGTTTGCGCGCGTGTCTCTTTGCGAACCACCATCATCCGGCGCGGAGGTGTCGCCTTACGGCGATGACAGCGCCAGCGCTGTCCCTACGAAGGAGTTGGCGGCGGAGATTGGTTGTCGCTTTACCGATCTCTATTCCTCCCGATACATGTCATACACGTTGTACGTGTTGATATAGATCGGGTTGGGCACGAAGCCTTTGATGTTTTGTTGGAGCACGCTGTACCACTTGACTGAGCCGACGAAGATGGCGGCCGGGTCGTCCTCGACCATGATCTTGTTCATTTCGGCGATGGCGTCGTTGTAGTCCGCTTCGCCGATCGAGCCGGACGTCTTGTCGAGCAGCGCGTCGACATCCTTGTTGGAGTAGTACATCGCGTTCGAGCCGTTCGGCGTGATTGCGTCGGTGTGGAAGTTCGGGTAGATCTCGTTCCAGGCATCGTTGTAATCCGGCCACCAGCCCCAATAGGTGAAGTCCGGGCGCTCCTCGGCCGGCGCGGAGCCGTAGAGGAAGTCGGTGAGTGCGCCCTCCTCCTTCTCGACAAGGTCGAGCGTGATGCCGAGCGTCTGCAGATTCGCCTGGAAGAGCTGGCCGATGGCCTGCTCGGCCTGGTCGCCGGAGGTGATCCAGAACTCCAGCGGCTGGCTGACATCGAAGCCCGATTCGTCGATCAGCTGCTTGGCCTTGTCTAGGTCGGTCGTGTAGATGAAGCCATCCTCGGGATAGCCGCGTGTCGTCGTCGTGCAGGCACCGCTGGATGCCTCGATGAGGTCCTCGTAGACGCCCTTGCGGACATCGTCGTAGGGGAACGCCCAGCACAGACCCTGGCGGAGCTTCACGTCCGCGAGCTTGACGTGGTTCATCAGTGCCCAGTCGGCGTTCGTCGAGTCGTAGACCATGACGTTCAGCACGCCGGCTTCCTGCAGGGAGGCGACATCCTTCGGGGTGAGCGATTGGGTCAGGCAGTCGGCCTCGCCGCGCTCCATGAGCTGGCGGCGGGTGGACGATTCTTCGACGTTGCGGAAGACGATCTCATCGAAATGATTGCCGTCCCACCCGCCGTGATAGTCCTCGAAGCGTACCATCGTGATGTGGTCGCCCAGCACGTTCTCGCTGATTGTGTAAGGGCCAGTGCCGACAACATTGCTGCGGAACCACTCGTGGGCGAACTCGTCGTCGGCAGTCTTGTTGGCTTCGACGGCGGCCGGCGAGACGACGAGCGGGCCGTACTGTGAGGCGAGGGCTGCGACGAAGATCTCGGTGCCGAACGAGAGCTTGAACAGGACGGTCGTCGCGTCTTCGGCGCTGATGTCGTCCGGGCTGGCGACAAAGCGGGTGATGACGTTGACCGGCCCGAGACCCATCGAGTGGAAGCGCTTGAACGAAGCGGCGACAGCCTCTGCGTCGCAGTCAGTGCCGTCGTGGAACTTGACGCCGGCCGGGATCTTGAAGCGCCATTCGGTGTTGTCGTCGTTGCCCTCCCAGCTTTCGGCGAGCATCGGCTCATACTCGAAGGTGTCGCTCCCCTTGAGTCGCACGAGCATTTCGTAGGTGCCGAAGAAGATGGCGCTGGCGTCCGAGTCGTAGGCAGACTGAGGGTCAAGGTCGGGGATACTGCCGGTCTGGATGACGGTCAGCCGTCCGCCATTCTGGGCGGTTCCGCCACCCGACTCGCTGGTCGACGCAGATGTGGATTCACTGCTCGCGGCCGTTGGGCTGGCAGCGCTCTCGTTGCCGCCATCATCGTCGTCGGAGTCGTCGCCACCGCAGGCGGCCAGCAGCCAGCCGATCGCCGGCAGGCTGATGCCGAGCGCCGCGCCGCGTTGGAGCAGTCGGCGGCGGCTGAGTCGGCTGGGTACGTTGACGGGCAGGGGATCTTCCAGGTGATCGGGTAGGTACGTGCCGTTGGGTCGAGTCACGGGCTCCCTCTCCATCCACGTCATGCTGATGTCCATTCCGGGGTACGCCATGCACAGCGCAGCATCGGCCTGCCGAGCCAATGCTCGGCTGCGTCTGATGACGTCCTTGCCTGCGGATGCACTCAATGTACGCATCGCATCGGCAGTCGGTTGTATCGCCGACATGCCTGCATCCCTGGAATGACCGCGTAGGGTTCTGAAACGAGAATAGCCTAATCAGTGCATGCACTCAAGAGGGGCTATGGATTTCGTTGTTGTCACGGATGGCGGCTGCGCATTACGGTTGGCGGCTAGTTGATGCGGACGCGGGGCTGCCGCAGCGGGTGTACCCAGTCGCCATCGCCGACCCGGCACTCAACGCGATCGTTGATCGTCGCCGCGCCATCGCCGGTCAACGTGTCCAACGGCCAGGGTGCTGGGTCGAGCTTGATGCGGATTGTCTCGTTGCTCCTGGCAGTGTCACGACCGAGGCGCTGCCCGCCGTCAGTTGCCCGACAGGTGATCGTCTCGCCATCTGGCGCTGCGCCTGCTTGCACCTCGAGATCGGCTGTCGCCGTCTGGCCGTCCGGGTAGCTCAGCTCAAGCGTGAGCAACGTGGCGTCGAGCTGGACATCGCGCGTGCTGTCGCGGATCACGAACACGAGCATCGCCAGTAGCGCGACCGCGAAGAGGCCCAACGCAATCAGGAGCGGCCGGGATGCCCAGGTTGGACCATTGTCCGACGGTGTTGTGTCCTGCGCTTCGGCTGGTGGTGTCGTCTGCGGTTCCACGTGGCTCCTCTCGTCGCGCCCGACAGTGTGCCATGCGTGGGGAGCTGGGGGTAGGCGGCAAGGAAGCGGCCCACGGTCCGCATAACAGGATACGAACCGTGGGCCAGGGTTGCGCCGGTGCTACGCCGGCGTTCACTCCTCGACGATAAACAGCGTAACCATGCCGAACATGCCGTGGGCAGATTCAGCGTGCGACAGGATGTGGCAGTGGAACGCCCAGGCACCGACTTCAGTCGCATCGACGATGACATCAAAGCGCTGGCCGGGCGCGATGTTGACCGTGTCGCAGAGGTACGGTTGCGGAAGCGGCCAACCATCCTGCGCCACGACAAGCTGCGGCATCCCGTGCAAATGCATCGGGTGAATCATCAGGCCCTCGTTCATGTAGCGGATGAGGACCTTCTCGCCCTTCTTGGCCATCACCGGCTGGGTGGCCGGGAAGCCCTTGCCATTCAGGGTGAAGCCACCAATTGGCCCGTCGTTCAGAATGATCGTGTATTCGCGGTCGAACTCGCCGTACTTGTTCGGGTCGTTCGGCTCAACAATGAACGCGCCCAAAAGGCCCTTTGTCACCTGCTCGGCGGCGTTGTGGTGCGAGTGATACATGTGCGAGCCGGTGTTGCCCTCACGGAGCGTGAACTCGTAGGTGAACTCGCCACCCGGCTTGATCGGCGGCTGAGTGACGAAGGTCACGCCGTCCTGGCTGTGCGGGACGATCAGTCCGTGCCAGTGGATGACCGTACTCTCCGGCAGGTTGTTCGTCACGTGGACACGCACGGTGTCGCCCTCGTTGACTCGAATCTCCGGGCCAGGGATGACGCCGTTATAGGCATAGCCATCCGAATACTGGCCGGGGGCATATTCCCAGCGGACGACATCGCAGGTCAGCCGGAAGACCTTGACATCGCCATCCAGTTCGTACTCCAGCGGCTGGCCGCCGAGCCCTTCGGTCGGTGCCGGGAAGTCCAGAATGCCTTGCTCGTGCATGGCATCCATCTCATCGACCGAATCGCCGCCGGTGGTCGGCGTCGCGTCGCCGGTTGCGTTGTGCCCGCTGTGGTCGGTCGTTGGCTCCTCCGGCGCTGCCGAAATCACGGTCGGGATGCCCTGCACGACCTCGCGGTCCGGGTTGGCTGCCGCGCCGAAAACGGCTGCCGACGCCGCGCCGAGGCCGGCTGCGCCGACGAGCCCGACGAAGTTGCGTCGGGTGATGCGGCTCGTTTCATTCTTGATCGACATTGAGAGGTTCCCCCTTCTGTCTCGCCCACTGTCCCTGAAATCGATGGAGCGCATATTCTCATGACGCCTGCGCAAGCGCACTCCCCAGCCCGCGCGGTTCGAATCACTGCCTCTGCGACCTCCCGCCGGTCTGGCCCGGCTGTGCAGGCCAACGACAGATGAGTGGCAGGACCCAGTGGTCCAGCCCGATCCATCCGGCGCAGCGCCAGCCGAGCACCAGCACGACCGCGATCAGCGCGATGAGCGGATCGACTCCGCTCGCGCCGGCCAGCCACGGCGTCGCAGCCAGCCCGAGGCCGAATAGCGCCGCCAGTCCGGTCAGCAAGCCCAGCAGGATGGCGATGCCGACCAGCGTCTGCCCGATTGCCACGGCAGGACCGAGCCAGCCGTGCCAACCCTGCGCCAGCATCTGCTCGACGACCCAGCGCGACGGCTGGCGGGTGTCGCCGTTCGCCAGTGTCGCCATCCAGGCGTCGTGCAATGCGCTGCCGTCGATCCAGCGACCGTCGCTCAGCTTGTCGCGACCATCGGCCAGCCAGAGCCAGCCGATCCAGGCTCGGGCCATCAACCAGAGCCAGGCGAAGCGCGTGCTGCCGAACAGATCCGTGCCGATGCGCGGCGACGGGATCACTGTTCTGCGTCCTGCTCGTGCCGTCGCAACAGATAGCCGCACGCTCGCACTCCGGTTCGCGCCGTATCGCGCCTAGCCTAATGGTGCGGTTGTGGCGATTTCTCGAACACGATCAGCGGGGTAGTTTGTGGTGGTGGTGAGGGTGGTTTCCTGCCTACCCTATCGGGTAGGAGGCTAGCTGCGATCCGGCTCGGGCGGATCGACAAGCTGGTTGCGCAGGGCGTAGGCGACGACCTGCGCGCGGTTCTCCAGGTGCAGCTTGCTCAGAATGTTGCGCAGGTGGTACTTCACCGTGTTCTCGCTGACGACCAGCCGGTCGGCCAGCTCGCGGTTGGAGGTGATGCCCTGGACAAGCAGTTCCAGCACATCGCGCTCGCGGTCGGTGAGCTGGGTGGCAGGCTGCTCCTGGCGGGTTGCGCGTGGCTGGGCAAACTCGTCGAGTAGCTTGCGGGCCAGCCCGGGCGTCAGCGCCGGCTCACCGCGCGTCACGCCGTCGAGCATCTCGAACAGCCGTCGCGCCTCGATATCCTTCGGCAGGAACCCCTGCGCGCCGGACTTGATCGCCTCGAACAGGTCGGCATCATCCTCGGACGCCGTCAGCACGACAACGCGGACAGCCGGCATCTCGGCGCTGATCATGCGTGTCGCTGCCAGCCCGCCCATCTCAGGCATCGCCAGATCCATCAGGACGATGTCCGGCACCTCGCGCTCCGCCAGCGCGATCGCCTCGCGTCCGTTGCGCGCCTCGGCGACAACGTCAATGCCGCGCGCCTCCAGCAGGCTGCGCAGCCCATCGCGAAACAGGGCGTGGTCATCAGCGATCAGGACTCTCATCGGCTCCTCCCGGCACGTGTCGCGCCAGGAGGATTGTGCCATTGCTGGGTATGCGGGGCGGTGGGTTACGGGACAGGCTCGACGCTCAATACCTCGACCGTCGACACGATCTTGCCGTCGATCTCGTTGTATCCCGAGATCACCATCGGCGGCGTGATGTCGGTGCGGAAGGTCCACGATTCGACCTCGCGATAGGTATTGCCGTGATCACAGGCAGCTGGCTGCGGTATCCGTGGATGACCGACTTCCTGTACCGGGCAGGGCACGGCCGGGAACACTTGCTGGTAGACGATGGTGTTCGGTGCGTCACCGGGGCTGGCGACATAATGCTTGTACTGGAGTACCGCGTCGAAGCCCGGATGGAGCCAGCGTTCCGGGACTGCGACGCCGTCGGTCAGCGTGTCTTCGTAGGCTGTGGCGGTGTCTCTCTGTGTCTGTCGGAATGTCTGATCGCCGAAGGACATGACGGAGCCGACTGCCTCCGGATGCAGGCGATCCTCAATGATCTCCTTGCGCCAGTGCCGTGCATCCATGTACTCGAGTTGGGCAATGGTGCTGCCTGATCGATAGGTGACGGTGACAGGCTGCCAGTCGGCTCCTGCCTGCGCCTTTGCGCTGTCCGCCTCGGCTGAACGCGACATCATGAGTGCCATAACCAGCAGGCTCGCCAGGAGGGAGGCGATAGCCAGGAGCCAGTGGCGGTACCGGTGGCCCGAGCGTGTGTGCGTGACTGGTGTCATCGGCATCTCTCCACTTCATTGTGCGTGCGCAATGACAGTCCCACCGTACAGCGATAGCGCGAGGTATGCAAATCGTGTGTTGGCCCATACACGTGATGGGCTACGTGCTCAATGGGACGGAGTAGCGTCATCATGGGCAAATGAAGTGGTTTTTGTCTCTTATGCCCTCAATGCACAAGTCCAGAGCGCTAGCTGCCTCCAGAAGATCGCTATCCATTGGATCTAGAGACGTTTCACTCAGTCTCGGGCTGTGGATTATCCGGTCAGAGAAGATTGCCCAGCATGTCCAGTCCAGATTCAATCGCGACTGATAGCGAATACCAGCAAATGTTGGAGTGCCATTTTCATCAAGTCGTTCGTAGACGTATCGAGCAGCCGCTTGAGTTATCTGACGTGGCCAGGAAGACAGCATGGTGCTGGCATCCAGGTCAGGATAGCCAAGCTCCTGAGCGAGTGGGCCAAGCTGGCGACGAAGACATGTCAGGCTCGCCGGAGCGAGTATGTCGGCAAAGCGTAGGTCTTGTGATAGCAGCGTTGCGCCGATCTGACGCTTGAATCTCCAATCGGCTGGTACGACTCCTTTCTCGGGATGGCCCGGCACGATCAGGCCAAATAGTGCCTCATCAAGCGGTTCATCATCTTCTACCTGTTCCAGCATCTTTAGAAGTGGCAGTGATCGTCTGAAACGAGCAACTGTCTCTCCGAATGCTCCGGCGCGATCGGAAGCGCAGTAGACAACACTGAAGATTCGCCCGGGATCATCGAAACGGTTGTCGCCGGCCATGTCTATCGGTGGCGGTTCAAACGGATCACGTCCGACTTTTGTTACTCGGTATATGGGTGATGCTGGCGCTCCAACAGACGCGATCTCAACCGAGTGCAGGTGAGGTGTCACTGTGCAAGGCTACTCACATCCCGCAGCCTAGCCACCGATTACAAATGCGCGCGCGGCCGCGAGTGCATCCGTCAGGTGGCCTTCCCGGATCGCTTCTGCTGGCGATGTATCGTCCAGTTGTGGATTCAACCCGATAAACCACGCCTTGATTGTCTGTGGTGCATCTGACGATTGCATCAGCATCTGGACAATCTGGAATGTTGTCCGGAGACGTTGTTCAACAGCGGCGTCTCGAATCTCGGAAATTGAGCCGCTGGCCCAACGCGCTACCGTCTTCCCGTCCTTTACACCGACAATCACCGCTACCAATCGTCGTGAGAGAACGCGTTCAAGCGTCGCTGCAATGGCATCGAGTGGCTGCATCGTTGCGTCTCGATGGGCCTGTTCTACCCAATTGCGATGTAGGTATGTATCCATAGTTCTCCCCCACTTCTCTCGTGGGATGGTGTTGAGTCACCTCTAAGCCAACTTTATGGTACGCGAATGTCCACCTAATGTCTATCTGGTAGCGTGATTCTGTCTATCAGACATACGCCGACTGATCGGGTTGTGGCTTGGTTGAGTGCTATCGACTCGCCAGGTGCCGCGCACTGGTCGGCAGCCGCACCGTCACTGTCGTGCCTGCGCCGGACTGCGTCTCGACGCTGAGGGTGCCGCCGACGGCTTCGGCGCGTTCGCGCATGGTGGTCAGGCCGAAGCGGGGGAGGGCATCGCGGGTGCTGGCTTCGGGGTCGAAGCCAGTGCCGTCGTCGGTGATGCGTGCTTCGACCCAGCCGCTGCCGCGCACCAGCGTCACCGTCGCCTGGCTTGCGCCGGCGTGCTTGCGGACGTTCGCCAGCGCCTCCTGGATGATGCGTAGCAGCTGCAGCTCGCCGGTCTCGGGCAGGGCGACATCCAGACCGTCGGACGGATCGGCGACGAGCGTGACCTGCACACCGCTTTGCGCCTGCCAGTCCTGCAGATAGAGGCGCAGCGTCTCGACAAATGGCCGATCCGGATCGCCAGTTGAGCGCAGTCCGAGGATGTGCTCGCGGACGTCGGCATAAGCGTCGCGGGCAGCCTGGCCGAGCTGGCCGATCTGTGTCGTCGCGCGCTCGACCTCGCCGGCGTCGAGCAGCGCTTCGGCGGCCTGCGCCTTCGTGTTCACATAGCCCAGCACCTGAGCGACGCTGTCGTGGATCTCACGGGCGATGCGCTCGCGTTCTTCGGCGACGGCGAGGTCGCGGACGCGGCGGTGCAAACGCGCGTTCTCAATCGCCAGCGCCGCCTGGGTCGCGAAGCGCCGCAGCGTCTCCTCGTCGGTCAGGTCGAACTCGGGCGCATCTTCTTTCTCCGTCAGGTAGAGATTGCCGAGGACTGCGCCGTGGGCGGCGATCGGGACAGCCAGCAGGCTGTGCATCGGTGGGTGGCCAGACGGGAAGCCGATCGAATCCGGGTGTTGCGTCAGGTCGCGCATGCGCAGACTCTCACCATCGCGCATGACATTCCCGATTAGGCCGTGGCCGGTCGGCAGTGGGCCCATCTCTGCGCGCGCCTCGGCGTCGATGCCGGAGGTCAGGAATTCGGCCAGCCGCCCCTGATCGTCGAGATAGGAGAGTGCGCCGTAGCGTGCGCCGACGAGCGTGCGCGCCTCATCAACAACGCCCTGCAGGACGTGATCCAGCCGCAGATCGCCGATGATGTCCAGTCCGGCCTCGTGCAGTGCGAGCAGTTCGCGGTTGGTCTGTTCCAGACGATCCTGCGTGCGGTCGATGACGTTGAAGATGGCTTCCGAGAAGAACAGGACGCCGATCAGGACGATGCCGGCCAGCAGGAGGTAGCCAGGCCAGCCGGAGAGCAGGTCGCGGAAGATGACTGTGCGGGCCAGCTCAACGACGACGATGAACAGGACCGGCGCGAGGATCGATAGCCACTTCAGGCGTTGGAGCGTCATCACGTTGGGCGTGTCTCCGAACGATTCCGGCCCCGCCGGCCGGGTCCATCTCCAGTGTGCCACGGGTGGCTGCGCGTACAATCGCGTGGGGCTCCGATTCGCGGGGCGGGGAGGGTTGTGGGTGATGTCCGGGGGGCTCGCGTCGGCGCTGCGCCGACATCCGGCCTTGATTCATCTGTCGTTGCTGCTGGTGGCTCTGTTCTGGGGTGTCACCTTCGTTGCCGTGAAGTATCTGGTGACGCGGATCGGGCCGGTGCACGTCCTGCTCCTGCGGGTCGGCTTCTCTTCGGCCTGCTTCGCTGTTCTGCTGGCGCTCACCCGCCGCTCGATCCCGTCGTTCCCGGCCAGCGTCTGGCGACGGATGGCACTGATCGCGTTCGCTGGTGTCGTGGTCAATAACCTGGCGATCGCGTATGGTCAGAGTTACCTCTCGGCAGCACTGGCGAGCCTGATCGTCACGAGCAATCCAATCTTCACCACGATTATCAGCCGCTTGCTCCTCGGTGAGGAGTTCACCCGCCGCAAGATGGCGGGCATCGGGCTGGCAGCGGTCGGCTTCCTGATCGTTTTGCTCTTTGGCGGGAGTGGAGCAAAGTTCTCGGTCGATAACGCCATTGGCGTCCTGATTCTCGTTTGCGCGCCGTTCGGCTGGGCGTTCTACACCGTGCTTGCCAAGCCACTGCTGGCCGAATATGAACCCCACGTTATCGCTGGTCTGACGACGATCCTCGGCGCGTTGATGCTCTCGCCGCTCCTGCTCTTCAACCTGGATATCGTTCATGACATCGCTGGGTTCGATGGCCGCGAGTGGCTGGCGGCGCTAACGATGAGCGTGCTGGCGATCTTCGTCGCCTACATCCTCTGGTATCGCGGCTTGCGTGGATTGCAGCCAACGCAAGTGGCCGTCTACATCTACATGGTGCCGTTCTTCGGCGTACTGTCCGCCTGGCTGTTGCTGGGCGAATCGATCACTCCGTGGCTGATCCTGGGTGGTGGCACGATCCTGGCCGGCGTGATCGTGACAAACTCACGCCGTCGTGCGCGGAGCTCCCCACTGGCCTGATCGGTCGCCGCGTCATCGGGGTATCATGCCGAACGTGAGCTGAATCGCACCTGGTTGAGGGAGGACCACGCATGGCTGACCGTCCCGCATGGGAAGACTATCTTGCCGAGCATCACGACGAGCACCTCGCCGAGCTGTTCGAGCTGCTGCGCATTCCGAGCGTCAGCGCGCTGCCGCAGCATGCTGGCGATGTCCGGGCTGCCGCCGATTGGGTCGCCGACGCTCTGCGCAAGGTCGGTGTCCCAACGGTCGAGGTGATGCCGTCCAATGGCAACCCGGTCGTCTACGGCGAGTGGATCGTCGACCCGGCCAAGCCGACGGCGCTGATCTACGGACACTACGACGTCCAGCCGCCCGATCCGCTGGATCTCTGGGAGACGCCACCGTTCGAGCCGACCGTGCGCGATGGCTTCGTCTACGCGCGTGGCGCGAGCGACGACAAGGGCAACCTGTTCCTGCCGATCAAGGCGCTCGAGGCGCTGGTTCAGACGCAGGGCGGGCAGCCGCCGATCAACCTGAAGTTCACGATCGAGGGCGAAGAGGAGATCGGCTCGCCGAACCTGCCCGCGTTCATCCGTGACAACGCCGAGCTGTTGAAGTGTGATGTCGTCCTCTGCGCCGATGGCGGCCAGTGGGGCCCGGACACGCCATCGATCGCGACCGCATCCAAGGGCATTGCCGCCTGTCAGGTGAACATAAAGACGGCCAATACCGACATGCACTCCGGCCAGTTTGGTGCGTCGGTCGCCAACGCCGTGCAGGTCGCGGCGCAGATTGCCGCCTCGATGCACACGCCCGAGGGCAAGGTCGCCGTCCCCGGCTTCTACGACGATGTCCGCGACCTGACCGAGCAGGAGAAGCGCGAGTTCGCTGAAGTGCCGTTCGACGAAGAGGGCTACAAGGCCGAGCTCGGCGTCGACGCGCTGTGGGGCGAGCCGGGCTACACGCCGATCGAGCGCAACTGGGGCCGGCCGACGCTCGACCTCAACGGGTTCTGGGGTGGCTTCCAGGGCGAGGGGATCAAGACGGTCACGCCATGCGAGGCGCACTTCAAGGTCACCTGCCGTCTCGTGGCCAACCAGGAGCCGCAGAAGATCCTCACTGCGATCGAAAAGCACGTCCAGTCGGTCTGCCCGCCGGGCGCGAAGGCCGAGGTCGTGCCGTTCCCCGGCTCCGCGCGACCGTTCATGATTCGCCGCGATCATCCGGTGCTCGTCGCCGCTGAGGAAGTGCTCGGCGACCTCTACGACCGCGACCCGTACGTTATCCGTGTTGGCGGAACGCTGCCGGTCGCCGAGGTCTACCAGACCGCGCTCGGCGCAGACATGGTCTTTTACTCGTTCGGCATGCCGGGCAGCCGCGTCCACGCACCAAACGAAAGCTTCGGCATCCAGGAGTCGTTTGTTCAGGGCCGTCGGGCCTATTGCGCGTTGCTGAATCGGATGGGGGAGTAACCTCACCGCTGCCCAGAGGGCTCCGCCCCCTCTCCTCACAGGAGAGGGGGTGATGGAAAGACGGCAGCCAACACGTCATACCCATGACACCCTCCCTCTCCTGTGAGGAGAGGGAGGGACAGGGGAGGGTGAGGTCACCGCACGCGCATTCGTGCGACAAACACGGGCGGGATGTCCGGGTAACTGAGCCAGGAGAGTGGGCGGTCGGGGTTGGGTGGGGAGCTGAAGCGTGGTTCCTCGATGCCATCCATCACCAGGCCGTTCCTGAACGCCGCTGCAAGCAGAACGCTGAGCGGGCGGTGGAAGTACCAGTGGCTGGCCGGCTCGCCCGGCATGCCTGCGCCGCGCGCCGGCGGCAGCGTCAGGTAGCGCGAGATCTTCAGTGAGCTGGTCCGGGTGAGATTGGCGTCCTCCTCGGCGACCATGCGCACGTCGTTCGAGTTGAAGCATGGATGCTGGACGGCGAAGACGAAGCGTCCTCCAGGACGCAGCAGGCGTGGGATGGCGGCGAAGAGAGGGTCGATCTCCGGCATGTCCATCAGACCCATCAGGCAGGTGACGGCGTCGTAGCACCTCTCACCGAGCGTGCTGAGCTGGGCCGGGTCGGTCGCGTCGATTTCGCGGAACACGACGCGATCCGCTATCTCCGGCAGTGCAGCAGTGCGCTTCTCGGCGAGCCGGAGGAACTGTGGGCTGAAGTCGGTGGCGACGACATGCGCTCCGAGCGACGCCAGCCGACGCGCAAGCTGGCCGTTGCCGCAGGCGATGTCGAGCACGTTGTCGCCCGGTGTGATGTCCAGCAGCCGCTCGACCGCCGGGCCGATCAGCTCGCGATGGAAGAGATTGCCCTCGCCCATCTGCTCGTCCCAGAATTCGGCCTTGCCATCCCAGATTTCCCGCATCGCATCGATCGATACCGGTGGTTCGTCCATGCACGGCGTCCCTCCCACTCGTTTTCGGACTGCGCATCATACCATCCGCGCACAGCAACAAGGCCCCCGAGAATTCCTCGGGGGCCTTGTTCAGCCTGGTTCCATTTGAGGAGGGTAACTACTCCTCGGCGTACCAGTTGGCGATGTCGTAGACGGCCAGCTCCCACGACGATGGGGTGTGGCCCTTGAGCCGGTTCGAGAAGCCGGACAGGCCGGCGCGATGGACGAGTCCGATGCGGACGACCTCGTTGATCACCATGTCGTTCATGGCGATGAACAGCTCGGCCTGCTTGGCGGGATCCAGCTCCGTAGCAGCCTCGTGCCACAGCTTGTTGAAGTCGTCGTTGATCCAGCGGTTGTAGTTGTTGCCGGACCACTGGTTCGACTGCTGGGCAATGTCCGTTTCTGGCTCATCCGACTTGAAGCCCGACATGTAGTCCAGCGGGAACGGACTGGATGGGCCGTTGGTGAACATCGTCAGGTCGGCGTAGAAGTGCGAGACGGTATCCGGGTTGCCAGCGTCGGACGAGAAGTAGACGCCAGCGTCGATCGCCTTGATCTCGACCGTGATGCCGATCTGCTCGAACGACTGCTTGATGATCTCCTGGGTCTTCTGCCGGATCGGGCTGGAGGTCGTGGTGAAGACCAGCGCCAGCTCCTTGCCGTCCATCTTGCGGATATTGCCATCAAGTGTCGCACCGGCCTCGTCGAGCAGCGCGGCTGCCTTGTCGAGGTCGTACTCGGTTGAGGTGTTCGGCGAATTGAACGGCGCTGGGGCAACCAGGGTGTTCGCCGTCGGTGAGCCACCGTCGCCATACAGCTGCGTGGCGATCGTATCCTGGTCGGTGGCCAGCCGCAGTGCCTCGCGGACGTTCTTGTCCTTGAAGAACGGGTGCTCGGTGCCCGGCTCGGAGCGCGCTCCGTCGACCTCGGTGTTCGGGTCGGCGAAGTTGAGCAGCACCTGCTCGACGCTCAGGCCCGGGTTCACCTGCACGCGGCCGGTGGTGGCGTCCTCCTTCAGCTTGTCGAGGACGGCCTTCTCGACCTGCAGATTCCAGGCGTAGTCGGTCTCGCCCGTCTGCAGGACGGCGCGAGCTGCCGAGGTCGCGTCGCCGCCACCCTTCAGCTCAACCTGGCTGAAGTACGGCTTGTCCGCCTCGCGATAGTTCTCGTTGATCTCATAGAGGACGGTATCGCCCGGGCGGAATTCCTTGACCTTATACGGTCCTGTGCCGATCGGATTGAGGTTGAACGGGGCGTTGCGAGCCTCAGAACCCAGCATGTCGCCGAGGATGTGCTTTGGCAGAACAGTGCCATAGTATGCGGCTGAGAACGGCGTGAACCAGCCAGGATTCGGCGCTTCGAACTTGAACGTGATCGTGTGCTCGTCGACGATCTCGACCTCGGAGATTGCGCTGTAGGTCGCAAACGTCGTTGAGGCAACATCCGGGTTCGTCGCGTACTGCCAGGTGAACTCAACGTCTGCGGCAGTGAACGGCTCACCATCCGACCAGACAACGTCCTTCTTGAGCTTGTAGGTCACGCTCATACCGTCGGCGGCGATGCCACCGTTCTCGAGCGTCGGCACTTCCTCAGCCAGGCAGGGCTGCGGCTGGCCGTCCATATCGAGGTTGATGAGCGGCTCGAGGACGAGGCGGGACGCGAGACCGTCCTTATCACCCTGCGAGAAGTGGTTGTTCAGGATCGTCGGGGCCTGCCAGACGAGCAGGCGGAGCAGATCGCCAGCGCCGCGACCCTGACCGGAGGATTCGCCGCCCGACTCACTCTCGGTCGTGCTCTCACCCGCAGCTGTGCCTTCGCCCTCGGCGGTTGGCTCTTCGGAGTCGCTTCCGGTGTCCTCGGTCGCGCTGCCTTCGCTGCTGCCAGAATCGGTCGTCGCCGTTGGCGAATCGCCGTCGTCATCACTACCGCAGGCGGCCAGCAGGCCGGCAATGACTGGTGCGCTCAGGCCGAGTGCCGCGCCACGCTTCAGGATGGTACGGCGGTTGGCACGACCGGCAAGCACAGCGCTCTGTAGTGACTCCAGGTCACCGTACAGGTCTCGCATCGTCTGTATCTCCAGACTCACTCCTCCAGCCCGAGGCGTTTCTCGGGCCCTGCGTCATGAGCTTTCGGCACTATTCCCCGACCGCAACATGGCGCAACTATCAGCGTAGCCCAGATGTCTCCGGCATGCAACACCTTATGAGAATATCTGAATGTCTGAAAGTAACCGGACTCCGAAGTGCTATTTCACGATGTTGCCGTGATCGACGCTTCGAGCAGCTCACGGTAGACATCCAGACACGCATCGCCGCTGCACGGAGCGGGGCGCACGGCCCGAACCCGGTAGCCGTGCTCCTCGTCCAGATCAAGCTCCGGCAGGCCCGGGTTGCTCACCTGTTTGCCGTCTGGCAGGACAAACGTCGGGCTGCCATCGACCTTGATGATCTCCCAACCCCGCCGCGCCTCCTCGACAACCTGCTGCTTGGCGACGCCGCTGTCGAAATCGGCGGTGAAGCGCTCGACGTCCAGCCCGGCCTCATCAGCCAGCTCGAGCAGGACATGGCGCATCGAGATGCAGCGGCTTTCAGCGAAGAAGGCGACGCGGATGCGCCAGTCCAGCTCGTCGGCCAGCGCCAGGTTCTGCCGCTCGGCGCACTTCACCGCCTCGAACGCCGGCCACATCGTCACTGGCCAGGCGCTGTCCGGCGCAGACCACGGCTGGTAGGGAATGTCCGGCTCCTCCAGCATCAGGATCGGCAGCTCCATCTCCAGCACCCGCTTCGGCGTCGACTCGCGATTGACATACTCCAGCGCCAGCGAGCGATGGACGATCTCAACGCGCCCCGCATACTCCTCGCGCACCTGCCGCA
>JBDHWD010000043.1:0-21889 GCA_039810005.1 Thermomicrobiales bacterium | reverse complement strand
AAGGTTGCCGGCGGTATGAACGGCATCCTCATCGATCAGGACTCCGGCGTCATGCACGGCGCTGCCTGCTGGCGAGCCGATGGCGCGCCGATGGGCTTCTCCGGCGGCGACGGCCGCATTGCAGGCGACGCCGCAAAGGCGATGTGGGCGTAGGGCGCAATCCAGTCTCAGCGTTGAAGGGCGGGACCACTTCCCGCCCTTCGTCTCATCACAGGAAACGTCGGCTCCAGCAGCGGGACACGGTCTGCGTCACCCCCTGAGTCGATCGACGATTTTGCCCAACTCCTCAATTGCCGCCACGCTGATATCCGGCCGCAGGTCAACGACAACGTGCGCGACGCCAGCGTCGGCGAAGGACTGGAGTTTCCCGACAATGTCATCAGCGCTGCCGCTGATGGCGTTATCGCCTATCTCGCTCGGCGTACCGGCCGGCAAATACATGTGCGTGCCAATCACCTGTGAGATTGTTGAAGGGTCACGGCCGACCTCGGCGCAGGCCGCGTGGATGCGGTCTCGCTCGGCGACCACCTGTACCAGAGTCGCCGGCCAGATGCTGATAAGCGCGTCGGCATGTTGCACTGCAATGCGGGTCAGGCGCGGACCCTTTGCCGCAACCCACAGTGGTGGCCCTCCAACGGTTGGCCCTGTTGGACGATGCACAGTGTTCGCCGAGTAGTAGGTGCCCTGAAAGTCCACGGTACCGTTCGTGAACAGCGGCTTGATGATCTGCATCGCTTCATGCAGCCGACTCGCGCGGTGGTCGAACGGAAAGCCGAACGCGGTATGTTCCGCCTCCCAGTTGCCGGCACCCAGCCCGAGAATGAACCGACCTTCCGAGATGTCATCGACCGTCGCAGCGATCTTGGCCAGCAGCGACGGATTGCGGAAGATCGATGCCGTTACGAACGGACCGAGGCGAATTCGCGATGTCGCCGCCGCTAGCCCGCTGAGTACGCTGTAGGCTTCCCAGACGCCGAGCACGTCACCCTCAGGCGTGTCGAACGTAAGGTGGTCTGGCACCCAGAAGGAGTCCAGGCCGGCCGCCTCGGCAGCCTGAGCCAGAGCACAAATGTCGCGAAATCGGATCGGACGCTCGTCGATGTCGACCTCGGACGTGCGCATGAAGACGCCGACCTGCATCAGCCTGTCCCTTCTCAAGATCCAGGAGCGCGGAATTGAGGAGTATCGATTAGTGATTCCCGGTTCGTGAATGCGCGATAGCCCCGATGCAACTGGTGTTGCTCGGAGTCCGCGGCGAGTGAACCCGTGTGGGCGGGAATTAGCGGTGTCGGTAGGTGATCCGGCCGCGAGTCAGGTCGTATGGGGAGAGCTCAACAGTGACCCGGTCTCCAGGCAGCACGCGGATGAAGTTCTTCCGCATTCGGCCCGAGAGGTGACCGAGGACGTTGTGCCCGTTCTCAAGCTCTACAGCGAACATTGCGTTCGGAAGAGCATCGGTCACGCGCCCGACGACTGCAATTGCGTCGCTATTTGCGCGGGTGCGTGGCCCATCGGTTGTTGCAGTTGCGGGAGCTGGATTGACCGGCCTCCGCTGTTGTGACTTCTTTGCCACGTCGTGCCTCCTAGTGCATACACGTTCTCCGTCTCGATTCAGCGTCACGCCCTGCATCGCTGGCGCTCCACCGTGACTGCCTGTTTCATGCGGCAGCCCGGCCAGTCCGTTATGGCCGGAGACTCGCTCCAAGTATATCACGCACCGTATCAAGGTTAGACCGCCGACGACCAGTCAGAGCGGCCTGGTTGACACCAGCGATACGGCTCACGAACACTTCCAGCATGGACATGCGGCGCAACGGCCAAACCCCGAGCGACCTTATCCAGATCGATAAGGTCCTGCAGCTTGAAGAGCGTAAAGGCTACCGCGACGATGCCGCGACCAACGGTGTTGCGCGCTTCGTCGGTGAGCGGACGGCTCGGTTGCTCACGTCCGCCGGACCGGATATGCGACGTCGAATTCAGGAACTTGAGTCGCTTCTTGCGGAATACGCAGAACTTCCATCTCCGCAACGCCAATCCGCAGTTGCTGAAGCACGTCGGATCGTCGGTGATTTGACCAACCGACCAATGCAGGCGACGGTTGCGCCCGTCGTCGCTCCCCGCGCCGCGAAGCCTGACACTCGTGCGCCAGCTCCGGCCCGGCGCGCGCCGCGCGCAGCGAAGCCGACGGCGCGAATAGGGTCGCTGGCTGACTCTGTTCGGCTGCTGCCGGGAGTAGGTGAGAGCCGCGCCAAGGCGCTTGCTCAGCTGGGGGTTGAGACAGTCGGCGATCTGCTGCATCTGTACCCACGAAAGTACATCGACTATGGCAACGTCCAGCCGATCGCAAGCAGCCTCTTCGGCCGGCTGACAACGATTCAGGGTACCGTCGCCTCGATCGAGACGCGACGCACGACGACCGGGCGAGAGCTTGTCGATGCGGTGATCGCGGATGGCACCGGCCGGATTCACGCCGTCTGGTTCAGCCCGTGGGTAGCGCGTCAGCTCGTGCCCGGCACGCCGGTATCGCTCTCGGGTCGCGTCGAGCAGATGCGCGGCCATCTCGTCCTGCAGAATCCTGAATGGGAGATCCTCGGTAGCGAGACGCTGAACACTGGTCGCATCATCCCGGTCTACCCGCTGGTGAAGAACATCTCCCAGAAGGGCCTGCGACCGCTGGTTCGCCACGCGCTCGATGCTACGAGAGCGCTGATCGTCGAGCCATTGCCGGACGACCTGCGTGCCGACGAAGGCCTGCTCGATATGGGGCAGGCGCTGGAGTGGATCCACTTCCCGGTTGAGGGTCCCACCGGCGACGCCGCTGCCAATCTGCGCGCCGCCCAGCAGCGCGTCGCGTTCGATCAGTTTCTGGCGCTGCAGCTGGGTCTGTTGAGCCGCAAGCACGAGTGGCAATCGCAGCCCGGGACGGCGATCAACGTCAATCGTGAGGCGCTGAGCGCGCTGAACGAGCGTCTGCCGTTTGCGCTGACCGGCGCACAGCGCCGCTCGCTCGCCGAGATCCTGCGCGACATGTCGCAGCCGCAGCCAATGACCCGGCTGTTGCAGGGTGACGTTGGTTCGGGAAAGACGATCGTCGCCGCGCTGGCTGCGTACGCCGCGATCCTGGATGGCTATCAGGTTGCGTTGATGGCACCGACCGAGATCCTTGCCGAGCAGCACGCTCGCGGCCTGCAGCGTGTGTTTGAGGCGCTGCCAGATGATTCCCGCCCGCGGATCGGCTTCCTGACCGGCAGCGTCAGTGGAGCGCAACGCACTGTCGTGTACGCTGCGGCCGCAGCCGGCGAGATCGACTTGCTGATCGGCACACACGCGCTGATTCAGGAGGATGTCGAATTCGCGAATCTCGGGTTGGCCATCATTGATGAGCAGCACCGCTTCGGCGTCGAGCAGCGCGCCAGTCTGCGTGGAAAGGGTGTCGCTCCGGACGTGCTCGTCATGACCGCGACGCCGATCCCGCGCACGCTGGCGCTGACGCTGCACGGCGATCTGGACGTATCGACGCTCGATGAGATGCCGCCTGGTCGACAGCCGATCGAGACGTATCGAGTGGATGGGCGGCAGCGTGCCGACGCCTACCGGTTCATTCGCGGCGAGATCGAGAGCGGACGGCAGGCTTTCATCGTCTTCCCGCTTGTCGAGGAGTCCGAAACAGTCGACGCTCGCGCTGCGGTGGCCGAGCACGAGCGGCTGAGCGGCGAGGTCTTCCCGGATTTGAGGCTCGGCCTGCTCCATGGACGGATGCGCCCAGCTGAGAAGGACGCCGTTATGGAGGCATTCCGCGATCATCAGATCGACATTCTGGTATCGACGTCGGTGATCGAGGTCGGGATCGACGTTCCCAACGCCACGGTCATGCTGATCGACGGTGCGGATCGATTTGGCCTGTCACAGCTGCACCAGTTCCGCGGACGAGTTGGGCGAGGCGCACAGAAGTCGTACTGCATCCTGATATCCGGCGATACCGGCAGCGACGGAAACGCGCGATTGCAGGCGATGGTCGATACGCAGGACGGCTTCAAGCTGGCGCAGATCGACCTGGAGCTGCGCGGCCCTGGCGACTTCCTCGGGACCCGCCAGAGCGGATTGCCGGAGCTGGATCTTGCGATGTTCGCTGATGTCCGCGATCTTGAGCGCGCGCGAGCTGTTGCCGAGCGCATCCTGGAGGAAGATCCAAATCTGGAGAGCGCGCGCTTTGCCCTGATTCGAGCGCGGATGGATGCGTTCTGGAAGCGCGCAATAGTGGATGTGAGCTAGGCGATGCGAGTGATCAGCGGTGAGGCACGCGGTCGAAAACTGCGAGCGCCGCGCTCCGAGGGTATTACGCGCCCGATGGCCGACAAGATTAAAGAGGCGCTCTTCTCCGTCCTCGCATCGCTCGGGGTTGAGTACGATCGCGTCCTCGATCTCTATGCCGGGTCGGGTGCCGTCGGAATTGAGGCGCTCTCGCGCGGCGCGTCATGGTGCGATTTCGTCGATCGCGACAAACACGCGATTCAGGCGATCCGCGCCAACCTGGAGCACGTCAAGTTCGCAGACCGCGGGAAGATCCACGCGGTGAGCGTGCTCACCGCGATTCGCTCGGCGCGTGAGCCGTACGATCTCGTGATCTTCGATCCGCCGTATGCCGACCCTGAGATCCATTCGACGCTGGTGGCGCTCGGTGAATCGGGCGCGGTACGCGACGGCACGATCGTCGCTGTCGGCCACGCACCGAAGGTCGAAATGCCGGAGCGGCTCGGGGCGCTGGTGCAGCTCCGTGAGCGGTGTCACGGCGGCTCCTGCTTTGCGGTGTACGATGTAGTTCTTGAGCCGGCGGAAAGCGTGCCGGGAGGACTGGACGGGGAATCTTCGACAGAGGGGTGAGTCGATGCGAGTAGCAGTCTACCCGGGAAGCTTCGACCCGATTACGAACGGGCACGTCGATCTCGCCCGTCGCGCGGCACGGTTGTTCGATCGACTGATCGTTGCCGTCTACACCGGCGGAACGCATGGGGCAAAGCGGCATCTCTTCAGTCTTGAGGAGCGCGTGCGGCTGGTTCGTGCCTGCCTGAGTGACGAACCGAACATTGACGTTGACACATACGAAAACCTGACCGTAGACTACGCTCGAAGCGTGGGGGCGCAGACCATCGTTCGAGGGCTCCGAGCAGTCTCAGATTTCGAATACGAGTTCAAGCTGGCACACATGTACCAGCACCTTGCTCCGGAGTTGGAGGTCGTCTGCTTAATGACGAGCTCAAGCTATTCATTCATCTCTTCGAGCTTCATCCGTGAAGTGGCTTCGCTCGGCGGTGATGTCACAGCGCTCGTCCCCGCTCCTGTTGTTGAAGCACTCAGCAAGCAATTCGACCCCGCTACAACCCTGACCACGGAAGAGAGGCCGCTCGATGTATTCACGCCAAGCGGTGGAATCTGAGTTCCCCGCTGCCGACGGACCAAGACGCCAGGAGCGCCGTGCTGCACGGACGCCACACATGATGGAGATCATCGAACGCCTCGAGTCGGAGGTTGTCAGCGGTCGGCGCATGATGGGGAAAGTGCTGATCGATGAGAACCTGTTCCTCTCCCTGCTGGATCAGTTACGGCAGACCGTGCCATCCGACCTGGAGCAGGCTCGCAGGGTAATCGAGCAGCGCGAGGAGATCGTCCGCCAGGCGCAGGACGAAGCTGAGAAGATTCTGGGCACCGCCAGAGAGCGGGCGGAGTACCTGATTAGCGATCGTGGTCTGACCGCTGAGGCACGCTATCGCAGCGAAGACGTCCTCCGCCAGGCACGTGAAAGTCAGCGCGCCACCAACTCGCAGATCGAGAGTTATGCACGACGATTGCTCGAGGACGTTGAGCAGGCGCTCGCCAACAGCCACGCGGAGATCGAGAAAGCCCTGTCGCGCAGCCACGCGGAAATCGAGCAGGCCAAGATGAGCCTGTCAGAGCAGTCATAGCCGGACAGCAAATGTTTGACCAGCATGACGGGCGCTGGCTATACTGGTAAGGTTGCGCGTTGGCGTGGCCGTATAGGCATGCCTGCGAGCCAGGGCGAAATTCATCGCGTGAGGCTTCGAGAGTAGGCGAGCGATGCAGCTCAAGAACGACACGCGCATAAACGTCGCCCAGCTCATGAAGGAAGACGTCGGAGCGTTTCGCACCTACGACGTTTCTCTGAACTGGTTTGCGCTTGATCAGGACGTGATGGCGCGCGACGTGACCGCGCAAGTGCGGCTGACGCGGATTGGTGATGGGCTTCTGGCTACCGGAACGGTTGCCGGAACAGCTATCATCGAATGCGTCCGGTGTCTGGAAATGTACGATCAGCCGTTCGCGGCCGACTTCGATCACGAGTATGAACCGTCGATCGATGTGCGCAGCGGCGCTCCACTCGGGCCACTGGCACCGGTGGAGGAGGTCGGAACGATCGACGAGTCCCACGAGCTTGACCTGACCGAGCCGTTTCGGCAGGTGGCGCTACTGGATTTGCCGATCAAGCCGATCTGCCGTGACGATTGCCCGGGCCTGGGCCAGGGCAGCGACGATGACGGAGACGTCGGCGATCTGCGATTTCGCATTCTCGGTGATCTGCTCGACGACGACGAGACTGCCGAACAGAACTGACGGCGCGAGAGCGCCACGATGCAGCAAGGGGATGATCAGGAATGGGTGCGCTTCCAAAACAACGGCGAACGCGAGCAAAGCAGGGGCTCGTCCGCCAGCACGACCGCGTTAAGGAACCTGCGATCATGACCTGCCCGCAGTGCCGGCAGTACAAGCGACAGCATCACATCTGCCCGCATTGCGGCTATTATGCCGGCAGGCAGGTTGTTGAGATCAAAACGCGACAGCGACGCAGCGACGACGAATAGGCTGTCGTTCCTGATTCCGCGCGCGAAGATCTTCGCGCGCGGCGCGTTATGTCACCGTACCGGTGAAAACCGTGCACAGTGCCGGAGGGAGTCATCGTAGATGCCGCGAGCCGCGATTACTGGCTGGGGCATGTATGTGCCTGAGCGCGTGCTTAGCAACGACGAACTCTCGCGCATGGTCGATACAAACGATGAGTGGATCGTGTCACGCACCGGCATTCGCGAACGGCGAATCGCTGGCGAGACGGATACGGTCACATCGTCGTCGGTGGCATCGGCGCGTCTGGCCTGCGAGCGGGCGCGCATAGATCCGGCAGAGCTTGATCTCATTGTCGTCGGCACATTCACCGCCGACCAGATGATGCCGTCGGTCGCCTGTCAGGTGCAGTACGAGATTGGTGCGCACGCGGCCGCCGCGTTCGATCTCAACGCCGCCTGCTCGGGCTTTGTCTACGCGCTTGCGACGGCAACCCAGTTCATCGAATCCGGACTGTACCAGCGCATCCTCGTCATTGGCACCGACATCAACTCGCGCTACCTCGACTACACAGATCGCAGCACCTGCGTCCTGTTTGGCGATGGTTCCGGCGCGGTAGTGCTGGAGGCCAGCGATGCGGCTGAAGGCGTGCTTTCGGTTGCGCTCGGCGCGGACGGGTCTGCTGGACATCATCTGACGCTTGGTGATCCGGCCTCCTTTGCCAGGCTCAACGGAAACACGACGATGGACCGCTCGTTCATGCGCATGAACGGACCGGAGGTTTATCGCTTCGCCGTCAAGGTCATGGGCGGGGTCGCGGCCGAGGCAATCGCGCGCGCCGGCCTGACGTTCGATGACATCGATCTGCTGGTGCCGCACCAGGCGAATCTGCGGATCATCGATGCGGCCGCAAAGCGCCTGGAGATGTCTCGCGATCGCGTCTGGGTGAATGTCCACGACTATGGCAACACATCATCGGCATCAGTGCCGATTGGCCTGGTGGAGGCGTTTGAGGCAGGGGCAATCCAGGACGGGATGCACGTTGTTGTCGTTGCATTCGGCGGTGGACTTACGTGGGCAGCGGGGGTGATACGGTGGGGAGCGACAGGCGTCGCCCGGCTGGCCCGGGGATGAGTGCAGGGGTAGCCTGGGTATTTCCTGGCCAGGGGTCACAGACAGTTGGAATGGGGCAGGCGGTTGCGCAGGCAAGCAGTGAGGCTTGCGCGGCATTTCAGGAAGCCGATGAAACACTGGGATTCGCGATTTCGCGCCTGTGTTGGGACGGCCCGCTCGAATCACTGACGCTTACCAGCAATCAGCAACCAGCGATCGTCGCTACCAGTGTCGCGACACATCGCGCACTCCACGCGGAGTCGCTGCTGCCCGAGCCCGACTACGTTGCCGGGCACTCGCTGGGTGAGTATTCGGCGCTCGTTGCGGCCGACGCGCTGGAGCTGAGTGATGCGATTCGCCTCGTGCGGCGGCGCGGCCAGCTCATGGAAGAGCATGCGCTCGGCGGCATGATCGCGGTCATTGGCCTCGATGCCGAAGCGGTGCAGGTCGTCGCGAATGAGACGGGCACCGAAGTCGCCAATTTCAACGCACCGGGCCAGATCACAATCTCGGGGTCGGATGAGGCTATCGCTGTCGCCGAGATGGCCGCCAAGGAGCGCGGCGCGCGGCGCGTCGTCCGCCTGCCGGTGAATGGTGCGTTCCATTCTTCGATGATGCAGCCAGTCGCCGAAGAGCTGGCCGTCGACATCGAGCGCACGGTCGTGCAGAAGCCGCGCGTCCCGTTGGTGTCGAACGTGACGGCCGAGCCAATCGTTCATCCGGATGACATTCGGCGAGAGCTCGTCGATCAAATCTGCGCGTCGGTGCAGTGGGTCAGGTCGGTCGAGACGATGATCGAGCTCAGCGTCACCCACTTCTACGAGATCGGCGCAGGCGCCACGCTGAGTGGGCTGATTGGGCGCATCAATCGATCCGTGACAACCGTGCCATCGGATCGCCTGCTCGCACCGGTGGCAACCAGAAGCTGAGGGAAGACATGCAAGAGAATGAGCAGCGCGTTGCGATTGTCACCGGCGCTGTCCGTGGCATTGGTCGGGCCATCGCGCACGAACTGGCGCGGGACGGCTTCGCCGTCGTTGTGAACTACCGTGGCGACGCCGAGCCGGCCACTGCGCTATGCGACGAGCTGGCGCAGTATGGCGGCGCAACGCTGGCGGTTCGCGCCGACATTACCAGCCCGGATGATGTCGCAGGGCTCATAGAGCAGACCGTGAATGCCTTTGGCCATCTCGACGCGTTGATCAACAACGCGGGCATCACCCGCGACACTCTGCTAATGCGCATGAGTGAAGAGGACTGGGACGCGGTCCTGGAGACGAACCTCAAGGGTGCGTTTCTCTGCAGCAAGGCAGCGATCCGTCCGATGATGCGCCGCCGCTCCGGTTCGATTGTGAACCTCACATCGGTCGTCGGACTGAGCGGCAACGCTGGCCAGACCAACTACTCGGCGGCCAAGGCGGGCCTGATCGGCTTTACCAAATCGCTGGCCAAGGAAGTCGGCTCGCGCGGTATCACCGTCAACGCCGTTGCCCCTGGATTCATCGAGACGCGCCTGACCGACGTTCTGAACGACGAGACGAAGGCCGCCATGCTGGAGCGTATTCCGCTGGGCCGCTTCGGCACGCCTGAGGACGTCGCCAGTGCCGTCCGGTTCCTCGTCTCACCGGCTGCACGTTACATCACCGGCGCTGTACTATCGGTCGACGGTGGGATGGCGATGTAGCGCATCGGAATCTGCACCCTGCAATCTTCGACAAGTGACGGAGCCTGCGTCGCGCTCTATGCTGGTGGGTGGATGATGTTCGAAAAGATTCTGATTGCTAACCGCGGTGAAATTGCTCTGCGGATTCTGCGCGCCTGCCACGAGCTTGGCATCGGCGCGATCGTTGCCTACAGCGAGGCCGACCGCGATTCGTTGCCTGTGCGTCTGGCGGACGAGGCGGTCTGCATTGGGCCACCGCCGGCGGCGAAGTCGTACAACCACATTCCCTCGATCATCAGCGCTGCGCTCATGACTGGCTGCGACGCCATCCATCCGGGATATGGCTTCCTGGCCGAGAACGCCTATATCGCCGACATCTGCGAAGAAGTGAACCTGACGTTCATTGGGCCAGAGCCAGAGACGATCTCGGTTATGGCCGACAAGGCGCAGGCGCGGCAGATCGCGAGGAAGGCCGGCGTCCCGATTCTGCCCGGCACCAACGATCCGTTGCCGGCGACGGTCGATGTCCGCGAGCTGTCGCGCGAGATTGGGTTCCCGCTGATGCTGAAGGCCGCAGCCGGCGGTGGCGGGCGTGGTATGCGCATCGCGGCCGATGAGCGCGAGCTCCTGCGACTGCTGCCGCTGGCGCAGGCAGAGGCGCAGGCCGCCTTCGCGGACGGTGCTGTCTACGCTGAGCGCTATCTGGAGAATCCGCGCCACATCGAGATTCAGATCATCGCCGACAAGCACGGCAAGGTGCTCTCGCTTGGTGAGCGCGACTGCTCGATGCAACGCCGTCACCAGAAGCTGATCGAGGAGGCACCGGCGCCGAATATCTCGCGTCGCTTGCGCTCGAACCTGGAGAAGGCGGCTGTCAAGCTCGCGCGCTCGATCAAGTACACCGGCGTCGGCACATTCGAGTTTCTTGTCGATCGCGATGAGAAGTACTACTTCATCGAGGCCAACACCCGCGTCCAGGTCGAGCATCCGGTAACCGAGATGGTCACCGGCTTCGACATCATTAATTGGCAGATCCGTGTTGCCGCCGGCGAGCCACTGCCGTTCGACCAGAAAGATATTCGCACCACCGGCCACGCGATCGAGTGCCGCATCAACGCTGAGAACCCGATGACCGGCTTCACACCGTCAGCCGGCGTCGTCACCGGCTACCACGCGCCGGGCGGACCCGGCATCCGCATCGATTCGCACTTGTACAGCGGCTATCGCATTCCGCCGAACTACGATTCGATGATCGGGAAGCTCATCGCCTGGGGCGCGACGCGCGAAGACGCGATTGCCCGCATGCGCCGCGCGCTATCGGAGACCGTGATCAGCGGGGTGGAGACGACGATACCGTTCCACCATTTCGTTCTCACGCACCCCGACTTCCGCTCCGGCAACGTTCATACCGGACTGATTGGTGAGCTGCTCAGTAACGCGGACCCAGCAGCCATGATTGAAAGCCTGCCGGGCCTCGCCTGCCCGATCGTTTGATGCCCGGAACGACGCTGGTGCGTCTACCGAGTGTGCCGGAGGAGACTGCATGTCTGGCCGACGAGGCCGTGGTTTTGAGAACCGTCAGGCGCGAACGCTCGCGCTCCAGATCCTCTTTGAGGGGGATCTGACCGATCACACACTGGAGGACATTAGCCGACGCTACACAGAGGACATGAGCATTCCGCAGCCGGTGCGGCGCTATCTGGAGCGACTTGTCTCCGGAGTTTCCGCGCATATGACGGAGATTGACGCGAGCATCGGCGAAGCGGCGACGGCGTTCCCGGTTGCGCAGCTACCCGCTGTCGACCGAAACATCCTGCGGGTGGCCATTTATGAGTTGCGGCACGAGCCAGATGTCCCGATGAAAGCGGCGATCAATGAGGCTATCGAGCTGGCCAAGGCGTTCGGCGGAGATAACTCCAGCCGCTTCGTCAACGGCGTCCTCGGCACCATTGCGCGCACATCTCCCGCGCAAGAGCCGAGTGACGAAGATGAGGATGCTGATAGCGTTCAGCCAGAAGATAGCGACTGACTCGCGATTCGTGCATAATACGCCGCAACGGGGAGAGTCGTGCCGCGCTGTCCGCCGTCTGCTACAGTCTTGTGGTGGATCTGCGACACGATCGATTGGACGTGGGGGCGTACCGCCCCGCGCAGCGGCCGACGGCGGCCGCTGGCTCGACTCTACAGTGGGAGGTAATCGCGTTGTCAGCTACCTTTGACAAGCTTCAGGCGATCGTGGCCGAGCAGCTTGGCGTTGAGCCTGAGAAGGTCACGCCGGACGCAGAGTTCGTCCAGGACCTGAATGCAGATTCGCTCGATCTTGTCGAGCTCATCATGTCGCTAGAGGAAGAGTTCGGCGTCGAGATTTCGGACGAGGACGCCGAGAAGATCGTCAAGGTCAGCGACGCGATGGACTACATTCAGGATAACGAAGACGCGTAAGCTGGACGGCCAAACACCTGGCCGCCAACGTACGTTATGACGTAAGGGCGTCGAGAGCTTTGCCGCGCTCGACGCCCGTTTCTTTTGCTGGACGCTGGCTGACTTCCGTACAATCAGCCGGTATCCAGCGGTCACGTGCGCCCTGTTTCGGTTTCGACAGGCGCGGCGCACCGCGACACTGAATAGAGGCCGGACGGGCGTCATTCGTCGGGTTTGGCCTCCGGCGTTGAGATCGTGAGACAACATGGCAAGCATCCTCAGCCGAGTCCCGCTGCCGACGCGGAATCGGCGGAATCAGCAATCACCACCCGACTCGATTCCTCCCTTCCAGACGGAGGAAGAGTTCGTCGAGATGACGCTCCAGGAGCACCTGGAGGAACTGCGGTCGCGCATTCTGAAGAGCGCGTTGGCCGTGCTGGTTGCGCTGGTGGCCGCGCTCTGGCTGGCGTTCCCGGTGATGGAAAAGATCCGCGATCAGGCAAACGTCACCGGTCTGCAGGCGATCAGCCCGACTGAGCCATTCACCGTCTACATGCGCGTGGCACTCTACATCGCGATTGCCATCGCCATGCCGGTGCTTATCTATCAGCTGATGGGATTCGTGTCGCCCGGCCTGACCTCCAACGAGCGGCGCTATGTCATCATCGCCATCCCGTTCGTCATGCTGTCGTTTATCGCCGGCGTGCTGTTCGCGTTCTTCGTCCTCGTGCCCCGGGCGATGGACTTTCTGTCGACATTCGGTGGCTCGATCTTCGACTGGAACCCGCGTGGCGCGGATGTCGTGTCCTTCTACATGACACTCATGCTCGGCGTTGGTCTCATCTTTGAGCTGCCGGTGCTGATGTACGCGCTCACGATGATTGGCGTCGTCACGCCGCAGCGTTTCAGTCGCTTTCGCAAGTTCGCGATCGTGCTCTCGATGGTGATGGCCGCGATCATTACGCCAACGCCGGACCCGTTCAACATGATGCTCGTGGCGTTACCGACCTATTTCCTCTATGAGGTCGGAATCATCCTGTCGCGCCTCGCGTATCGTGGAAAGCGCAAGGCGGACGCGTAGACCACCGTTCGGTGAAACCTGAATAGGCACGATGTTGCTGACTCCTGGCGGGTGCTTCCGTCAGGAGTCAGTGCTTTCCAGTCCCAACTGCTGCTCGGATGCCGGTCGCACGTTCAGTGTGCGCTCGTTGCGATAGGTCACCATGCCGGGGCCGGAGCCCTTGATCTTGCGCACGTTGCGGCGCTCGGTGGCGTCGACTTCGACCGACGTCGATTCGCGGCCGTGGCTGTACCAGGCCGCCAGCGACGCGGCTGCCTCCAGCGCGGCTTCGTGGACCTCGCCCCGGTTCCGCAGGATAACGTGTGCGCCGGGCATGTTGCGGGCGTGCAGCCAGATGTCGTCCGGGCCGGCGATGTCGAACGTCACCTGCTCGTTCTGCGGTCCAGTGCGCCCGACCAGGATCGTGTCGCCGAAGCGAGTTCGATAGGTTCGTGGTCTGCGCGCCTGGCGCGAAGGACGCGGACGATTCGCGCGCGACGGCGCTTTTACAGCGGTCACGTGCTGTTCAGACCACTCTAGCCGAACTGCCTCGATCTCGTCGTAGCCCTCGGCAAGCGTCGCCATCGATCGCACCTGATCGATGTAATCCAGCTCGTGCTGCGTTTTTTCCACAAGCTCCGGAAGATTCTGCTCGGCCGATTGGGCTTTGCGATAGCGCTCGAAGTACTCCTGGGCATTCTGGCTCGGGGTGAGTCCTGGATCGAGCGGGATCACGAGCCCATCTTCTGTCGTCAGCTCCGTCTGGCGGGGCTGGATTTCCGACAGATGGATGTAGATCGCTTCACCCATCGCGCGCCAGTTCTCAATTTCAGTCGCGCGCTCCGCCTGCTCCTGCAAGGAACGCAGGCGGCTCTCGACCCGCGCTCGGGCCTGGTCGATCTCGGCAAGCAGGCGCTCGCGGCGCGCAGCGTGGCGCTGGGGCGCTGCATCAACGCGTGTGGCGCGTGCTGCCGCCTCGGCTGCCTCGATCACACTGGGCGCTGCTTCGGCCTCGACATCGTCGCGCGCCTTGAGTGACTCGAGCGGAATTGACGAGAAGTCGATCCGGCCATCCTCGAAGCGGTAGATCCACGGTGACCACTCGTTCGTCGCGAGCGGGGCGAAGATCGCACGGACTGCGCCGGCAAGGTGATCGCGCTCAGTCGCATCAAGCGATTGCACGTCAGCCTTCGGCTCGATGCCGGCGCGCCAGGCTGCCTCGCGGGCCAGCAGCGGGCTCATCCCTGCGTAGGTCGCGATCAGCCAGCGCTCGACGTTGATTGAGTCGTGCGTATCCAGGGCGTCGCGCTGATGGGCAGACAGCGGGTCCTGGCGATCCTGTGGCGGTGGGCCAGCGTAGACCTGTCGTGGGCGGATCGGCCGGACACGGCTCATTTCGGGCGTCACGCGCTTGATCGCGTCCATGATCAGCCCATTCTGATCGACGAGGATGATATTGGATCGCCTGCCCATAAGCTCGACGTATAACGTGGTAGAGGTGAGCTCGATGTCGTCGCTATCAGCGTCCGCGTCGTCCTCGCGGTTGGTCGCATCAGTGGGCTTGGCTATACTCAGTCGGATAATCCGTTCGCCGGGCGGTTGAGCGAAGTCCAGGAGCCGACCCCCACGGGCGTACTTCCGGAGCAGCAGCAAGAGCGGGGAAACGTGCTCCGGGTCGCCGTCAACGCGATCGGATGAAAGCCAGAATCCGGCGGCGTCCGGATGAGTGTTCATGACGAGCCAGGCGCGGCGGCGTTGGGCGTACAGTTCAATCGCAAGCGTGCGAGCGTCAACATGCAGAACCTGTTGTATTCGCGCGTTGGAAAGCCGGCTGTTACATTCCTGGACTAGCGCGGCGATTGTCAGGACATCGTACACGGGCAACTCCGGCAGATTGATTCGCGAGCTTATATGCTCTTCTACGACTAGCGGGCGCCGACACATGGTTGCGCAGCGCCTGACCCGGAGGTACCTGAGGAATGGGTGATCGGCATCTGACGGCGCGACAAGAGTCGACTCGGTCGATGGATTATCGCGGCAATGAGCTGATCGCCGAGGTGCGAGCCTCGGTTCGTCCGCGCCTGTACGTCATATCAGGCCCGTCCGGCGTCGGCAAGGATACGATCATCGACAGCCTGCGACCGCGGCTGCCAGATTTCTACTTTGCGGTGACAGCAACGACGCGTCCACGTCGTCCCGGCGAGATTGATGGCGTCCACTATTACTTCATGTCGCCGGAAGAGTTCGATCGCAACCTCGCCGAAGGTGAATTCATCGAGCACGCCGAAGTCTATGGCAACTGCTACGGCGTTCTGAAAGGCGGAATCCGGGCAGCGCTTCGTGAGGGGCGCAATGCGATTGTCAAGGTCGATGTTCAGGGCGCAGCCACCATCCGCACCTTGTCAGCCGAAGCGATCATGATCTTCCTGATGCCGACGAGCATTGAAGAGCTAACCCGCAGGCTCTGGACGCGCAAGACCGACGCGCGCGATGCTTTGCTGCATCGGATCAACACCGCCGCGCAGGAGCTTAGCAGGGTCGGCGAGTTTGACTACCGCGTGTTCAACGAGGAAGGCCAGGTCGATCGAGCGCTGGACGACATCCTGGCGATCATTACCGCGGAGCAGCTGAAGGTTATTCAGCGAGAGGCGACGCTGTAGCCCCGTCTGCAGCCGGCGCGGGATAGCGCAACGTCGACCAGTCCACCATCCGATCAAAGAACAGAATCCCGTTGAGGTGATCGATCTCGTGCTGCATGACACGCGCGAGGTAGTCGTGTGCCTTGATCTTCACCAGCTTGCCCTCGGTGGTGTGCGATCGCACAGTGATCGACGTGTAGCGCGGCACGTCGCCGATAAGCTCCGGGAAGCTGAGGCAGCCTTCGACGTCGACTTCCTGACCACCTGCCCGCATCACCTCGGGGTTGATAAGCGTTAGCCGGGTTTCCGGCGAGTCTTCGTATTCGTAGCCTTCCGGCACGCGGATCACACAGATCTGTTGCAGGATGCCAACCTGCGGCGCGGCCAGCCCGACACCATGCTCGGCATCGAGCGTCTCGTACAGATCGCGTTCCAGATCGAGCAGCGCATCATCGAACGCCGTGATTGGCGCGCAGCGCTGCCGCAGACGATCGCTAATCTGGCTGTACCGCGGATCTGGTTCAGTTACAAGCGTGAGTAGTGCCATACCGAATTGCTGTCTCCCCTTCTCCCATAATTATACTGAGCGCGCGATTCATGATTCAGATACGGACTCATGCTCAGAGCAGATTCAGCGGATCAACATCGATCAGCCAGCCGGGGTGCAGGTTCAGGTCGGCGAGCAGCGCCGGCAGCGCTCCTCCGCGAACGATGATCTGCCAGCCGTACTGGCTGCGTACCCGCGCCGAGAAGGTTGGCGCGGGGCCGACAATGTCGATTCCCTGCAAATCGGGTCGCGCGAGGATGATGCGCTCCAGATGGGCCGCGACTGCTTCGGCCTCGTTGCGAGCGCGTGTTTCGTCCGTGTGGCGGACGACGAGACGGGCGAGGCGCTTGAACGGTGGATAGCCGTGGCGCGAGCGGAACGCAATCTCCTCGCGGTAGAACGCGCCGTAATCGTGGGCGGCCGCAGTTGTGATGGCGTAGTGCGCCGGCGAGTACGTTTGCAGGACGACTTCGCCACCCGAAGCGCGTCGGCCAGCGCGCCCGGCGACCTGCGCCAACATCTGGAACGTGCGTTCAGCCGCGCGGATATCCGGCAGATACAGATAGGTGTCGGCGTTGATGACGCCGACGGCGGTGACGTCGGGGAAGTCGAGCCCCTTCGCCACCATCTGCGTGCCGACGACGATATCGACCTCATGTGTCAACACCCTCCGCATGAGGGTTTCGTGCGTTACGTCGCCACGTAGCGCGTCCTGGTCCCATCGCAGCACGCGCGCGTCGGGCATGACCTGCTGGATCTCGCTCTCGATGCGCTGCGTGCCGGTGCCAAAGTAGCCGATTGCTTCACTGCCACACTCGCTGCACCGATGTGGAGCGGGCTGGCGGTAACCGCAGCGATGGCAGATCACCCGCCCGACCGTACGATGGAACACGAGCGGAATATCGCAATACGGGCACTGCGTCACCGTGCCGCACGAACGGCATTGCACGATCGTCGACATTCCGCGTCTGTTGAGGAACAGAATCACCTGTTCCTGCCGCGCCAATCGCTCGTGCATGATTTCCAGCAGGCGGCGGGAAAAGATGGATGGATTGCCGGCCCGAAGCTCGGCGCGCATGTCAACGATCTCTGTTGTTGGCAATGCGATCGGCCGGGCCACCATCTGGCCGTCGTCGCCGACCACGCGCTGGCCGACTCGCTCGCGTAAATCGATTCGCGACCAGCCCGACCGCGCCGAGCGGTAGTAGGTTTCGACGTCCGGTGTCGCGCTGCCGAGAATGAGCAGCGCATGATGCGCGCTGGCGAGCTGTTCGGCGACGGCGCGTGCGTGGTAGCGCGGGATCGAGTCCTGTTTGTAGGAAGTGTCGTGCTCCTCATCGAGGACGATCAACCCGACATCGCGCGATGGCGCAAACAGGGCCGAGCGCGGACCAATGACGACGACCGGCTCACCCGCGCCTGCGCGCTGCCAGTTGGCGGCGCGCTCACGATCGGTCAGCGCCGAGTGCAGAATCAGCGCTTGCTCGCCGAACCGCGAGCGGAAGCGGCTCGCGATCTGGCTGCTCAGCCCGATTTCAGGGACGAGTACAAGCGCCGAGCGACCACCGGCGAGACAGGTGGCAGCGGCTCGCAGATAGAGCTCGGTCTTCCCGCTGCCGGTGACGCCGTGCAGCAGGATCGTGTGCGTTTCAGCTCCCGGCGCGAGATGAGGACGCATGCGATCCCAGGCCGCAGCCTGCTCGGCCGTCAGGTGAATCGAAGAGCCGTCACGCCGAGTATCTGCTTCCGGCTCCGGCAGCGGCTCGATAACAACGGAACCCCGCTGCGCCAGCGCCCGGAATACCGGCCGGCTCAATCCTGATATCTGCAATACCGAATCGAGAGGCATCGCCAGATCCGGCCGCGCTCGGAGTCGCGGCAGCAACCAGTCCATCGCTTCCACTTGTCGCGGCGCGCTCTCGGGGGGCCGTGGGCCATCGGGGATCAAACGGATCTGCTCGACAACGGGCTGTCGTGGCTCTGGCCGATGTCGTACCTTCGCGATGCGCTGCAGGATGCCGGCGGATTCCAGCGCCGGAATGATCGTCGAAAGTGAGGAGCCTTGTGCGCGTTGCGCTCGTTCGAGTGGCACCTCGCCTTCAGCTGTCAGGAACGCGACGAGGCGGCGCTGCGCGGCAGTCAGCCGGGTCAGTTCGGCATCAGATGGTTCGTGGCGCAGCGACAGGTACTCGACGGCCCGTGAGCCGACACCCGGCGGTAGCATGACCGACGCCGCCTCAAAGAGCGTGCAGACGGTCTCTTCGGCGATCCAGACTGCCAATTGCCACTGCAATGGCGTGAGGCAGAACGAGGGCTCGACCGGCGCGTGGATCGGTCGCAGCCGCTCCTCTGGCACGCGTCGCCCGTGCCGCTCGACGACAATGCCGAGGACGAGCTTCTGGCGCAACGGCACCCAGATCAGCTGACCGACATCAATGTCAGCATCCAGCGCCTCCGGCACCCGATAGGTGAGTGTGGCGCGCCGATCCGAGAGTCGCGTGTTGGGAGCGACTTCGGCATATGGCGTCGGCGACTGAATAGAACATGCGTTCATATCGTGCAGTGTACATCCAGCCGCAACAGGCGTGAGCGGCCGATGCCGCCCACGCCACGATTCACTAGCCCAGGACAGACTTGAGAAGTTCGCGCTGCGCGAAGAGCGCCGGTGAACCACCGGTGTGCAGGAAGATGACGCTGTCGTCCGGTGAGTACATGCCGGCCCGAATGTCGGCGACCATTCCGGCAAAGGCCTTTGAGGTGTAGACGGGATCCAGCAGCACGGCTTCCGTCCGCGCAAGCAGGCTGATTGCTTCGATGCCTTCCTCGGTCGGGATACCGTAGCCCTCGCCGACATGGCCATCGTCGGCCACGAACAACTCGTGCGGCGGCGCGGCGACGCCCAGCTCGCTGGCTGCCCAGCCGGCGACTTCCTCTGCTCGCGCAATGCCATCAGCGCTCTTGCCCTCCACCAGGACTGCATTGAGCGCGAAGTCGAGCCCGTGCTGGTGGGCGCCGACGACGATGCCGCCCTGTGTGCCACCAGAGCCGGCGGCGAAATACATTGCCTTCGGCGCGAGGTCGTTTGACCAGAGCTGCTCGGCAAGCTCAAGCATAGCCGCGACATATCCCAGCGAGCCAATGCCGTTCGATCCGCCTACCGGAATCGGGTAGGGAACGCCACCATTGTCAGCCAGATCGGCGGCGACCTCGTCCACCTTCGCCTGCCGCTGGGAGCCGTCGGTGACGATATGCACCTCTGCGCCGAGCAGCTTGTCCAGCAGCAGGTTGCCCTGCACATCCGGCTCTTCTGTCGCGGCGTTCAGGACGAGGTGGCATTCCAGGCCGGCCATGCGCGCTGCAGCCGCCGTCTGGCGCGCGTGGTTCGACTGCGCCGCGCCGACGGTAATCAGATGCGTGGCACCCTTCGCCAGGGCATCGGCGACGAGGTATTCGAGCTTGCGCGTCTTGTTGCCGCCCATTGCCAGGCCGGTGAGGTCGTCACGCTTCAGGTAGATCTTTGGACCGCCCAGCTCGGCCGTCAGCCGCTCGGCGAACTGCAGTGGCGTTGGCAGCGCTGCCAGGCGAAATCGCGGATGCGCGGAAAGTCCCATTGCGCTTGTTCCTCCCATAACTCACAGACATGCTGAACTGGCTGATTGCCCAACTCAATCCATGTGCTTCGAAGATCGTACCCGGTTTCTCTGAACCCGTCGTGAGGTTCCTGGATCTCGACAGCACGCGGACATTCGCGGTGGGCGTACCATTGGTGCTGCGTGATACAGCACATCGCGACATAGACAGGTGTGAAACGGTTGGCGATAATGGCAAACCGGAGCCTGGCTTGGCGCCGGGATGAAGGAGGAGACCGAAGCGATGGCACAGACCACGAAGACTCTTGAACAGGAATTCAGTGAGGAGTTTAGCGGCTCACGCCAGCGCGCGATGCAGTCGCTTGAGCTCTTCCCCGCCGGCGTGACGCACGACTCGCGCTACGTTAAGCCATTCCCGATCTATATCGAACGTGCTCAAGGAGCGAAGAAGTGGGATGTTGACGGTCATGAGCTGATCGACTATGCGGTCGGCCACGGCTCGCTCATCCTCGGCCACAACCACCCGAACATTGTCTCAGCCGTGAAGGCGCAGCTCGATCGCGGCACGCACCTCGGGGCCAGCCACGACCAGGAGCTGATCTGGGCCGATAAGGTGCAGACGCTCATTCCGTCGATGGAGCGCCTCAAGTTCACTTCATCGGGCACCGAGTCGACGATGCTGGCGATCCGCGCCGCGCGTGCATTCTCGGGCAAGAACAAGATCGTGAAGTTCGAGGGCCACTTCCACGGCTGGCACGACTACGTCGCGCGCGGCGAGCGGCCGGGCGGCAGCGACACCGAGATCCCGGGCATTCCAGATGAGGTTCTCGACCTCACGCTCGTTGCGTCGATTGACGACCTCGATGCGGTGGAGGCGTATCTCAAGACGGGTGATGTCGCCTGCGTGATTCTGGAGCCAAGTGGCGCGTCCTGGGCGACGCTGCCGCCGAAGGAAGGCTTCCTGAAGGATCTGCGCGCGCTCACCGAGAAGTACGACACGATCCTGATCTTCGACGAAGTCATCACCGGCTTCCGCTGGGCACCCGGTGGTGCGCAGGAGCGCTTCGGTATCCGGCCGGACATGACGACGCTGGCGAAGGTTGTCGCAGGTGGGCTGCCGGGCGGCTGCTTCGGCGGTCGCCGGGATATCATGAGCGTCTTCGAATTCAGCACCGATCCGAACCACAAGAAGATCTTCCACCCCGGCACGTACAACGGGAACCCGCTCTCTGCTGTCGCCGGCGCGGCCATGCTTGAGCTCGTGGCCGACCCGGAAGTGCAGAAAAAGGCCGACGCATTGGCCGAGCGCCTGCGCATCGGCTTCAATACCGCGCTGGTCAACCAGAATCTACCCGGCTTCTGCTACGGCGAGTCGTCAGTGTTCCACCTGATCCTCGGCAAGACCTGCGGCAACATGCAGGCAGGCGACATTCGCCGACCGGAAGGCATGGAGCTGGCTGACCTGAAGGGCGGCCTGCCCGGCAAGCTGAAGAGCAGCCTGATCTCCGGTCTTATGCTCGAGGGTACCGACCTCACCTTCGGTGGCGGCTGGCTCAGTGCTGCACACACGACCGACGATATCGACAAGACCATCGCCGGGTTCGAGCGCACGATCGCGCGCATGCACAACGAGGGCCTGCTCTAAGCGCGAGGCCATTCGCACAGAGCGCAAAAAAAGCGGGGCGGCGATATCGCCGCCCCGCTTTCTCGTGTCGTTGTGATCTGGCTAGTCGGCGACCGCGCTTGCTGCGGCGACACCAACGGCGGTGCGCCACTCGGGTCGCAGACCGGACTTGCCGCGGAAGCAATCGTCCAGCAGCTCCTCCAGCTTGCGGGTGATCGGCCCGACATCACCGTTGCCGACCTGATAGCGGTCGACCGAGAAGACGGGTGTGATCTCCGCCGCAGTGCCCATCATGAACACTTCGTCGGCGATGTAGAGCTCGGTGCGGTCGACTTCGCGCTCCTCAACCGTCAAGCCCAGCTCGTTCGCAGCGAGCTGAA
>JBDHWD010000042.1:0-21968 GCA_039810005.1 Thermomicrobiales bacterium | reverse complement strand
CCGCCGCGCGGCTGGCCGGCGACGATCGAGATTTGTGACGATGCTCCGATACAGCATCTGGCGCTGGTTATCACTCTCCCAGACAGCATCATCTGGGACGGGGTTTGCTCGCGCTAGCCGCGCGAGCTCGTCGTGCTTACTCACCATTCGCCTCCTGCATCCGTCGCTGAGGTACGACGATCGGCCTGTCCTTCTCGGTAGCTGCCAGATGTCGGGCGAACCGCCGACGAGCGCGGTGCAATCTGACATTGAATGTCGCGAGACGGCATCCGAGTGCAGCGGCCGCTTCGGTGTTGTTCAAACCATCCCAGGCAATGAGCGTGAGAATCTCCCGATCATGCGGGGACAGTTGCTGCAATGCCCTCATCAGATCAGGGTCGATGCTTGTGTCGGGCATCTGCGTAGATGCCAGCGGCACCTCAAGATGGAAGTTCCGCATTTCATGCTGCTCGCGACGACGGTTCGCACGGTTGTGATTCGCCAGCAGGTTCCGCGCGACGCCGCATAACCAACCGGCTTCATGTTGCGGTACATGTCCGATCCGCGACCAGGCCACGAGAAATACCTCCGCCAGCAGATCCTCAGCTGTCGCCTGGTCTGTCCGCCGCCGCAGATATCCAAAGACAACACCGGCATGACTCTCATAGAGATGCGCCAGCCTGTCGCGCGCAGCAGGCTCATCCTTCCGTGGTGGTCCCACACTCGCTCCTCACCAAATCCCCGGGTGCCGTCCATGCGTCACCCTTCATCCTGTACTGTCCGCCGCACGGTTATGGATTACAGCCGCGCGAATGGGCCACACGGACAAGCGCGGGATATGTCGATCGGAGCGTTGTGAGACTCAGGGGGTCGATGCCGCTTCATCCACGATCGCCCACTCGTCGCGGCCGACGCAGCGGATGCGGATAGCGCGCCCAAGGAGCGCCGAAAGGGAGCGCTCGACGGCCTCACGGAAGCGGCCTTCAAGGAGACGGCGAGCGACAGGAGATGGCGAGGCGAGCAGCATGAACCCGGCGGCGTCCTGCCCAATCGGCACGACGCCCGCGAGACGATCGATCTCATCAGGAGACGCAGCCGCCGCAAGATCGCTCAGCACGACGTGCCAGACCTGCCGACCAAGATCGACATCGGACTGCGAGACGCGCAGCACCGGCAGCGAAGGATCGGTATCTTCGTGAAGAGGTGTTTCAACAGATTTCGCCGCATCCGACACATGGAAGCTGACGGCCACTGGCTTCGACAGGCGCGCATTCAGCAGGCGCTCCACGAGCGGCCGATATTCGGCCGACAGCTTGTCAGCAGCGGCGGCAGAGCGTACTTCGACCTCGACCATGCCCCGCCAATAGCGCCGAATGAAGCTGCCGCCGAACAGCAGATCGAACGTCTCCCCGGCGAGAAGCCCGGCGAGGTTCTCCAGCACGCTCGCCCAGGTGCGCGCACCCCGCGCGCCACCCGGAAGGCGTACGTCGGGCGGCACGGATTCAGCAGCGTTCGTATCGGCGACTACTCCTGATGGCGTTGCCAGCGGTGCGTCATCCGCGCTGCCCGCGCCACGTGGTCCGTCACCGTCGGCTTCCCAGCGCTGGATGATCTCGCGGATGCGTTTCGGCGCGACGAACGACGATCCAGCGCCGACCGCCTCACGCAGCGCGGCAACGAGCCAGTCGGAGCCGGTCGATCCGGCGGCTCGAGCTGGAGGATCGGCATCGCGCTCAAGCTCGGCCAGCATGATGCGTTCGAGCGGCGTCGATCGTCGATCGTTGGCGGCCTCGAAGATGGAAACGACCAGTGGACATGGATCGACCACAGGGCCTGCGCTGCGATCGGCAACGGCTCCAGCAACACCCCGCTCGGTCGGCGGGCCGCTCGCTGCGACGCCTCCAACGGATCCAGGCTCGATCGGTCTGTTCGATGTGTCTTCGATCGGATCAGCCGCCCGAGCATGCCCCATGACTGCACGGCCCGTCCCACCATTGCGGTTCTCCTCCTCAGCCTCAGTTGAGTTCTGTTGCGCAGGCATCGCTGATCCCACCGTCCGCGCACTCCCGGTGGCGCGTGTCGCGGTCAGATCGCTGACCGCTGGCCGTGCTACGCGATCCGGATCTCCGGGAGTCGTCGGCGATGGCACATCGCGCCGACCCGCAATCGCCTCCGCGCGTTCTGCACGCGGAGTTGTTGTTGTTGTCGTAGTGATCTGGTCTTGGTCATACGTAGTGTTGGTCGCTGCAACATCGGTTGATCGACCATTGCTGCTCTGTCCATCACTGCTCGGCGATTTGGCGTCCCAACCTGTGTTGGTCGCTGCAACATCGGCGGCTGAACCACTGTTGATGTGATCAACATCGACTACTGACTGCATCGGCAAACCTCTGTTGGATGCAGCAACAGTGGTCGCCTGCGGACCGCCTTTCTGATCGCTCTGTTCTGTCTCAGGCAACAAATCGTCATCGCCCTGACCGCTGGTCAGTACCGCGAGATCTGGCGCAGTATCCTGCGAAGCTCGTGCCCGTTTGCGGTGGCCGGCGCGTGTTCGCGCGCTGGCGCGCTCTTCGATCTCGCGCGTGCGCTCCTGGAGCTTTTGCCACAGTGGATCGCTGGCTAGCTCCTCGAGGATGGCGTGCCAGACGTTGTCGCGATCGATCGGCGCGAACTTCGGTGAGTAGACGCGGCGCGTGTAGCGATAGACGGCGGGGTCCATGTCTGCGAGACTTGCCACAGCAAGAACATCTGACGCACGTAGATTCACGCCGTCATCTCTATCCTTCACACGATAAAGGTTATGCGGCACGCGCCAGCGCCGACCTTTGGCATCCGTGCGCAGGATCATCTCCTTGCGGATCTCGATCAGATCCAGTGCGACCAGGATCTTGTTGATCGTAATCAGCTCGGCGCGATCTTCTCCATAGAAGTCGGCTTCGGCCTGCTGGCTCGGGAACGCGTAGCCGCGATGCGGCGACTCCTCGCGCCGGTCGGTCCAGACGGTATAGGAGTTGATTAGCCCGACACCTTTTAGTCCAATGAGCGGCGCATACTGCGTAACGACCGTGTTCCAGTGCCAGAACCAGCCGCGACGGCGAACATCCTCGCCGCTCTGGGCCCGTTCCGTTGCACTGCTGGTCGTTCGCGGCGTCGCTTCGGAGCTGCTCGACTCGGCGCGCATCGGCTGTGCGCCAGTAACGGCCGGATCGCGCGCAGCGCCCGGCCGACCTGATGGCGACACGGTGCCGCGAGTGGGTTGTCCGGACTCTGGACTGGCCATGATCGCCGTTACCCCGCTTGATCCATAAAGCCACAACCGTATCCCGCACACAGAGTAGCAGGTTATATTCATCAACTCAAGTAGCACTCAGCGTGGCGATATGCCGAACATATGACAGCGTCGCGTGACGATAACGCGTGGCGGTACCGCGATGCCGATGCACGTGGGGCGTTGACGAGTTGGTTGTTGTCGGCTATCGTCACGTGTGACGGGTTCGTGGGGCTTTGATCGCGTTCGCGTGAGCAGTTGGTCGGGCTTGGCGATGAATGCTGAAAGGGCGCTCGGAGTGGAAATTATCCTGCCGTATCGCACGGACTGGCGCGACATGGAGAACGTGCTCGACTACTGCAAGGGCAAAGGGGCCGATCGCTCTGCGCTCGAGGTTCGGTTCGGCGCTGGTGAGGGTTTGCGGGAGACGCTCAATGCCCTGGAGCAGCTGAGCCTGATCGAGCGCAGCGAGGCCGGTGACGTGCGCCTGACCCTCCTTGGTGAGCAACTGGCGTACGCGCCCGATCGCGCCCAGCGTGGCGAGCGTCTGGTCGAGGCGATTGCCGGGTACCCTCCATACCGCGCGCCGCTTGAGCGCGCCATCGCCGACGATCTTGCGGTGCTCGACGCGCCGTGGGTTGAGCATCTGTGGCAAGTTGATATGCGGCTCGGGCAGCCACGGAATCGGGTTGAAGAGGCGCGCACATTCTTCTTTCGACTGGCCGACGAGGCCGGCCTCGGCATCTACCGGCGCGGTGTCCGCGGGCAGACAACCCGTCTGGAGCTGGCCGGCAGCGCCGGCGCGACGCTCGCTCCGTTCCTGGATCGGCTGTCCAGCGCGTTGCCACAGCCCGAACGCTCTGTGCCGGTGGACCCGACGCCGGCTCCTCAGCCACAACCTGCCGAAGCTGGCCTGTCGCTGGATGGACTGGCCATGGCGGTGCCGACAACGATCGCTCCGGGGGTGTCGCTGGCGATTCAGGTCGACATGACCGAGTGGGACATGGAGCGTATCGAACGATTCCTCACGCTCATCCGTCGGATGAACATCGCCTGACAGTCGGTAGCGGAGAGCGTATCGCATTCCGGGAACGTCTCGGTCTGCGCTGACATAGCCGCACCACCGTGCGCAGATGACGTCCGCTGTCCTGTCCAGTTCGCCGGATTCACGCGCTACCGAACCTGTGATCAGTGACCAGCGCGAACATCTCATGATCTGAACCATCTCTCGTGCGGAGTCAGCTCAAGTCACAGGGCTTGGCCACCCATGATCGGTTGGGCCAGCGCAGGCAACATATCCCATCAGCATCTACCAGGGGGCATGCGTCGAAGATGGTCGGGCGTTTTCCTTCGCTGACAGCGCCGCACACAGGCTGTAGCGGCCGAACTTGACGTGGTGACGAAAATGTGAGACGTTATCTCATGACAATACTGAGATGATCCGCATTGCCGCACTCGCCAACGTTCTTGAGGTCGTCTCGTGTTACCATCAAGCGATCTTGTTCGCTTGATGGTCCGTCTGACAATTCGGAAGCGTTGAAGCGCGGGCTGTAATCTGGGCGCCTCGCCCGCGCTGAGCGAGTGGTGCAACCGGCCGATGATTCGCATCGTGCCGGTTTGCTGTGTCGCTACCGGCTGGATCATGTTCTCGTAGGAGGGGACGATGGCCGACCGGATAGTGATCATCGACGCCGATAGGCAATCAGCAGACCGCATGCGCGCCGGGCTCGAGGACGCCGAGTTTGACGTCGTTGTGGCCTCACACGGCGCAGATGCCTGCGATCTGCTGCAGGCCCGTGAGACCAGCCTGCTCATCCTCGACACTGATTTGCCCGACACCGATGGCTACACCTTGCTGTCTGATATCTACAGCTCGTGCTACCTTGGGCCGAGCATCTTTGTCTCGGAACACACCGACATCGACCACAAGCTGCGCGCTTTTGCGATCGGCGCCGACGACTACATCGTCAAGCCGTTCGAGCCGCTGGAGCTGGTTGCCCGTGTCGCAAGTGTCTGTCGCCGCTACGTCCGCGCCGCCGCAGCGTCGGCCGGCACAACCGTGCGCGTCGGAGATGCCGAGCTGTCAATTGGCGAACTCTCCTATCGGAGCGACGCTGTCGAGCCGATCAGCCTGACGCCGACCGAGATGCGCATCCTTGAGGTGCTCATGCGCAACCCGGCGATCGCGCTTTCGCGGGATCGTCTGATCGAGCGCGTCTGGGGCTACGACTTCATCGGCGAGACGAACCGCGTCGACGTCTATGTCCGCCGGATTCGCTGCAAGATCGAGCCGGATCCTGATCATCCACGCTACATCCACACCGTCCGCGGCATCGGTTATGTGTTTCGTGCTGGGGGGCAGCGCGGGGTAGAGCTTCCTTTTTCTACCCGTGACCTGAAGCTCGTGAACCAGATACCCGCCTGAGGTTGACCTCCCCGGTCATCAGGCCGCATTCGCAAGGTTAGTCGGCTTCGACTATCCTGCCAGTCTGAAACGCACACAATGGTGCTTGTGGACTGGAGGCGCTGGTGATCGACCTGCTGCTAGAGAATGCCAATGTGCTCACCATGAATCCGGCCCAGCCGACAGCGTCAACCGTCGCTGTCGCGCAGGGCCGGATTGTTGCTGTCGGCACTCGCGAGGAGCTGGCCGGGCTGCGCAGTCAGGCGCAGCGCGTGCTGGACCTGGACGGCGCAACCCTCATTCCCGGCCTGATCGATGCCCACACCCATTTCGTGATGGGCAGTGAGTCGCTCAGCCGGGTGCGGCTGGCTGGTGTGGCAACGATGGCTGAGATGCAGCGACGAGTCGCCGAGAAGGTCGCTGCTGCACCGGCAGGCTCCTGGATCACTGGCCGCGGCTGGGACGATACCAAGCGCGCCGATGTCATCGCCTTGCCGACCGCCGCCGATCTCGATGCCGTCGCGCCGGATCATCCGGTCTATCTGAGCCGCGCAGACGCGCACGTCGGCTGGGCGAACTCTGCTGCGCTGCGGCTGGCTGGTATCGATGCCACCACACCCGACCCATATGGCGGCCGGATCGTGCGCGATGAGCGCGGTGAGCCGACCGGCATCCTGCAAGAGACGGCCAAGAAGCTGGTTGAGCGCCTGATCCCGCCTGCCGATCACGCCTCACGCAGCGATGCTCTGCGGCAGGGGCTGGCGACGGCTGCGCAGTACGGCATCACCGGCATCCACGACAACACCCCGGCTGAGGACATCGCGCTGTACCAGGAGTTTCGCGAGCGTGGCGAGCTGACGCTGCGAGTGAATACGCTCGTCCGCGGCTGGGAGGTTGACCAGCCATTCCTGGAGCCGCTGATCGCGATTGGCGCACGCACGGGCTTCGGTGACGACTGGATCCGGATCGGCGCGTTGAAGCTTTCGCTCGATGGCACGCTCGGGTCGCGGACGGCGGCGATGCTGGAGCCATACTCCGATGACCCGGACAATACCGGCGTGCCGCGCATCTCGCAGGAGGAGCTCGATCCGATCATCGAGCGCGCCCATCGTCATCACATCCAGGTGGCACTGCATGCCATTGGCGACGCCGCCTGCCGGATGGCGCTCGACAGCATCGAGCGCGCGACAGCTGCCTACCAATGGCCGGACCATCGGCATCGCATCGAGCACGAGCAGGTCGTTGCGCCGGAGGACATGCCGCGCTTCGCCAAGCTTGGTGTCATCGCCTCGCTGCAGCCGTGTCATGCCGTGACCGACCTGCTATGGGTCGAGTCGCGCGTCGGCCCGGAGCGGATGCCGACGTCCTACGCCTGGCAATCGTTTCTCAAGCTTGGCACGCGCATCTGCCTCGGAACCGACTGGCCGGTCGAGACGCTCGACCCGCGCGTCGGCTTCTACGAGGCGGTGACCCGTAAGGCGCTCGATGGCACGCCGGCCGAGGGTCGCCGGCCGGAGGAAGCGCTGACCATTAAGCAGGTGCTAAAGGGCTACACGCTGGACGCAGCCTGGGCCGAGCATGCCGAGCGGAAGAAGGGGAGCATCGAGCCGGGGAAGTACGCCGACTTCACGATCTTCGCCCAGGATCCAACGGCGGTCGATCCCAACGATCTCCTCCATCTTGATGTGCTTGGCACGATCGTCGAGGGCCGCTCAACGTATGCCAGCGAAGAGCGCTGGCGCGTCGAGTAGCGGCATTATCGCAACTCAGGCAGATAGCCGCGCCGCGCGGATAGCCTGGGATCTGGACGTTCGGAACGATAGGTGAAGGGATGCAGCATGGCGAATGAGCTGTGGCGGCTGGATGCGGTGGAGTTGGCGGGGCTGATTCGTGATGGGCGTGTGTCGGCGCGGGAGGCGATGACGGCCCATCTGGAGCGGCTCGATGCCGTGAACCCGCAGATCAACGCGGTTGTGCCGCCAATGCTGCACGAGCAGGCGCTGGCTGAGGCCGACCTGGCCGACCGGGCGCGCCAGGCTGGCGATGCGGTCGGTCCGCTCCACGGACTACCGATCACGACCAAGATCAATTCCGATCAGGCTGGTCTGCCGACTGATAATGGCGCGCCGGTGCTCAAGGACTTCATCGCCAGCGAGGACAGCGCCCAGGTGGCGAATCTCCGTCGCGCCGGGGCGATCGTCATTGGACGGACGAATGCGCCGGCGTTCTCGATGCGCGCGATGACCGAAAATGCGCTGCATGGCCGGACGCTCAACCCGTGGAATGCAGCGATGACCTGCGGCGGATCGAGCGGTGGCGCGGGGGCATCGATCGCAGCCGGTATCGGCGTCATCGGACAGGGCAACGACATCGGCGGCTCTGTGCGCTGGCCGGCCTACTGCAACGGCATCGTCGGGCTGCGTCCCAGCCTCGGCCGTGTGCCGGCGTTCAATCCCAGTGGCCCGACACGGCGCATGTCGTCGCAGTTGATGTCGGTGCAGGGGCCACTCACTCGCAGCGTGCGCGATGCGCGGCTCGCGCTGGCCGCAATGGCTGCGCGGGACGTGCGCGATACCTGGTGGGCTCCGGCGCCGCTCGTTGGCGAGCCGCTGGAGCGCCCGATCCGTGTCGCGCTGGTGACACAGGTCGTTGGCATCGAGATCGATCCGGCGGCGGTTGCTGCGGTGCGCGAGGCGGGACAGTGTTTGGCGGCGGCCGGATACGCGGTCGAAGAGATCACCCCGCCGGATATTGCGCGGGTCTGGGAGACGTGGCACCCGATTGGCCTGTCCGACCTCAACCTGTCGCTGCGCCCGCAGGCGCGGGAGAGTGGCGACCCCGGAATCTCTCGCTTCATCGAGTTCTGGTTCCAGTTGCGCGACGGCGCTGACCTGCCCCGCTACCTTGATGCGCTGGTTGAGCGCGATGTCCTGTTGCGCGCCTGGAACACGTTCATGGAGACGTATCCGCTAATCATCATGCCGTCGTGCGCTGAAGTCGCGCTACCGGCCGGGATTGATGTGCAGGATCTGGATGGGGCACGGCGGACGCTCCGCGCCCTGTCGTTCCAGCTGGTGCTGCCGGTGCTCGGGCTGCCGGGCCTGGCCGTGCCGACGACGCCGGTCAATGATCTGCCGATGGGTGTGCAGATCGTCTCGCGCCGGTTCCGCGAGGACATCTGCCTGGATGCCGGAGAGATCATTGAAGCGCAAGTGGGGCAGTTTACGCCGATCGATCCGCGTTCCTGAGGACGCGAGTGGGTAGCGAGGGCGGCCGCCAAGTGTGTGGCGGCCGCTAGCTGTGCGTATCCATTTAGCCCCTTATCCGCTTGCCAACAGGCGCGGCGTCCCGGGGAGCGGCTTGTTCCACCAGTGGCTGTAGCGGCGGAAGACCTGCGGGTCGCGATCGGCCAGGAACTGCTGCAACGTGCGGGCCTCATTGGCGAGCTGTTCCCAGACGTCGTCCGATAGCGGCTCGAACGCCATCGCCTCAATGCCATCTTCCGTCGCGCGCCAGATGCCGGCGACATAGCCATCCACGAGCAGCGTCGGCAGCACGTCGCCATTGATGCGGATGACGCTCTTGCGATGCTCCGGCGGGATAACGCGGTCGCGAACGGAGTACGCGAGCAGCACGTTGTCCCACATGCCCAGCAGGCGCGGTGGCGCGGGCGTGTCCTCGTCGGGCAGCGGGCCGTTGGGTATGTCGTAGAGCGGCTTGCCATCCGGGCCTTCGACCTCAATGACCTGATCGCTGAGATCCTTGAGTGCCGCACGGACCCGCGAGCGCTGCACCATCCCGAACAGCGCGACATCTGCGATCGAGGCGGGGCCGAACGCAGCGAGGTAGCGCAGCGTCAGCGCCTTCATCCCCTCGGCGGATGCCGCTTCGCCGGATGCCGGCAGACGCGGCGGCGCGACGAAACCGCGCTTTCCGCCGAACGTCCAGGTTGCGCCGGAGGGGACATGCAGCAGCGGTGAGTATTGCCGCAGGCCCCACCAGATGCCCGGGTGGGCCACGTCGCCGAGCCGCTCATTGAGCCAGGCTTGCAGATCATCGGCCGGACGCGGTTCGGCAGCGTGTTCCAGCAGGTCGGCGACTAGTCTCGCGGTCGTCTCCTCGTCGAGGCCGCTTTCGACGAAGCGCCGGTCGCGCAGTCGGGCGGCGTGGATCGTTGGCTCGGTTGCCTGTCGGAAGAGCGGATAATCGTCGATGCTGGTTGCGTGCAGAGTCAATCGGACGGCGTTGGATTTCACGACGCGCCAGTCTGCGAACGCGGTGTCGAGGTCAGCGGCGTCGAACTCTTCCAGCCGATTCCAGAGTGCGAGATAGGGCGAGGCAGGCTCTTGCGCCTGTAGCGCGACCAGCCTGCGCACTGCTGTGTCGAGCGGCACCGACTCGCGCTGCAGCAGCATCTGGCGGCTCAGTGTGGCGCGATTCAGCGCCCGTGCGCTGAGTCTCATGCCGGAGTCGTCCCGTCGGTCAGTAGATTCAAAGTGGAGACTCACCTTTCATGACGTTCCATTGTGTGCTCACGCGTTACGAAGCTAACTCCGGAGGATCGTGCCCGGACAATCCGTCGATTGATTCACGGATGAGGTCGGCGTGGCCATTGTGTCGCGCGTACTCCTCGATCATGTTCAGCAGCACGAAGCGCAAGCTGGGCACGCCATCCTGTGGGCTATCCAGTCCGCGCGTGGCCAGCGCCGCCGCAATGATTCCGCGGGAGTGGGCGACGGCATCGTGCCAGCGAGCGTAGAGCGCCTCGGGAGTATCGTCGCCGGCCGTGCGCCAGTCCCAGTTGGGGTCGGCGTCCCAGTCGACGGCGTTCCACGGCGGCAGCTGCTCGTTACCCATGATCCACTCGGTTGACATATCGTCCTCAAAGCGCGCCAGATGCTTCAGCATGCCGCCGAGCGTCATCGCTGACTGGCCGAGGGTGGCCCGCAGGCCGGTTGCGTTGAGGCCGCCTGACTTCCAGGTGAACGTCGCGCGCTGGCGTTCGAGGTAGCCCAGCAGCGTCGTAGCCTCGTCGCCGGCGCTCGACGGTTCGGGACGAATCGGTGCTGTCTGCTCAGTCATTGCGCCGCGCCATCCTCTCGGATTCTGCTTATTGCGGCATTGATGCCAGCCAGGCCCGGATGGCTGGCTCGTGCTCCGAGCGGAGATGGCCGTCGTAGTCGAGGTCGATTAGCGCCGCACCTTCCATCCACTGGAAGCGTCCCGGTGTCACGAGATCATCCTCCGGCATTGCTTCGATTGCGCGCACCAGGCGATCGTAGGAGCGGTCGAGATCGGCCAGAATATCCGCTATCGGGCGGTCGCGGTGCTGATCGTAGATCCACTGGTTGATCTCATCGTCGGTCGTCAGGTTGCTCGGCCAGGGCGGAGGCGGGCTTCCATCGGGGCCGGCTTCGATCAGATCGAGCGTGCGGTTGCGCCAGCCCAACAGGTGGCCGGCGAGATCCTTGAATGTCCAATTACCCATCGGGCCAGGCTGCTCCATATGGTCCTCGCCGACCTCGTTCAGCAGCGCCTGCCAGTCTGCGCGTTCATCGTGGATCCTGCTGATCGCGTCTTCCCGTGTGGTCATGGTGGCTCCTGCCTGTCTATTGCATTCTGACGCGGCGGTGCATCACAGCAGCACGTTGGCCGCCCGCGCCATCTGGCGGATGTGCGGTCGTTCATGGACGACCAGGCGTTGGGCGAAGGACCGCAATGTCCGCTCCAGCGGCCGGCCGGCACCGATGATCGTCGCGGTGCGGGCGTACGCCGCAACTGGCAGTGGCTCGACGATGGTCATGAGCTCGGCACGTTGCAAGATGAAGGCGTCCAGCGATGGCTGGAATTCAAGCTCACGATAGTCGGTCTGCTTGATCCAGCGGCGCGGATTGATAGCCCGGATCGTTGGGTGGTCCTCGGCGAGAAGCTGCTCGATGCAACTGCCCCAGACATCGGCGCAGGCCCGCAGGTGGGCGAGAATGTCAACAGCCGACCACTCGTCCGGTGCGGGCGTGGTGCGGAGCTCCTCCGGCGTTGCCTCCCGGGCCACGATCACCATCTGCAATGGGGCATCGCGTAGCCGATCCAGAATCTCGTCAATCCCCAGCTGCCTGTCCGCCATCGGAAGCTCTCCTTGTTGCGTCGATCCGGCCCGTCATGTGCTCCCACTCCTGCGGATCGCCATCCCACAGATCAGCAACGCCGAGTCGTTCGAGGATGTGACGGGCTTCGGAGCGGTGCAGTGCGTTGTGCAGGATGACGTGGGGGATCGTGCTACCGATGGATTGCGTGTAACCGAAGTGGTCGACGAAGGTATCGTCGAGGCGTCCCTCATCTTGCGCCTTGCGGGCCGCATCAGCGAAGAGCGCGTAGTTGCGGTTGTGGCGCTCGATCAGCTCGACGATAGAAGGCGTACCCTCGCGATCCGGCGGGGCTGGTTGGCCGATCATCTGCTGCGTCCAGAAGTTGATCGTAGCGATGAGGTGATCGAATGTGTCTCGCAGCGTCGTCTGGCCGATATCAAACGTCTGGTCGAGCTGCGCATCACTGAGGTCGCGACTCTTCTCGAGGTACATCGTTGTCGCCCACTGGTCGTGATGAAGCATGCGGTCGAGCAGGTCCATAGGGTGCCTCCTTGTGTGCGTGTTGCTGGTTGGGGAGGTGGTTCTGCCTAGACGAGCTGTGCCCGCAGAAACGCGATCATGCGATCCCAGGCCAGCGTCGCCGCCTCGGCGTTGTAGGCGTCCGGTCGGTTCGCCTCGAAGAACCAGTGGCCGGTGTTCGGGTAGGTGTAGAACTCGACCTCGCGCCCAGCCGCGCGGATCGACTCTTCCAGCGTGCGGACTTCCTCCAGCGGCTCGAAGTCGTCCTGCTCGGCGAAATGGCCCTGATAGGCGGCTTTGGCCGCGCTGAAGTCACCACCACTCGTACCGTAGAACGTCACGGCCGCGCCGACGTGATCCGGGCGCAGTTGGGAGAGCCTCAGCGCCCACCAGGCTCCCATCGAGAAGCCGACAACGCCAATCTGGTCGCTCGTTACCGCCGGCAACTGGCGCAGGTGATACTCCGAGGCGAGGATGATCCCCTCGACGGTCTCTCGCGTACGGTCATGCGCATCGACCAGCTTCTCGGCCTCGGCGATCGAATCGGTCGTCGCTCCATCGGGATACAGCCCCGGCGCCAGTGCGACGAAGCCCTCCGCCGCCAGTCGGTCGCAGACGTCGGTGAAGACCGGCGTCAGACCCCACCAGGCATGCAGCACCAGGACTCCGGGGCCGGCCTCGCTCTCTGGCGTCGCCAGCCAGGCGCGATTGCCGGTCGGCTCGACCTGCAGCCATTCACCCACGGTCACCTCCGTACGTACATCGAACGTTCGTTCTAATGCAGAATACGGGACGAACCGCGATTTGCCAAGAGGTCACGGCGAGATTGGATAGGGGAGCGTCCTGCCGGTCTGCCGCGCCGACGTGTCGGGCACGCCGGCGCGGATGAGCTGTGCGACCCGGGGTTAGACGGACGAGCCCTTGTGGCCGAGCATGCCGCTGAGCGCGGCGACTTCACCGGCGTGGTGACAGATGTGCCAGCCGATGACGTTGGCGAGGAAGATACCCAGCGGCATGTCGCCGACCGGACCGAAGGTGATCATCCTGTCGAGATCCTCGTCTGCCAGTGAGCCGATGTATGCGTCGATCTCAGTGGCGACGGCGGCGTGGTAATCACGGAACGCAGCCATATCGGCGGACTTCATCGTGTCGGACCAGCCGTCGGGCATGCCGCCCTCCGGCTTCTCGACGCCCGTCTTCACGGACCAGTTATCGCGGGTGTAGATCATGTCCTCACCGCGAACGAGCTGGTTGATCAGGAAGTCCTGCGTGAGGCTGGTGTGGCCATAAATGGCGGCGATCGACTGGATGGTCGCGCCCTCGCCGCGGTGGTTCCACTCGTCGGCGCTCAGCTCGGACGTCGCGAAGTTGATCGTGTTGCGCGCCTGCTTGAGCTGCGCCAGGATGACGTCAGTTGCTTTCACTGGTGATTGTCTCCTCCATTACAGACGAGTCCTGAATACCTCGAATCACCGTATCACGACGTGCCCCAGGGTCAACTGTCCAACGCGGCCACAGATCGTCTCGTGCGTACGCGAAGAAGATTGCCGACCTGACCGATGACGGCGGTCTGTGCTCCGGAGACCAGCGGCGGCACCGCTCATGCGCCGTGGCATCTCGCCGATGTGGTCGCTACTGCCTGACCATGCTCCGGCTGACATCACGGGTGGCAATCAACATAACAGCGAGAGGCCAGCCACATGAACCCAGGGGATGCACACCGCACAAACGAGAAGGCCACCCCGTCCGGGCCGCTCAGTCAGGTCGTACCTGACGTTGCCTGCCTTGCTCAACCGATCGTGAACGTCTACTTCGTTGGGGTGCCCGGCGCAGGTGATCGGGGCTGGGTGCTGGTTGATGCCGGATTGCCATTCTGTGCTAGCAAGATCGTGAGTGCTGCCGAGCATCGTTTTGGCACCGGCGCGCGTCCGTCTGCGATCGTGATGACCCACGGGCACTTCGATCACGTTGGCGCGCTGGAAGAATTGGCCGACCGATGGGATGTGCCGGTCTATGCCCACGAGCTTGAGCTGCCCTATCTGACCGGTCGCTCGTCGTATCCGCCGCCCGATCCCAGCGTCGGCGGCGGGGCGATGTCGTGGCTCTCGTTCCTCTATCCGCATGGCCCGGTCGATGTGTCGGCGTATGCACGTCTGCTACCAGCGGATGGCTCGCTGCCGGGCATGCCCGGCTGGCGCTGGCTGCATACACCCGGCCATGCGCCCGGCCATGTCGCGCTGTTCCGCGAGAACGACGGGTTGCTGCTGGCCGGCGACGCATTTGTCACGACGCAGCAGGAGTCGGCGATCCAGGCGTTGACCAAGCCTCGCCACGTTCGTCGTCCTCCGGCGTATTACACGACGAATTGGGTCGCTGCGCGGCTGTCGGTTGAGTTGCTGGCTGACATCCAGCCGACCATCGCCGCGACCGGACACGGCAAGCCGATGCGGGGCGACGAACTGCGCGATGAGCTGCGCGTCCTGGCAGCCGATTTCGATCAGATCGCAGTCCCGTCGCACGGTCGCTACGTTGATCAACCAGCGCTCAGCGACGAGCGGGGCGTCGTCAGTGTTCCGCCGGCACCGTCAGCGTCGCCAGTGCTCGGCGGCATGGCGTTCGCTGCGACGATGGCGCTGTTCCTCGCCGCGCGTAAGTGGCGAGCGCAGCGTGCCGAGGCGCGCTCAACCTGATCGCTCAGACGCGAATGCTGCCGTCCTGAATGACGTGGCAGACGCGGCGCAATGCTGCGAGGTCGATAGTCGGGTCACCGTCCACCAGCGTCAGATCGGCGCGATAGCCAGGGCGGATCAGGCCGATCTCTGCGTCCAGGTCGAGGATGCGGGCGGCGTCGGCAGTCGCGGCGCGTAGCGCGGCTGTGCGGCTCATGCCGCCATTCACGAGCGCCTCGATCTCTTCGATCAGGGCGGGGTGCGGTGTCTCGGGCGATCCGGCGTCCGACCCTGCGCCGATCAGCACACCGGCGGATCGCGCGTCGGCGAATGCCTGCTGGTGCCGCTCAATGACCTCACGCGCCTTCGCGCGGGCATAGGCCGGAATGGCAGGGTTCTCAGCCAGATTCTGATACACGTACAGCGTCGGGATCAGCGCCATGCCGCGCTCGGCCATCGTCTGCGCCTGCTCCGGCGTCAGGAAGTGGCCGTGCTCGATCGTGTCGATGCCGGCGTCAATGCTGTTCTGAATGCCCTGCCGGCCAATCGCATGGGCGGCGACGCGCACGCCGCGCCGGTGCGCCTGCTCGGCGATGGCCTGCAACTCATCGGGCAGCAACTCGACATCATCGACCGATTCGCCTTCGGGCCGCCCGTAGACTCCGCCCGTTGCCGAGACCTTGATGACGCGCGCTCCGGCGAAGAGCTGGGTGCGCACCGCCTTGAGTGCCTCAACCGGCCCATCGACCGGCAAACCCCAGAAGGGATCGTGTCCGCCAGTCATGACGATGGTTCTGCCGGACGCGATGACGCGCGGCCCCTCAATCCAGCCGCGCTCGACCGCCTCGGCCAGCCGGATCGCCTGATCGTCGATCGAACCGAGGTCGCGCACGGTCGTGATGCCGGCGCGAAGCGTCTGGCGAGCGAAGCCGACGCCCTTCAGCAGCGTCTGTTCCGGCGACTCCAGCGCGAGCGAGCGGACAGGATCGTCACTGCCATCCCAGATGAGGTGGACGTGCAGATCGATCAGGCCGGGCAGGAGCGTCGCACCGGCAGCCTCGATGAGTGTGCTGTCGGCGCGTGCCTCGGCATGGACGGCCTCAGGGATCTGGGCCGGCTCGGCGACCTGCTCGATCCGTCCGTCACGGACAATGACACTGCGCTCACCGGGCAGGAGTTCCTCGCCATCGAAGAGCCGGACTCCCTGGATCAGTAGCAGACTCATCGCGCAGCTCCCTTCAACCGAGATCACCGATCGGATAGATGCAGGATAGGGCCGACGAACCGAAACGAACAGCGCAGGTTGACGCGCAGGCAGCAGACCGCTATTCTGCGTGCGGTCCGTCGGAGCGCGCGACGCCTCGTGTCGCGGTATCGATGGTGGAACAGGGGGCCGAAGATGAGCAACACTATGGGCGCGAATCGTGCCACCGCCACCACAACTCAGCTGCGCGGGTTTCAGTCGATCGGCCAGTAGGCCACAGCCACTCAGACAGAACTGAACCGCACCAGGTGCGCCGGCATCGGACGTAGCGTCCGTATGTTCGGGCGCGTGGACGACTAGCGTCCGCGATCTGGTCGGCTGCAATCCCAATCTCTCACGTGTCGTGATGACCTGTCCAGGGTCACGAGCGACCGGTGTGCTGCCGGTCTGCTGGTTCATGTCTGCGCATTCGCGCAGACGTTTCAAGGAGGTGCTGAATGACGAACATCAAAGGCTTTCTGATGCCGAAAACAGACGATCGCAAACAAGGAGATCATCGTGTCAGTCGAAACATCCATGCAGCGCGATGGCGCGCTGGTTCCCGAGCTGGAAGCACTCCTGGAGGAGCGGCTCATCGTTGAGATCCTGCAGCAGCTGAAGAGTGGTAAGGAAGCAACCGCCTGGGTCTGCCGCGGCGGGCCGAGCATCGGCGGCGGTCTGGTCGTCGCCAAGGTGTACCGACCGATTGCCGAACGCGGCTTCAAGAACGACGCGGTCTATCAGCACGGTCGCTGGGGCGGGGACAAGCGCATCCAGCGCGCGTTTGAGCAGAAGTCGCGCGCCGGACGGGCGGCCCAGTTCACTTCGTGGATTGCCCACGAATTCGAAACGCTCCAGATCCTGTCGACAGCCGGTGCAGACGTACCGCGACCGATCATTCGTGGCGAGAGTGCCCTGCTGATGGAGTACATCGGTGATGAAGACGGCCCAGCGCCGCTGCTGCAGCACGCTCGCCTGCCGCGCGATGTCGCCGAGCTCGTCTTCACCCGCCTGCTCGACAACGTCGCGCTCTTCCTGGCGCACGATCGCGTGCATGGCGACCTCTCTCCCTACAACATCCTTTACTGGTCAGGAAAGGCGACCATCATCGATCTGCCACAGGCCGTTGATCCGATGCTGAACCCGCACGCCGAGGAGCTGCTGAACCGCGATATCGCGAACGTCTGCGCCTGGGCCCGGCGTCAGGGCATCGTGACCGACGCCAACAGAATCAGCGGCGATCTGTGGATGCGCTACCGCTTCGGCGACCTGCGGGCGGCGTCCAGGTGAGTGGCGAGAATGGCTCGCGCGCTGGTCCGAGGGGTTGCATAGCGTTCCCCACGGACGTATGATGGACGATGCTGAGGGTATGTCAGACACCCTGATGTGCCCTGATTTCCCGCCAATGGGACAGCGCCGCGGCTCGTGGGAGTTGCGTGTTCGATCCTCGTGGAGGTGTTACTGGTTGGACGGTAGTTCGTCCCGTACCACAACCGAGCCGGCCGAACCCTGCCGGCAATTCGGGGGAACCGGATAGGCTACCTCCCAGACGCATCCACTGTCTGGTGATCTGCTTCCGCCCCCGGTACGCCGGGGGTGATTTGTGTCCGGGCTCGGTCTCGACAACATCGTTGTGTCGTTGTGCCGAGGCACATGGACCAGGAGGCAGCCATGACCAGGACGGCAGTTCGCCGCCACGTCGACCTTGCCGACGGGCGGCTGGTGATCCGCAAGATCGTCGTTGAAACAACCGAATGTCGCGAAGCAGCACCTGCTGCCGAAACCGTCGCGACCCTCGCCGCCGACCAGCCCGAACGCGCCGCTCGCCTGCGCGGCCTGCGTCCCGGCAAATACGCCGTGCGCGTGCGCAAGACGCATCTGATTTAGGAACCTCACCCCCCGCCCCCTCTCCTCTGAGGAGAGGGGGTGTCATGGTGCGGTGGGGTTTGGGTGCCGGGATGAGGTGGTGTCTCCCGGCGAACCTCTCTCCCGGCCTCTCCCCTTCGAGGGGAGAGGAGCTAGGAACGGCAACGAACACGCCAGGGTAATGACACCCCCTCTCCTGTTGAGGAGAGGGGGCCGGGGGGTGAGGTCTGTCGCATAATGCCCCTCAACAAGGAGGTGCATCATGTGCGATTTCAGCAATGTCAGTGACGACACGCCCTTCGGATACATCGTGGACACACCCGAGATTCGGGCGCTCGTCGAGGAGACGCGGCGGCTGATGGCCGAGATTCCGACTGATACCGAGCGGGTGAAAGCGCTGGAGCCAGCGTTCTCGCGGTTGCTGGCCGCCGACGGCTGGCTACCGAACGAGTTCGCCAGCCCGGACGAGACGAGCGGCATGGGCGGCGGCATCGGGCAGTACGCGCTCTATCGCGCCGAGGATGGTTCGCTGGCGCTCTTCTCGCTCGTTGTGCCGCCTGGCGCGACGACACCGGTCCACGACCACCTCGCCTGGGGCCTGATCGGTCTCTATCGCGGTCGGCAGGGCGAGACGGTCTATCGGCGGCTGGATGACGGTGCCGATCCGCAGCGCGCGACGCTGGAAGTCGTCGTCGAGCAGGAGGTCGAGACCGGCGAGTTCTTCGCGCTCCTGCCACCGGACGGCGACATCCACAAGGTCACGACGATTTCCGACGAGTCGTCCGTCTCGATCCACCTGCTGGCCAACGACACGGCCTGCGTCTGGCGGCACCAGTTCGAGCCGGAGGCTGGCACCGTCGCAGCGTTCCGCTCCGGCTACTCGAATGCGCCCTGCCCCGAGGACGAGGCTGCCGCCGACTAGCCCTCAATCGCTAGCGCCGCGGTCGCGGTGCCTGCCAGTTGCGCTGGATCGCCAGCATCCGCAGGATGACTACCAGCGCGACACCAGCCGGCACCGCGACCGGCTTGCCGACTCCGACCTCGCGCATCGCGACGAACGCCACGCCGCCAATCAGCGCCGCCAGCGCATAAATCTCCTGACGCAGGACGACCGGCACCTCGGCGACAAGGACATCGCGAATGACGCCACCACCGACGCCGGTCAGCACACCGAGCAGCACGGCGACAACCGCGCCCTGGCCGGCGTCGAGCGCCTTCAGTGTGCCGGCGATGGCGAAGAAGCCCAGTCCGACCGCATCGAGCAGCCGGACGCTGGCGCTCAGCCGACCGATGCCGGGGTGATAGAGGAAGCCGATCCCGGCCGCCGCCAGTGCCACTGGCAGATACAGCTGATTGGTGAGGGCAGCGGGCGGCGCGATGCCCAGCAGCAGGTCGCGCACGACACCGCCGCCGATCCCGGCTGCGACCGACAGCACGCCGATGCCGAACAGATCGAGATCGCGGCGCACGCCAACCAGCGCGCCGGAGAGCGCGAAGACGAATGTGCCGATCAGGTCGAGCGCCAGCCCGACGTTCATCGCCAGTGATCCTGTATGCGCAGCTCCAGACTCAGCTCTCGTCGTTCCCGCTGGTGGTGATGTCGCCCTGTTCGTGGCGGCGCGCGAACATCGTCTCAACCAGCCCGCGTCCTTCGGCAAACCGCGTTGGCGAGAGCGGCGCGATGTCCATCGAGCTGGCTGCGCCCTCCAGGATCAGCTCGGCGACCAGCATGCCGGTCGCCGGCGCGTGCATCACACCATGCCCGGAGAAGCCAGTTGCGACGATCAGCCCCTCGTAGCCATCAACCGGCCCGAGCAGCGCGTGATGATCCGGCGTCATTTCGGTCAGCCCGGCCCAGCCGCCGGTCTGCTCCACACCGGCCACGGCCGGCACCAGCGTCGCCGCCCAATTCAGCGCCCTCTCGCCGTCGGCCGGGTTGACCGGCGTATCCGGATCGTCGCCCGATGTCAGCGTGCCGGAGATGCGCAGGCCGTTCTCGTCCTGCCGGATGTAGTTGCCGATGTCGAAATCGGCGACGAATGGGATGCCGTCCGGCAGGCTCGGTGCGCCGGTGAAAGTGAAGATCTCACGGCGCAATCCCGAGACGGGCAGCTCCAGCCCGACCGGCGCGGCGACCTGCGGCGACCAGACCCCCGCCGCCAGCACGGTGATGCCCGCCTCGATCGGTCCGTTTGCCGTCTCGACGCCAGTCACGCGGCCATCCTCCACCCGCAGGCTGGTCACCTCGATCCCCTCGCGGATCTCGGCACCGGCAGCGCGGGCGCGCCCGGCCAGCACGTCCATGAACTTCACCTGATCGAAGACGGCGTCGGTCGGACACCAGGTTGCGGCGACGACCCCCTCGGCGTTCAGCCACGGCCAGCGGCTCTCCATCTCATCCGGAGTCAGCCACTCGGCCTCGACGCCCAGCGAGCGCTGCAGATCGACATTGCGCTGAAACGCCTCGGCCTGCTCCGCAGAACGCGCCAGGAAGATGTAGCCGTCCTCACGCCAGTCGATCTGCTCGGCGATCTCGCGGAAGTACGGCTGTGACAGCTGCGTCAGCCGGATATTCAACTCCGTCGAAAACTGCGCTCGCAACCCCCCGGCCGCTCGACTGCTCGACCCGCTCCCCGCGCGACCACGATCGACGACCACCACGCCGCCCTGCCCGCGCTCCGCCAGCTCCGCCGCAATCGCGCAGCCAATCGCCCCTGCCCCGATGATGAGAACTTCTACTCGCTCCACAGCATGCCCCTTCCCGATCCGCTTGTTGTCGCTGCAAGGATGGCATATTGGGGCTGGCCCTCACCCCCCGGCCCCCTCTCCCAATGCTGGGAGAGGGGGTGTCCTCGTTCGGGCGCGTCGGCTGTCGTATCGAAACGGCAGGCAACCCCGTCGCGCTGGTCTCCCCCTCTCCTCGGAGGCGGGGCGCCCTCTGGGCCGCGGGCAGGGGGGTGAGGTTCCCCAATGTCCCCAAAACCCCGCACATCCGTTACAACCAGTAGACAAGCAACCGAGAGGAGGCGGCGTGCGATCGGATGCGCCGGTCGAGCGGGGTGTGGGCGAGCGGATTGGCGCGCAGGACGACGCGGCGATCGTGCATGCCGCCCGGCGCGACCCGTCCGCGTTCGAGCCGCTCTATGAGCGCTACCACCCGCGCGTCTATCACTACCTGCGGCTGCGCACTGCAACGGTCGAGGAGGCGGCTGACCTGACCCAGCAGGTCTTCTTGCAGGCGTTGGCCGCGCTGCCGAAATACCGTGAGCGTGGCCTGCCATTCGCCGCCTGGCTCTTCCGCATCGCCGGCAACGTCGCGACCGATGCCCACCGCCGTCGGCGTCCGGCGCTCGATTGGGATCTTGTGCCGGAACGCCTGCGTGGCATCAGCGACGACGACCCCGAAGCCGCCGCCCTGGCGAACGAGCGCGTCGAGCGCTTGCGCCAGCACCTCGCGACACTCGATCCGGCGAAGCGCGAGCTGCTCGGCCTGCGCTTCGCCGCTGGACTCTCCTCAGGTGAGATCGCCGCCGTCGTCGGCAAGAGCGAGGCAGCAGTCAAGAAGCAGCTCACCCGCATCATCCAGCAGTTGAGGGAGCAGTACGGTGACGCCTGAGCACATTCTCACTAACTACGCAGACCTGCTCGACACCGGCGCTGACCCGGCGACACTCACGCTGCTCGCCGATCTCGATGCGCTCTATGCCCCGCCCGTCCCGCAGCGTGCGGCCACGCCATTCAGCCGCTTGCTAGCACAGCCGACGAGCACGTCGTCCGTCCAGCCTTCGTCTCCCCCTCTCCTCGAAGGCGGGGCGCCCTCTGGGCCGCGGGCAGGGGGATGGGGTCCGCCCGTGTCCGGCGAGCAGCCGCGCCCTGGCCACCTGCGCCAGTGGCTCGCGTTCGCCGCCGCTGCGCTCGCCTTCGCGCTGGTCGG